>CAYMEC010000050.1:0-26433 GCA_964389425.1 uncultured Roseovarius sp.
GGTTCGGGCTCTGGCTCAGGCTCAGGTTCGGGCTCCGGTTCAGGTTCGGGCTCCGGCTCAGGTTTTGGCTCCGGTTCAGGTTCGGGCTGTGGCTCGGGCTCGGGCTCTGGCTCAGGTTCGGGCTGTGGCTCGGGCTCTGGCTCAGGCTCAGGTTCGGGCTCCGGTTCAGGTTCGGGCTCCGGCTCAGATTTTGGCTCTGGCTCCGGTGCGGGCTCAGGTTCGAGCTCAGGCTCTGGCTCCGGTGCGGGCTCCGGCTCAGGTTCGGGTTCAGGCTCAGGTTCGGGTTCAGGCTCAGGCTGCGGGGCTGGCTCCGGGTCTGGCTCGGATGTGGTCTCTGCCACCTCCTCAACACCGCCATCTTCCACGATCGCGTCGAGTCCCTCATCGATTTTCGATGACGACTTGAACAGCTTGTCTTTGAGCTTCTTGAAAAACGACACCTGCGCGCCCTCCGGCCTTCATGCATCCCACGTATAATGCGCGCGGCCCGGATGGAAGAGCAGTGATGCATCCAGCAAGTTTTGGCGCGCGGCGATTCGGGCAGGACGTTCGCGGGTTTCGCAGCGACCCGTCATTTTATCGACCCATGGGGTAGTGTGGAAAAACGCAATAAACGCAGGGTTGTATTATCCCGGGTTTCTTTACACGCATCCCGAAAAAACCCCAAAAAGACCCAAAGGTTGCAGTAGCGTCTTCACTTCATTTCATGACTGTCGTGGCCCGTCCAATACGGGCAAATTCCAATGAGGCCTGCCGCCCGTGATGCGTTTTGCGATCATTACACTTTTGCCCTGCCTTCTGGTGGCCGCAGCGGCGATACTTGGCGGTGCGTGGGCGTGGGGTGCCTTGCTGTATATGACGGCACTGGTGACGTGCATGGATCGCCTGATCGCGGCGCAATCCGAAAATGCGGCCCCGGACGCGGAGTTTCCGGCCAGCGATGCGCTGTTGATCGTGTTGGGGCTGGCACATTTTGCCCTGTTGGGGGCGGGACTTTGGGGCGTTGCGGGTGCGAGCGGGTTGGAAGTATCCGAGCGCGTGGCATTGGCTGCGGGGGTAGGATTGATATTTGGCCAGATATCGCACCCGGTCGCGCATGAGTTGATCCACAAACGCGCGCGATGGATGCGGTGGTTTGGACAGTGGATTTACACCTCCATGCTTGCCGGTCATCACGCGAGCGCACATGTCTTGATCCATCATGTCCATGTGGGCAGTGATCGGGATCCCAATTCGGCCCCGCGCGGAGAGAATTTTTACCGCTACATGTCGCGCGTGACGCGACAGTCTTTCCGTTTGGCACTGGAGACGGAAACCGAACGGCGCAGACGTGCGGGCAAGCCGGTCTATCGCCATCCTTTCGTGCTTTATGTCGGCGGGGCGATTGCGGAGCTTGGCGCGGTGTGGGCCGGCTTTGGCGCGTTGGGTGTGGGGGTGTTCCTGTCGATTATGGCCCATGCGCAGATCCAGATCCTCATGTCAGATTACGTGCAGCATTATGGCTTGCGGCGGCACGGGTTGCCCGATGGGCGGCTGGAACCGGTGGGGCCACAGCATTCGTGGAACGCACCGGATGTGTTTTCGTCGTTTCTGATGGTGAACGCCCCGCGCCATTCTGACCACCATATGAGCCCGCAGAAGGACTACCCGGCCTTGCGGCTTGATCCCGAAGACATGCCGTACCTGCCCTATGCCCTGCCCATCATGGGGGTGATCGCGTTGGTGCCCAAGATCTGGTTCCGGCTGATGAACCCGCTCTGCGATGCCTGGAGCGCGACCCCGGGCGAGATCGGCAAGGCCCGGCCTGTGGGGCGAAATGGCAGTGGTAAGCCCGGTGCGCATCTGGCACAATCCACGCATGCACAAGGCCATCCTTCATAGCGCGGTTGCGCTTTTGATATCGTCGAGCCCCGCCTTCGCGATGAGCGCGGAGGAATTTGACGACTATACGCAGGGCAAAACCTTCTATTTCGCCTCGGACGGGGAGCCCTACGGGGCTGAAGAATACCTGCCAAACCGCCGGGTTCGTTGGACTTTCCTTGACGGAAAGTGCAAGGAAGGGGAGTGGTATGAAGAAGGCGACATGATCTGTTTCGTCTATGAGGATCAACCCGTGCCGCAATGCTGGAGCTTTGAGATCAGCGCGGGTGGGCTGACGGCGCGGTTTCAAAACGATCCCAACCAGACCGAACTGTACGAGGTGCGCAAGAGCCCGGAGCCGTTGATGTGCTTGGGGCCCGACGTGGGCGTTTGAGCGCTACCGCGTGACAGAACGCCTTCGTGATACCCCGGTTGGGCCTCCCTCTCCAAGACTTCCGGCAATTGGATATCGGGCTGCGGGCGAAGGCCAGGCGGCCCAAGGGGCTTGATCCTGCGCCAGTTGACGCTGCGCTCAAAAGAGAGAGCCTTGCTCCGGTGTTGTCTTGGCAGATTTGGCAGACCCTTTGGCCTTTGCCGCTGCACCGATCTCCAGACGCCCATCGGCAAATTGCACTTCCAGCGACGCCGCCTTCTTTGCCGCCGCCCGCGTTGTCACCACATCGCCATCGCCGCGCACGACCGCATAGCCGCGCTGCAAGGTCGCCTCGTAACCCACTGTTTGGCGTACCCTTTCGAGCCCTTCCAGACGATCTGACCATCTCTCCATCTGACGCGTCGCGGTTTTGGACAACCGTGCCAGCAGAGCATCGAGTTTCTCGGATTTGCGTGTCAGGTCACGATTGATCGCATCGAGATTCAGGCGGTGCGATTCCCGGTCAAGGCGTCGCCTGTCCGCCTCCAGACCGCGCTGCAACAGGCTGGGCCGCAGCACGCCCGACACCTCTGAAAGCCGCACCCGCCGTTTTTCCACGCCCCGGATCAGCGCCTGAGGCAATCGATCAGACTGCACATCGAGGCGCTGGCGCGGGCCATCCAGCAGTGTCTCGATGCGCGGCAGTCCACGGGACAAATCAATCACCCGCTGCCGGCGTGTTTTCAGCCCACCCGTCAACGCCGCCGAGAGCCGCGCCTCCTGCTGATCAAGCCACGCCATCAGATCGAGCCGCACCGGCACGGCCATCTCCGCCGCCGCCGTCGGTGTGGGCGCGCGGCGGTCTGAGGCCAGATCGATCAGCGTGGTGTCCGTCTCGTGACCCACCGCAGAGATCAACGGAATGTCAGAGGCGGCGGCCGCGCGCACCACGCTTTCCTCGTTGAACCCCCACAGATCCTCGACCGATCCGCCACCACGGGCGACGATCAACACATCCGGGCGCGGCAATGCCCCGCCCGGGGTCAGCGCGTTGAACCCTTCGATGGCGCGTGTGACTTCCGGCGCGCAGCGATCGCCCTGCACGGCAACAGGCCAAATCAGCACTTTGCGCGGGAAACGGTCCCGCAGACGGTGCAGGATATCGCGGATCACGGCGCCCGAAGGCGAGGTCACAACGCCAATGATATCAGGGAGATAGGGAAGATCTTTCTTGCGGGCGGGCGAAAAGAGACCCTCACCTTCCAGCATCACCTTGCGTTTTTCCAAAAGCGCCATCAGCGCCCCGACGCCCGCCGGTTTGATGTCATCAATGATGATCTGGTATTTCGATTGGCCTGGGAATGTGGTCAGCCGACCGGTCGCGACCACCTCCATCCCTTCTTCGGGTTGTACGGCGAAGCGCGCAGCCACCCCTTTCCACGCCACCCCCGCAAGAACGGCGCGATCATCCTTGAGATCGAGATAGACATGGCCCGACCGAGGCCGGGACACGCGCCCAACCTCGCCGCGCACGCGGACATGGCCGAACTCGCCCTCCACCACGCGTTTGACCGCACCGGAGAGTTCCGAGACGGAAAATTCCGGGGCGTTTTCGCCGGGGGTGGGATCGTCGATCAGGTCGGACATGGGCACACCTTGTAACTGCCTGAGGCTAACTCTAGAACCCGAGCGACAGAAGGCCAAGCGGGGGTTTTGCCATGAACATTCTCATTCTAGGCGGCGGGGGCCGCGAACACAGCTTGGCCTGGGCCGTGATGCAGAACCCCAAATGCGACAAGCTGATCGTGGCACCGGGCAATGCAGGCATCGCACAGATCGCGGAATGCGCGGACCTCGACATTATGAACGGCGCGGCGGTCGTGAATTTCTGCGAAGCGCAATCGATTGAGTTCGTGATCGTGGGACCGGAAGCGCCGCTGGCCGTGGGCGTGGCGGATCGGCTGCGGGATGCAGGGTTGCTGGTTTTCGGACCGAGCCAGCAGGCGGCAAAGCTGGAAGCCTCAAAGCATTTCACCAAGGAGATTTGCGATGCCGCGGGTGCGCCAACGGCAGGGTACGGCCATTTCAGGGATGCAGAGACCGCAAAGGCGTATGTGGACACGGCGCCCATCGTGATCAAGGCGGATGGGCTGGCGGCCGGGAAAGGCGTGATCATTGCGGAGACAGTGGCGGAGGCCCATGCGGCCATCGATGACATGTTCTCTGGTGCCTTCGGAGGCGCGGGCGCCGAGGTGGTGATCGAGGAATTCATGGAGGGCGAAGAAGCCTCCTTTTTCGTGCTCTGCGATGGCGAGGACGCCCTGCCCATCGGCACGGCGCAGGATCACAAGCGCATCGGCGAAGGCGACACCGGACCCAACACGGGTGGCATGGGGGCTTATTCCCCTGCCCCGGTTCTGACATCAGATGTAGCCGACAAAGCCTTGAAAGAAATCGTAAAACCGACATTAGCCGAGATGGTGCGTCGGGGGACGCCCTATACAGGCGTTCTGTATGCCGGATTGATGATCAAGGAGGGCGCGCCACGTTTGGTGGAATACAATGTGCGCTTTGGCGACCCGGAATGTCAGGTGCTGATGCTGCGGCTGGGCGCACAGGCGCTGGATCTGATGCAGGCCTGCGCGGAGGGGCGGCTGAGCGAGGCACAGGTGAATTGGGCCGATGATCACGCGATGACGGTGGTGATGGCCGCACCGGGCTATCCGGGAATCTATGACAAGGGCGCGCGGATTGGCGGGCTGGACGATCTGCAGGAGGACAGTTTTAACGTGATGTTTCATGCGGGCACGGCCTTGCAGGACGGTCAGGTTGTGTCGGCTGGAGGGCGTGTTCTGAACGCCACTGCGCGGGGCGCCAGCCTGAGCGAGGCGGCGGATCGGGCCTATGCGCTGGTGGACCGTGTGGATTGGCCGGGCGCGGCGGTGCGCCGGGACATCGGCTGGCGTGCGCTTTGATTTAAGATTCAGCGACGCAGGTCGAGCACCTCAGCGAGTGTTGCCCGTTCGGTGCGAAAGCTGTTGGCGGGGTGGTCTGCATCCTCATAGCCCAGCGAAATGGCACAGAGGATCAGCCGGTTGTCTTTCAGACCGAAATGGTTGCGGATGAACGTTGGGTAAGCGGCGACAGAGGCTTGCGCGATGGTTGCCACGCCGAGGCTGGTGGCGGCCAGCACAAAGGCAGTGACGAACCCCCCGCAGTCGAGCGCGCCATAGGGCCCAAGGGCGGCCTCGGAATGGAGGATCGCGACGTGCGGGGCGTCGAAAAGTTCGAAATTGCGAAAGGATTGCGCGGCGCGGCCCGCGCGGTCATCGCGGGCGATGCCGGCGGCCTCATAAAGTTGGTATCCGCAGGTGCGGCGGCGGTCACCATAGACGCCGGGATACCCTTCAGGCCACGGAAAATCCGGTTTTGGATCAGAGCCTTGCACGGCCTCTTTCAACCCTTTGCGGAAGGTATCAGTGGCCGCGCCTTGGGTGATCACGACCTGCCAGGGCTGGGCGTTGCACCATGAGGCAGTCTTGCCCGCTGTCGTGACAATCTGCCCGAGCACATCATCCGGCACGGGATCCGGTTTGAACGCGCGGCAGGAATAGCGGCGGTCGAGCACGGTGTTCAAAACGTCGATCTGCGACATCATACGACCCCTTCACTGAGCGCGATGGCGTAGCCCACCCCGGCAGCGACAAGAACGCCGATCACCACGGCAATGGCAATCTTGATGGCGGACCATGGGCGTTCGCCCTGCACCCGCCCGGTGCGGCCGTTCACGACAAAACGGTAGGTTTTGCCATTGTATTTGTAGGCCGCCAGCCAGACCGGTAGGAGGATATGCTTGAAGGTGACGTCTTTTACGGTTGTGTCGATGTCATGGATGCGCTGGCGGTCGCCGCCGATGTCGAACCGCACATCACGGGCGATGACACCATCCATGTGGGCGCGGGCCTCCTTGAAGCCATCCTCGAGTTCCACTTGGTAGCTTTCGGCCCGAAACCCTGCGAGGAATTCCGGCCTGTAGGGTTCAAGCGCGCTGAGATCCCATGGCTCCAGCCCGTCGGTGTAACGCTTGGGCAGGGTGCGGGAGGCCAGCACGAGGACATCATCGAAGAACCGTGCGACACGGCCAGAAACGGCTCGCCAGCGGACGCGTGCCACGCGCACCTGTTCACGTTTGCCATTGCGCGTGACGGTTTTGGTTTCATAGTAGACCGTCCCCCGTTCGCCCCGATATTGCGACTTGGTGTCGGCATCAAATGTCCAGTACGGGACATAAATTCCCTGCATTTTCCGGCCCTTACGGGCGTATTCCTGCAACCCGTTGGGGGCAAACCAGAGCCTGCCCAACCAATCGGTCATGGCCTTGCGGGCGGCGCGTTCTTCCAGCGCGAAGGGCAGCACGCCCTTTGGCTTGATCTGGCGATGCAAGCCTGTGTCGGTGACCACCGGCGAGGCGCAATAGGGACATTCCTTGGCGTGGGTCTTGGCGTCGAACTCGATCTGCGCGGAACAATCCGGACAGGTGAAAACGCGCGTTTCCTGAGTTTCTTCGCGGTCGAGCTTGCCGGCAAGCGCGGTGACGAAATCCAGCTCGCGGATGGAGCCTTTCCAAGGGCCTGCCTGCGCAATGTCTTGCGTGTTGCCGCAATGATCACAGATGAGTTGGCCCTTGTCCGGATCAAACCGGAAATCCGCGCCACATTGATCGCAGGGGAAGCTGTAGTCAGATATTACGGATTGGGGCTCTTGATCAGAAGGCGGCATGGAAGGGTCCGGTCACGTTTGAGCAGTCAAGGGCAAAGGCGGCCCAAATCACGCGCCCGGTGGTGGTGGCGGGAGCACGGTGAAGAGCTGGGCCAGTTCCTGCACGTCTTCGGCCATCATCCAGCCATCCTGGCCGGCAGTCCAGACATGGGTTTCACGGGTCAGTTTGCCTTCCGTCACCATGCGGCCCAGGGCCGCCTTGGAATATGGGCCGTGCGTTTCGCCATTCTCCGCGATGTGCCAGACATGTTCGACAGGTGGCGGCGGGGGCGGCGCGGCGGGGGCCTGAGCAGGTTGCGCCCCCCAAGGGCCTTGGTTCATCTGGTTCGCCATGGCCATCCCCATGCCCATCCCCAGACCTGCGCCGATGCCTTCTCCGGCACCGCTGCCGGGGGTTTTGGCGGCCGCTGTCATGGCCTCTGCCGCCGAGTATTGCGTGAATTTGCCCAAGTCCCCGGCCAGTCCCATGGACGTGCGTTTGTCGAGTGCTTCTTCAACAGCGGGCGGTAGTGATATGTTTTCAATGTAGAATTCCGGGATTGAAAGGCCATACTCAGCCACCACGCCGGAAATCTCAGCTGCAATCAGTTTGCCAAGATCGGCGGTGTTGGCCGCCATATCCAGCACAGGAATGCCCGAGCCCGCGATAATGCGCGAGAAACTTTGCACGATGATGTTGCGCACCTGATAGCTGATCTCATCCATCGTGAATTCGCCATCGGTGCCCACGATCTCCGTCAGGAACCGCGCCGGATCATTGATGCGCGCGGTATAGGTCCCGAAGGCGCGGATGCGGGTGGGGCCAAATTCGGGATCACGCAGCATGATGGGGTTCTTGGTACCCCATTTGAGATCGTTGAAGCGCGTGGTGTTGACGAAATAAATTTCCGATTTGAACGGCGATTTGAAGCCGTGATCCCAGTGTTGAAGCGTCGTCATGATGGGCATGTTGTTGGTCTCAAGCATGTAGAGACCGGGCGTGAACACATCCGCCAGCTGACCTTCATGGACAAAAACCGCCGCCTGACCTTCGCGCACCGTCAGCTTGGCGCCGTACTTGATTTCATGGCCCTGACGTTCGAACCGCCAGACCATCGTGTCTCGCGTGTCGTCGACCCAGTGGATCACATCGATGAACTGGCCGGAGAGGAAATCGAAAATGGGCATGGGTGGCTCCTTACGCGTACTTAATCTGGCGGGTTAAATCTGGCCGGGGTTGCCCTCCAGGATCCGCTTGATCAGCGGACGGGCCTGGTTGAGGGTCATGCCCGGTTTGAGACTGGGATGATAGATAAGGCGCAAAAGCGCTTCGTCGTGGGAGGTGAGCAGCGCGAATTCCTCGTCATCATTGAAGATGGACGGGCGCGCGGTGGCACTGTCATTGCGCAGGCCAAGACCTTGAGCCAGTTCTTCGTGCACGCAGGCCTGGCGCATCAGATCGGGCAGTTCTGACCGGATGAGCGCAATGCCTTTGTGGATCACGGAATCATCGACGGTTTTTGCGAACGTGAAGACGAAACACGCCGTCTTGCGATTGAGGTTGCGCACGATATTGATGCTGGCCTGGTTCATGTTGGGTTCAATTTCAAGGAAACGCGCAATGGTGTCTTCCTTGTCATCCTGACCCGCGATGATGACATGGAAATTGGGGTTGCGGTCCGTGATCGTGATGGGGTGTCCGGTGACGCGCGTGAGGCGTTTGACATAAGACGCAATGACGTCGGGATCAGTTTCGCGCTGTTCGGGCAACGCGTGCCGTCCGAATTCGACAGACATACGCACCGGCTCTTTCCATTTGATCATGCGACCGGGTTTGCCGGAGGCGGGCGTCAATCCCTGCCCCACCTCGAATTCATCGAAAAAAGCGATGCGTTCGAAATTCCGCGCGATATCAGCGTTGGTATAAGGTGTGTCGACCCCGCCCCCGTCGGTGCGCAACAGATCTTGCGCCTGCAAGTTGGATTGCAGGCGCGCATAGTAACGAGCCAGCGCCTCACTTTCGGCGGAAGGTTCAAGGGAAGACGTATCTTCGGCGGGTGGCCGCGGGTCCGGGTCGGGGTTGTCAGACGGTAAGAGCCCGCACGCACCAAGCGTGACCAGCGCCAGCACGCTGGTCAACTCCTTGAACCGGCTGGATTTTCCTTTGGACACCCCTGTTACACGTCCCTTAGCTTGATGGCACCGCGGTACCTGCGGTGTCGCCCACGCCATCCTTGCGGGCCTTGGCGGCAGCAAGCGTGTCGCGCAGATCGGCCTCCATCTTCTTGAGGTCTTCTTCGGCGGCGGCTCGGCGGGCCTTGCCTTCGTCGGCGATGGCGAGGCTTTCCTCGATCGTGCCGATGAGGTCGGCGTTGGCCTGTTTCACGGCCTCGATGTCGAAGACGCCGCGCTCCATTTCCTCGCGGATCATCTTGTTGGATTCGCGCAGGTTGGCGGCGTTGGCGGTGAGCAACTCGTTGGTCAGATCGTTTGCATCGCGCACGGCGGCGGCGGCCTCAGCCGAGCGTTGAATCGTCACCGCTTGCGCCAACTGGGTTTCCCAAAGAGGCACAGTGTTCACGAGAGTCGAATTGATCTTTGTCACCAGCGACTTGTCGTTTTCTTGCACCAGGCGGATCGAGGGCAGAGATTGCATGGTCACCTGACGGGTGAGTTTCAGATCATGCACCCGGCGTTCCAGATCATCACGCGCCGCCCGCAGATCGCGCAGTTCCTGCGCCTCCATGACCTGCTTGTCCTCGGGCGCCTTTTCGACCTTTTTCTCCTTGGCGGGAATGGTCTTGCTGTCGAGTTCGGCGATCTTGGCCTCACCAGCGGCGATGTAGAGCGCCAGTTCGTCATAAAAGGCCAGCGTCTTGTCATAGAGCATGTCGAGGGATTTGATATCCTTCAGCAACGTGTGTTCATGGCCCAGAAGATCCTCGGTGATCTTGTCGATCTGGTTCTGGATCGTTTCGAACTTGGCAGTGAATTTCGCAAACGGTGCGGCCCGACCCAGCAGTTTTTCCCAGAAGGTGCGTTCGCGGCGGACGTCGAGTTCCGACACGGAAAAGCCCCGGATCGTGGTGACGATGTTGCGCAAAGAATCGCCCGCAGGCCCCACATCCTTGTTGCGCACGCCTTGGAGCATGGACTGAGAGATAGTCTGCAATTCGGCCTGCGCGCCCGATCCAAACGCCACGATGGAATTCGTATCCGTCATGTCGATCTCATCCATGCGCTTCTTGATTGCGGCCTTTTGGGTCTTGTTCGCGTCCTCGATGGGGACGATTGCGTTTGCCGCCACCGGTTCGGGCAAGATCACCTTGCTCACTTCTTCCACTTCGGCCAATGCGGCCTCCGCCTTTTGACGAATGCTGTCAGACATGTCCCATTTCCTTCTTTAACCTGTCACATCGGGCCGGAGCCCTTCTCGTTTCAGCCGGTCGCGCAGCACTTCGATTTCCACTTCCAGATCGGCGGTGTCATCGTTCAGAAGGCTGCGTGTCTTGGCGGTAAAATTCCCTTCCAGATCACCCAGCAGGCCGAAATAGTCATCCCGCGCCTTGGCGTTGCGATCACGGGCGTAGATATCGGCGAACTTGACAGTCGCATCCCTGGCACCTTGCAAATAGACAGTCAGGTACTTGCGCGCAGTCGTCAGGTCGCGGGGGTCGTTTTCGATGGTGCGCAGCATGTCGCGCACGCTGGTCTGGAATTGGGCGACGCGGGTTTCCGATGTGCGGTCACCCGCGCGCTTGACAGCATCGGACATGGCAGAAAGCATGCCCTCCGCCTTGTCCACGGCGCGGGCCACACGGTCGGTCTGAAATGTGTCGATGCCTTCCATGCCCTTGTCGCGCATAGGGTCGAAGCCAAAGGCGAAACTGTGCAGGACAGTGCCGATGACAGCGTAAATGACGGGTTCAATGAGGCCGCCGCTGGCCGCAAAGCCCGCCACGGCAAGGCCGGCACCCGTCAGAATGCTGCCTGCGATCTTGCGAGGGAACCCCGGTCGGCGGGCGACTTTGCGCGCCTCATAGGCTTCTTGCGCCTTGATCCCTTCGCGGGTGAGCCACGCCGCAAGGATCAAAAGACCCAAGGCCACAAGGTTCAGAGCGAGCCCGGTGGGCCCAGAGGTGAAGGCCTGCCAGATGAGCGGCAAAGGCGCGAGGAAAAGCAGATTGACCCGACCACCGGCCTTTGTGCGCACCGCGCCCCGGTAAGCGCCAGTTTCAGTCCGCGTCGGTTCAGACAGGTTTTGATTGGCATCGGGGCTGTATTTGCCGCCAAACTTCTGCGCCATCATACGCCCCCTGCAAAGGCGACGAAGAGGATCAGAAGGACGAGCAAGAAGAATGCAAGTTTTTGCAGCCCTGTGTCAGACATGGCGCGTCGTGTCCCTTTTAACCAATTGTAAGGTAGGCGATGATTGGCGATGTTACTAGGGGGTTTCGGCTGTTCTTAGCGCGCTCGCAGAACCGCGCCCGGGTTCATGATGCCCTTGGGATCAAGCGCGTCTTTGACCGCGCGCATGGCCGCCAGTTTTACAGGATCGCCGTAGCGTTCCAGATCGTCGACCTTGAGCCGTCCGACCCCGTGTTCCGCACTGACCGATCCACCCAGCGCATGGACCGCGTCATGGACCGTGCGTTTGATATCGTCGCGCAAGGGCGTGTAGGCGTCCTTGCTTTCCCCTTTCGGCGGAAACACATTGTAGTGCAGATTGCCGTCGCCCACATGGCCGAAGCAGTTAATCCGGAAAGGTCCCAGTTTGGCCAGGGCTGCGTTACCCGCCTCTATGAAATCCGGGATGGCGCCCAGCGGGACGGAAATGTCGTGCGAACTGATGGACCCGATCCGGCGGTTGGCCTCGGGAATGGTTTCGCGCACGACCCAGAGTTCCGCCCGCTGCGCTTCGGATTGGGCGATGATGCCGTCAGACACCAGCCCGGCCTCATGGGCGTCGGAAAACACATCCTCCAGGGCCGTTGCGGGGTCGAGGCCGCGGGCAAGGCCGATATCGATCAGGACCATCCATTCCGGCGTATTTTCAAAGGGTTGTTTGACGTCAGGCATGGTCTCGGACAGGAAATCAGAGCCCATCCGATGCATCAGTTCAAACGCGCTGATCCCCTCGCCCAGGTGATCGCGCGCCATGGCCAGAAGGGACAGCGCCGCCTCTGGTCCCGACACAGACATCACCGCTGTGCCTTCGCCCGCCGGTTTGGGATACAGCATCAGGGAAGCGGCGGTGATCACACCCAAGGTACCTTCTGACCCGATCAGCAGGTTGCGCAGGTCATAGCCCATATTGTCTTTACGCAGCCGTCTCAGCCCGTTCCAGATCTGACCGTCGGGCAGAACGGCCTCAAGCCCCAGACACAGGTCGCGCGCATTGCCATAGCGCAGCACGTTCACGCCGCCCGCGTTGGTGGCCAGAAGCCCGCCCACCCGCGCGCTTCCCTTGGCGGCGATGGTCAGGGGGTAGAGCCGGTTCACATTGTCAGCGGCGTCATGAACATTCGACAGGATCGCGCCAGCCTCGGCGATCAGGATGTTTTCTTCCGCGTGGATTGCGCGGATGCGCGTCATGCGTTCAAGGCTGAGAAGGATTGGCGCGGGGCCGTCGCTTGCGATTTGCCCGCCGACCAGCCCGGTGCCGCCGCCATAGGGCACAACGGCGACCCGCGCCTTGTCGGCAATGCGAATGATCTGCGCGACCTCGTGTGTCGAACCGGGCGCCAGAAGCACGCCCGCCTGCCCGGCCCAGCGGCCACGAGGTTCTTCCAGGTAGCCGGGCGTGGCCTCCCGGAAGGCGGCAGGCGGCAGGATAGCCTTAAGATCTGCGATCAGGTGCTGATCGACCGGTTTCAGAGACATGAGGAGCGCGCGCTCGACTTTTCCAGAAGTGACGTCATTGAGACAGATATTCTGCCATTCGGCGCAGAATCAAGGGCATGCGCCCTCAATCAAACAGGCTTCTGAGGCCTTTGAGCGCCTCGTCCTCAATCGCGTCGCGCACGGCGTCCTCCAGATCCTGGCCTTCCTCCACATCCACGCCCAGCTCTTTGCCCACCGCGCGGCGCAGTTCCTCTTCGGCCTGATCCTCCAGCTTGTCGACTTCGCCCGCGAGGTTGAGTTCCAACGCTTTTTCAAGGTCGGGCAGGATGCTGGGTTTGTCCCATGGCCCCCGGATCCGCACAGGGATGGCAAGGCCGGTGTTGTTGTCCCCTTCCAGAAGTTTGGGCGTGAAAAGGTAATCGATGTCCCGCGCGCCCAAACCAATGCGGCCTTCGCCATCGGCCTTTGCCAGCGGTAATTCCATGCGCAGATCGTTGTTGAACAGGTTGCCATCCTTCATCGTGAAACTGGCGCCCATCGTGTCGAAAATCGTGGTGCCGCCGGTGATATCGCCCGAGCGCATCAACCGGTCGAGGTCGATCCCGTTGATGACCCCACGGCCCATGCTGACCCGTCCCTCCCCGCTGAGCGAATTCATGATGGCATGCTGCGACCCGCCCACGCCGAGGAAATTGACCGACGCATCGGCGGAGCCTGACAGCCGATCAACATCGGCAGCGGCGGTCAAAAATCGTTCCAGATCAATGCCTTGCACGTTCATCTGGCCACCCACCGACAGCCCAGAGCGATTGTTCATCACGAACTGGCCGGTGATGTTGCCGGCATAAGCCTCAACGTTTTGCAGTTCAAACACCATGCGAGATCGATCCAGCTGCATGCGGGTCTGGGTCGCGCCGACCTGAAGATCGCCCAGATCGATGCTGCTGGCCGTCAGCGCCACGTCTGCGTTGGCAAGGCCCAGCGCAGAGACATCAATGGGGTCCTTCGACCACCCGCTGCTCTGCTGTGATGTGCCCGCAGACTGCCCGCCCGTGCCAGAACCTTCACTGCTGTTCAGCGCGCTCAGATCAAGCGCCCCGGCATCCAGCCGCGCCGTGATATCAGGGCGGTCGCCCGCCAGTGCGACATCCACAGCGCCGGTCAGCCGATTGCCCCCCAGATCAAGAATCAGATCCCGCAAAGACAGAGTTTGCGCGGCGGTGACTGTAACTTGCGTGCTGATGTCAACGGACCGCCCGAAACCTTTGGGCAGATCCGCCGGGGGTTGGCCCAGCGCTGCCATGGCGCGGTTCGTATCCGCAATTTTCGCGGTCAGCTTGCCGTCTGCGGCCCCATCGGCACTGGCGCGACCAAGAAAGGCGATGTTTCCGCCGGGCATGGTGATTTCCGCGGACACATCACTGACTGCGCCATCGATGAAATCGCCCACGCGATCCAGGAAGCCCGAGATTTCCACCGCCTCATCGGCGGGGCGCAGAGTGGCGTCAAAACTGGCGCGGCCCTCATATTCGGGCCAGCGCAGGTCAAACCGCATCCCTGTCATCTCGGTGCGTTCGCCGGTGGAGCGATCATCGAAGATGAAAGTTGCGTTTTCAATGAGTGCACGGTCGAGCGTAAGCGCGAGGCGTGAAGATTGCGCAGGCGCGGCCCCCTCGCCCGACTGACCCGAGGGCGCGACGCCTTCAACCCCCAATTCCCAATTCACGCGACCATCGGCGGCCCGTTCCAGATGCACGCGGGGGCTTTGAGCCTCCAGCCCCGTGATCCGGATGTCGCCGCCCCAAAGCGCCTGTGGTTCCACCCCGATCTTGAGACTGTCAGCCTGAAACATCGGGCCTTCATCGGACCAGTCGGCATTGGCGATGGTTACGGCCCCGGTGCTGACGCCGAGGATGGGATAGAAGCTGACAGTGGTCTCTCCAGACATGGTCACTTCCCGCCCTGTCAGGTTCGAAATCTGGTCAGAGGCGAGCCGAGCGATCCGGTCCCCGGGCAACATCAAGACTGTGGCGACAAGTCCAATAGCCAGAATGACAACGAGAAGAATGGCCCGGATGATCCACCGCATGCTGCACCTCTTTTTGGTTGTTCCGCGCGTCCCTTTGGCACAAGCCTATCGCGTTTCCATGAGGACGTGAATCACATAATTGGCACGCGTCGGCCTGAGGCCCCGCAATGCGCAGGAATGTGCAAGACAATGCGCATACCGAACGGATGGCGCGCCGGCAAGTTTGGAAGGCAAGTAAATCAACCAAAAACTGTTAAATGAAATAATTTTTAAAGATTCTGTGGATAACTTAGTTTTTAACGTCTGATTTTTACATTCCATGCTTATCGTAATACCATACGACACCCTTCAAAATGAGACACGTCTCTCGTGCAGTCCGTCTTGCGATGTTTCTCAAATACGCCGCGCAAACCACCGAAGTTAAACCGAAATTTGGAGCTGTTTTGTAAATCCGGTTTTTGCTCAAGATCCGGGCTATTCCACGCGAAAATCACCTTGTTGCGAGGATGCCTCAATCGCCTTGCGCAAAGCACGGAAAATTAACATATTTTTGTCTATCCTCTGTCATATGCCCGACGCGCTGTCATGCGAACGTGACAGATGAAAGGTCGCTGAAATGTCCTATCCAGATTACACCCGTGCTGAACGCGTCGCTGACGCCGTGGTGCATATTCTGGGCGTCACCAGCGCTGTCGTGGGCGTGGGCGTCATCTTCTGGCTCTTCAGTGATCGCATGGAATGGCCCACCTTTCTGGGCACCGCCATCTACGCCATGGCCTTGCTCGGAATGCTGTCCGCGTCGGCGGCTTATCACATGGCGGCCCACACGCCCGCCCGGCCCATCTTGCGCCGGATCGATCACGCGGCGATCTATGTCAAGATCGCAGGTACTTTTACGCCGCTCGCCGTGCTTCTGAACTCGATGTTTGGCTACGGGGTGCTGTTGCTTGTCTGGACCCTTGCCCTAGTGGGCGCCGTGGCAAAACTGCTGGCGGCGCGCGGGAAAATGACCACCAGCTGGATCCCTCAGGTGGCGCTTGGCTGGATCGGCGTGGGCCTCATGATCCCGCTCTTTGGGCATTTGCCAACTGCGAGCATCTGGTTCATCGTCGTGGGCGGCCTCACTTACACCGGCGCGGTCATTTTCTATACGTGGGAAAGCCTGCCTTTCGCCAACGCGATCTGGCATGCCTTTGTGCTGTTGGCGACGGGATGCCTATTCATGGGAATTTCCACGGCCCTCGCGGCGGCCCTGACGGCCTAGAGCCGCGCCGCTGTCCGCCGCACTGTTTCAATGCGCTGCGCATTGGGGGGATGCGTGCCAAGGAAGACATCGCCCGGATCGGCGATCTGATTGAAGAATTGCGCCCCGCGCACCGGATCATAGCCAGAGCGTTTGGCGATGATCGTGCCCAACGCATCGGCTTCCAACTCGAAATCCTTGGAATAGGTGCGCGCGCCGACGCCCGCGCCCAGATCCGCCGCCGTTTGCACGGTGCTTGACCCCGCGCCGACAATTGCCGCCAGTCCGCCCAACAGGATCGCGCCGGTCGCCGCCGTCTGCCGCGTCTTTGGAATGTGACCCGCGATGTGATGCCCTGCTTCGTGGCTGAAAACGAACGCCAGCTCATCTTCGTTGCGCACGGAGGCCAGAAGCGCAAGGTTGAAGGCCAGAACGGGTCTGCCATCGCGTGTCAGGGTCTGGAACGCGTTGGGCGGCTGGCCCGGACGATCATCAATCTGGACGAGGAAGTCACAGTTTCCACCCGGCAGTTCCGCCCGGCAAATGCGTTCGGCCACCGGCTCGGCCCGCGCGACAACCTGTTGGAAACGCGCGATATCCGCACTGTCGGGTGTGGGCGATTGCGGCGCCGGGCGGCCCTCTTGAGGGGCCTGCGTGGTGGTCACGCATCCACTTAGAACCACCGCTGCCATCAAAACACGAAGACGCATGTTCCCGCCTCTACATC
Organism: uncultured Roseovarius sp.; assembly: GCA_964389425.1. GTDB lineage: Bacteria > Pseudomonadota > Alphaproteobacteria > Rhodobacterales > Rhodobacteraceae > Roseovarius. Next base: position 16,835 of record CAYMEC010000050.1, read on the forward strand.
ACTTTCTGAGCCCCAAATGTAGGGGGCTCCATCGCCGACCACCACCCCTAATGTCGCCGCTTGCATAAACCCGCCCAGCCAGTAGGGTTTGTGCATGTTTTCGATTGAGCATGAATTTGACTGCACCGTCGTGACCCTTGTGGATGAGGGGCCGGAGCCGTTGGGCGAGGATGTGAAAATCCACGCCTTCGAGGAATGCGTGACGTTGGAGCAATATGATCCGCGCACCGATGCCATTGAGAAAATCACGCTGACGGTAAGCCAGCTACGCGATCTCTCCGCGGCGCTGAATTTGCCCGAAGGGGTCTACACGCTGGAGAAAATTTCACCTACATCCAAGGCGTAACCACGCAAGGGACGCCCACGCACGGGAAGCGATGACGCCCCAGCCGCTTCAGGATGAGGATGTTTGAAATGCCCCCCAAAAACCCCGACGCGCTGGAGTTCCTGCTGACCCGCCGGTCGCGGCCTGCAAAAACGCTGACACCTCCCGTGCCGGATCGCGACACGGTTGAGACGATCCTGAAGGCCGCCGCCCGCACGCCTGATCATGGCAAGATGGAGCCATGGCGCTTCATGGTTCTGGAACGCGCTGCGTTGTTGCGTCTGGGCGACTTGGTGGAACCGCACGGGGCGCGGCTGGGCCGGGACGCGCTCGACATCGCCAAGGCGCGGCGGCAATATGACGACGCACATTTGGTTGTCGCGGTTATCGAGGTGCAAAAACCCTCCGACAAGATCCCGGCGGTGGAACAAAGCTATTCGGCGGGTGCGGTGTGCCTGGCACTCCTCAATGCCGCGCTGGCGTCTGGCTGGGGTGCCAATTGGCTGAGCGGCTGGCCCAGTCATGACCGTGGTTTCGTGCAAGAGGGTTTTGGCCTTGCTGATAATGAACGCATCGCGGGCCTCATTCATCTGGGCACGGAAACCGCCACGCCGCCGGACCGCCCGCGCCCGGATATGAATGCAATCACGACATGGGTGTCCACATGATTTTCGCAGCCTTTTTCAAGGCCATCGGCCAGATCGGTGACCCGCGTTTTCGCAAGGTGCTGCTTTTGGGCATTGGCCTGACCATTGCGCTTCTGGTGGGGGCCTATGCGGGGCTTTTGTGGCTGATCGAGGCGCTGACCGGCGAAGGCACGGTCATTTTCGGCTACGAGGTCACATGGCTTGGTGACTTGCTGGGCTGGGGATCGTTGTTCCTGATGTTGATCCTGTCGGCCTTTTTGATGGTGCCTGTCGCCTCGGCCATCACGTCGCTGTTCCTCGATGAGGTGGCGCAAGCGGTGGAGGATCGCCACTACGCCACCCTGCCCGCCGCCACCCGCGTGCCATTCTTCGAAGCCTTGCGCGATACTGTGAATTTTCTGGGCATCATCATCGCGGCAAACCTTCTGGCCTTCATTCTCTACGCGCTCATCACACCCGCCGCGCCCTTCATATTCTACGCGCTGAACGGCTATTTGCTGGGCATGGAATACATCACGCTGGTGGCGATCCGCCGGATCGGGCGGCAGGCCGCCAAGGAGTTCCGCCGCAAACATATGGCCACGGTCTGGCTGGCCGGAATCCTGATGGCGATCCCGCTGTCCATCCCGCTTGTGAACCTGCTGATCCCGATTTTGGGCGCCGCCACGTTCACGCATATCTACCACGGGCTCAATGCGCGCAAATAACGCGCCCCCCATGTTTCTTCTGGCTGAAAATATCCCCGCCGGAGGCATGAAATCTCTTGGGCCTCACCCCAAAGACGTGACCCACAGAATGGTCGCGTCTTCATCGCTCACCGACACGACGTTGTGCCCCATCGTGGCATCATAGTAGGCGCTGTCGCCGCGCTTCATTTCGATGGGTTCGTAGAACTCAGTGTAAAGCCGAATGACGCCGGTCAGCACGTAGAGGAACTCCTCCCCGTCATGCCGCACCCATCCGTTGAATTCGCCAACATCGCGCGCACGGATCCGGGCACGGTACGGCATCATGCGCTTCTTGCTCAGAGATTCGCCAAGAAGTTCGTGTTCATAGGTGGCGGTCGCGTGATGCGTGCCTTCACCCGCGCGCGTCGTCGACATGCGCCCGCTGATCTGATCGCGGCTGGGAGGCGTGAAAAGCTGCGGGACGGAGATTTCGAGACCCACCGCCAGCTTTTTCAGCGCGTCATAGGTGGGCGACATCTGTTCGTTCTCGATCTTCGACAGCGTGGAGCGCGCCAGCCCCGCCTGACGGGCCGCCTGTTCCAGCGTCCAGCCGCGCGCCTTGCGCAGCTCACGGACCCGCGCGCCCAGATTGAGCGGCTCGCCCAGGCTTTCCGAGCCATTTTCGCGGGCAATGCGGATCAGGTTTCCCGGTAGCATCTCATCCATGGATCAAAGCTATAGGCGGCGCGCCTCAACCTTGCAACTCCACCGGTCAGCGCCTAATCCGGCAATATGCTGTCTGAAACCACGCCTGATCCGCTTCCTGCGCCGCCTGCACAGTTCAACATGGCCGCTCATGTGCTGCATCGTGCGGATGAGCTGAGCGACAAGGTGGCGCTGGCTGTTCTGACGCTGGGTGGCGCGGAACGATGGAGTTTTGCGCGTCTCAAGGCGGCCGTGCTGGGCACTGGGGCCGGGTTTCTGGCGCAAGGGCTGATACCCGGCGACCGGGTGCTATTGCGACTGGGCAACCGGGTGGAGTATCCGATCGCCTATCTGGGTGCGATTGCCGTCGGACTGGTGCCGATCCCCTCTTCCCCGCAACTGACGGAGCGGGAGGTGGAGGGGGTGATCGCCATCACTGACCCGAAACTGATCCTGCGGGAAGACGGCATCGCCTGCCCCGCAACCGACGCCCCGCAGATGGATCTGGCAGATTTGCAAAGCCTGCAAGATCTGCCGGCCGCGCCGTTTCAATTCGATGATCCCGACCGCCCGGCCTATATCGTCTTCACCTCCGGCACGTCTGGCACGCCGCGCGCGGTTGTCCATGCTCATCGGGCGATCCTTGGACGGCAGATGATGATGACCGACTGGTATGATCTGCGCGAAAGCGACCGTCTGTGTCACGCGGGCGCGTTCAACTGGACCTACACGATGGGGACCGGGCTTATGGATCCCTGGACGATGGGTGCCACGGCTTTGATTCCCGGGCCGGAAGTTGACATCGCGCAACTGCCGCTTTTGCTGAAACGCCATGATGCGACCATTCTGGCCGCCGCCCCCGGCGTCTATCGCAAGCTGTTGGCCGCCGGGGCAAACATGACCCTGCCGAAGCTGCGACACGGACTCTGCGCGGGCGAGAAACTGTCAGAGACGATACGGGACGGTTGGCGCGCCGTCGCAGGGACGGAGCTTTTCGAGGCCTATGGCATGTCGGAATGTTCGACATTTATCTCCAGCGCGCCTGCGCGTCCGGTCGCGCCAGCCTCGCTTGGCTTTGTGCAGACAGGGCGGCGGGTGGCGATCCTTGGCCCGGATGGGCCAGTGCCATTTGGTGAGGAAGGCACGATTGCCGTGCATCGCACCGACCCCGGCCTGATGCTGGGCTATCTGGGGGAAGAGGCCGCCACGGCCGAGCGAATGCAGGGGGACTGGTTTCTGACCGGCGATCAGGCGACGATGGGGGCGGATGGCACGATCACCTTCCTGGGGCGCGTCGATGACATGATGAATGCAGGCGGTTACCGGGTATCACCGATGGAGGTCGAGGCGGTGCTGAACGCCCATCCCGGCATCACGCAGGCTGCTGTCACGGATATCGAGGTCAAAAAAGACGCCCGCGTGATCATGGCCTTCTACACGGCGCCTGCGCCGATTGAGGAAGAGACGCTCAGGGCATTCACCTCTGCGCGACTGGCGGGTTACAAATGTCCGCGCGCATTCTACCATCTGGCAGACTTGCCCGCCGGGGCCAATGGCAAACTCACGCGCCGCGCTTTGCGGCCCATTTACGAGACGATGCATGATCAAACTTGATATCATTTCCGATCCGATCTGCCCGTGGTGCTATATCGGGAAAACGCTTTTGGATGAGGCCTTGAAGGCCCGGCCAGATCATCCGTTCGAGATTGAATGGCACCCGTTTCAACTCAATCCCGACATGCCCGAGGAGGGCATGGACCGCAAAGAATACCTGGAGACCAAGTTCGGCGGCAAGGAAGGTGCCTTGCGCGCCTATGCTCCGGTTCTGGAGCGCGCCGAAGCAGCAGGGCTGAAGATCGACTTTGCCGCCATTCCCCGCACGCCCAATACGCTTGATGCCCATCGCCTCTTGCACTGGGCAGGCATTGAGGGACATCAGGAGGAGGTCGCCATGGCACTGTTCCGCGCCTATTTCGAGGAAGCCCGCGATATTGGCGATCTGGATGTGCTGAGCGACATTGCCGACAGCGCGGGGATGGATGCCGCCGTGGTGCGCACACTGCTTGAATCGACAGCCGACAAGGCCGATTTGCAGGAAAAGGATCGCAAGTTCCGCGAAATGGGCGTGACCGGTGTGCCCTGTTTTATCGTGAACGGACAGCATGCGGTGCCCGGCTGCCAGCCTGCCGAGACATGGATCGCCGTGATTGATGAAATCAATGGCCAGTTGGCCGAGGCCGAAGAGGGCGAGACATGAAGAACCCGGCCCTTATCGCGGCGGTGTCGTTCCTCATCACGCTGATCGCCGGTTCAACGGCTTTCTTTCGCTTTGTGGAGGGCTGGAGCTGGGTCGACAGCTACTTCTTCACGGTCGTGACACTGTCCACCGTGGGCTACGGCAATCTGGTGCCGGAAACGCATCTGGGCAAGATCGCAACCACCGTGCTGATTTTTGCGGGCATCGGGGCCTTTGCTTTCGCCATTCAGCAATTGGGCACCTATTTCATGCATCGGGAGGCCAAGCGGCGCGGCTGGCTGTATCGTCATCTGCCGCATAAGCACAAAGATGATAAGGACACCTGACAGAGCGTCTTGGGCAGGCCCCGGTCTGGCGATTCTGAGCCTGGATCAGCAGAACTTTATCGGTCTGTCCCGCTGACCATCCGAGCGGTATCCTGCGATTGCCAATTCGTCAGGCCCTGGCGGGGGCCTGACGAAGGCGCGGCGGCGCAAGCGCCTTGAAACCGCGCCGGGGTGCGGAAACAACAATTGGCCTTCCCTGTCCCTCATGATAGCGCGGGTTCATGGCAAACCCCTCTGATCAGCGCATCACCCAGACCGAATTCGTGGCCCTCGTGGCCATGTTGACAGCGGCCGTGGCCTTTTCGATCGACGCGATGCTGCCTGCCATGCCGCAGATAGCAGATGAGCTGACGCCGGATGCCCCGAACTTCGCGCAGCTGATCATCACCAGCTTTGTGTTCGGCCTGGGTGTGGGCACATTCTTTGCGGGACCCCTGTCAGACAGTTTTGGGCGCAAGCCAGTGATCCTCGTGGGCAGCGCGCTTTACATCTTCGCCTCGGCCCTTGCGTGGTCTGCGCCGTCGCTGGAGCTGCTTTTGGCCGCACGTGCGCTGCAAGGGCTTGGGGCGTCCTGCGCCCGGGTTGTGCCCATGGCGATTGTGCGGGATCTCTTTGCGGGGCGGGAAATGGCGCGCATCACTTCGTTCATCATGATGGTGTTCACCCTCGTGCCAGCCATTGCTCCGCTCATCGGCAGCGGGATCATCGCATTGACAAACTGGCGGGGAATTTTCGCGGCCTTCGTGGTTTTTGCCCTGATTTCCGCCCTGTGGCTCAGCCTGCGCGTGGTGGAAACCTGGCCGCGCACCCGGCGCACGCCGTTCCGCCTGCGCCATGTGATGGCGGCGGCCCATCAGGTGATGTCGAACCGTATGGTGCAGCTGTGCACGCTGGCGCAGGTTTTCAGCATGACCGCGCTGTTTGCCTCGCTCAGTTCCATCCATCAGATTTTCGATGTGACCTACGCGCGGGCCGACGGGTTTCCCTGGTGGTTTGCCCTTATTGCGCTGGTCGCCGGCGGCTTCAGCCTGCTCAATGCCATGCTGGTGATACGGTTGGGCATGCGGCGGTTGATCGTTCTTGCCATGGTGATTTTCATCGGGCTCACAGCTGTCATGATCCTGCTTGACATGGGGGTCGATGGCACCCTGCCCTTCGCGCTGTACATCCTTTGGCAGGGTGCGGTTTTCGTGCACACGGCCATGACGCTGGGCAATCTCAGCGCGCTGGCGATGGAACCCATGGGCGCTGTTGCTGGCATGGCCGCCAGCGCGATCACGGGCCTTGCCACCGTGGGCGCCGTGATCTTCACGGTGCCCATCGGGCTGGCGTTTGACGGAACGGCGTTGCCGCTCATGATCGGTGCACTGATCTGCGTGATCTGCGCACTTCTCTTGGTGAAGAAAATCCCCGAAAGAACAGGCTAGTTGTTTTGTATACCAACGCATACAGCCCTTCCCAATCCCGTCAAAACCGTCTATGACGCGCTCAACACCGCGCCACATTCAGAAGGACCTGCACTATGACCAAGATCAAGGTAGACAACCCCATCGTCGAAATGGACGGGGATGAAATGACCCGCATCATCTGGGATTTCATCAAGAAAAAGCTGATCCTGCCTTATCTGGATGTGGACCTGCTTTACTACGATCTTGGCATTGAGGAGCGGGATCGGACCAATGACCAGATCACCATTGACAGCGCGGAAAAGACCAAAGAGGTGGGCGTCGCCGTCAAATGCGCGACGATCACGCCCGATGAAGCGCGCGTCGAAGAATTCGGCCTCAAGCAAATGTGGCGCAGCCCCAACGGGACGATCCGCAACATCCTGGGCGGCGTCGTGTTCCGCCAGCCGATCATCTGCTCCAACTTGTGCCAGGCTGGACCCAGCCCATCGTGATCGGCCGTCATGCCTTCGGCGATCAATACCGCGCCACGGACATGAAGTTCCCCGGGCCGGGGAAACTCACGATGAAATTCGTGGGCGAGGATGGCACCGTGGATGAACGCGAAGTGTTCGACGCGCCCGCCTCCGGTGTTTTCATGGCGATGTACAACCTCGACCAGTCGATCATCGATTTTGCGCGCGCGTCCATGAACTACGCGCTGAACCTTGGCTGGCCCTGCTACCTGTCCACAAAGAACACCATCATGAAGCAATATGATGGACGGTTCATGGAGCTGTTCCAGAAAGTCTATGAGGAAGAGTTCGAAGCGGATTTCAAAAAGAAGGGCATCCATTACGAACACCGCCTGATCGACGACATGGTCGCTTGCGCGATGAAGTGGAATGGCGGCTTTGTCTGGGCGTGTAAGAACTATGACGGGGACGTACAGTCCGACACGGTGGCGCAGGGGTTTGGCTCGCTGGGCCTGATGACGTCGCAGCTCATGACACCGGATGGAAAGATCGTGGAGGCCGAAGCCGCCCACGGCACCGTCACGCGGCACTATCGCCAGCATCAAAAGGGCGAAGAGACCTCAACGAACTCCATCGCCTCCATCTATGCATGGACGGGCGGTCTGAAGCACCGGGCGAAGCTCGATGGCAACGACCCGCTGATGAACTTCGCCACCACGCTGGAAACCGTCATCGTGGATACCGTGGAAAGCGGCCACATGACCAAGGATCTGGCCCTGCTTGTTGGGCCTGATCAGGGATGGCTCACCACCATGGGCTTCCTTGAGAAGGTCGATGAGAACCTGGGCAAGGCGCTGGCTGGATAAGGCGGAAAAGGGGGCTCGGCCCCCTGCGTCGAAGCCGACGGTTTCGTCGATCCCCCGGGATATTTGAGGCCAAAAAAGGCAAGCACCCGTGTTTCTTCTGGCCAAAAATATCCCCGCCGGAGGCAAAAAAGTTCTTTGGACCGGCGTTACTGGCCGCGATTGTGCGTTTTGGCGTACATCTGAGCAATCATGCGGCTGGCCGTTTTTTCAAACGCGGACGGGATCACCGCATGGACAAGCGCGCAAAATCCAGCGGCAAAGAGCGTGAGCGCAAAGCGCCCGGCGAAGGCGGCGTGCTCAAAATAGGTCTCATCAACGCTTTGCGGGTGGTCCAGAAAAACTTTGCGGAACATGGGGCATCTCCTCTGCTGTGGAGGACGGTTTAGGCGATGGGCGTCGTACGGATTTCCCAAATTTTGTTCTTTTTCGGCTTTTTTTCGTAAATTTTCCCAGTATAATGAACAATGTGAAAGAGATTGATGCAACAGACGCACGAATCCTGCGTGAATTGCAACGCAACGCGGATCAACCGTTGGAAAAGCTCAGCGAAACGGTCGGCCTGTCGCGCAATGCGTTGTGGCGGCGGATCAAGCTGATGGAGGAGACAGGCACCATACGCGGCAAGGTCGCGCTGGTGGATCCAGCCGCACTTGGCCTGACGCTGACTGTGTTCATGCAGATCAAGGCCCCGCGCCATGACGCCCAGTGGATGCAGGATTTCGCCCGCGCGGCGCGCCGCCAACCCGAAGTACAAGGCGTCTTTCGGATGACCGGCGATCTGGATTACCTGATCCAGGCGCGGGTGCGGGACATGGCGGATTATGACCGGCTCTATCAGCGCCTAGTGGCGCAGGTGCCTATGGGCGATGTCTCCGCCAGTTTCGTGATGGAGGAGATCAAGCTGACCACGGAATTGCCGGTTTAGGGGTTGGGGCCGAACCGTTTGTAAAGGTCGATGTCATCCAGCGTTACTGTACCGGTCAGCATCAGCCCCGCCACGATCCCCCAGATCACCAGCGCCACCCCGGTTGTGATCCACATCTTCTTTTTGAGATGATGATGTTCTGGAGATCCCGCATGGGTGCCGGGCACGATGTCACCCAGATCCCCCTGTGTCTGGATCTTGATCGGCAGGATGACCAGAAAGGTCATGAACCAGATCACCAAGAACAGGACGAGGCCGGAGACAGGACCCATCAGACCTGCTCCAGTTCCACGAGGCAGCCGTTGAAGTCCTTGGGATGCAGGAAGAGCACGGGCTTGCCATGGGCGCCGATCTTGGGCTCTCCGCTGCCCAGAACACGGGCGCCGGTTTCTTTCAGATGGTCGCGCGCGGCGATGATGTCATCGACCTCGTAGCAGACGTGGTGGATGCCGCCCGACGGGTTTTTTTCCAGAAAACCATTGATTGGGCTGTCATCCCCCAGCGGGTACAGCAATTCGATCTTGGTGTTGGGCAGTTCGATAAAAATCACCGTCACGCCGTGATCAGGTTCGTCCTGAGGCGGGCCGACATTGGCGCCCAGCGCAGACCGGTATTGATCTGCTGCGGCCTCAAGATCAGGCACTGCAATGGCCACGTGGTTCAGCCGTCCAATCATGTCGAAGCCTCGTCTGTTTTACCTCCCCCCGCTTATGCCGCGCGGATGGGATCGAGGCAAGAACCACCCTGTCGCAGAAACGTGCGTATTGCTTAACGCTTGATTCACCATGCGCGGATATCACGGTTGAGACGGGATTTGTCAGGAGGCCGAGTGATGGATGATCTCAATTTGTTCGACCCAAAACGCCCCACCGCGAAGCGGCCACTTTTGGGGATGACGGTTCTGGTTGTGGAAGACAGCCGGTTCGCCTGTGAGGCGCTGCGCCTGATGTGTCTGCGCAGTGGCGCGCGGATCCGGCGGGCCGACAGCCTGACCGCGGCGGCGCGGCATCTGAAGGTCT
>CAYMEC010000051.1:0-26007 GCA_964389425.1 uncultured Roseovarius sp.
CGCCTTTGCATAGGTCGTGAGCGGCCCGACATCCGCCCGTGCCATGCGCGGGCCCGCCGTCGCCGCCCAGACGATCAGCGCCCCCGTCTTGCCATCCTGCAAGGTGATAACCTCGTCCAACGTCAGCGGCGTGTCAGCCGTTTCTGCCGCAATATCAAGCGCCTGTCCCAGCACCATCCCTTGTCCGCCTGCGGCCTGCGCCAGCGTAAAGGCAAGCTCCGCACGGGCCTCGGCGCTCTCAGCACCGTCAGAATGGGCGGCCATTTCAAATGCCAGCGCCTGCAACGCATCCCCCACCAGCACGGCGGTGCCCTCGTCCCATGTCTTGTGAACCGTGGGCAGCCCCCGCCGCAGATCATCATCATCCATGCATGGCAGGTCGTCATGCACCAGCGAATAGGCATGCAACGCTTCAATTCCGCAGGCAGGCCAGATCGCGCGTTCAAGGCTCACGCCATGCAGTCTTGCACCCTCTGCCACCAGCATAGCGCGCACCCGCTTGCCGCCTAACACCGCGTAACGCATGCCCTGCACCACATCCGTGTTGCCGAACCCGTCCAAGACATGCTCAAAATGCGCCTCAACCCGGTCGCGCAGGTTGTCCCAATCCAAAGCCTAGAGCCCCTCAACCGGTGTCGTTCCCGTGGGCACGCCATCCCCGTCCAGCGTCAAGGCCGCCACTTTCTCTTCTGCCTCTTTCAGCTTGGTTTCACAGCGCTTTTTCAACTCCGCACCCCGCTCATAAAGCGCGATAGAGGCCTCCAGCGCCACATCTCCGCGCTCCAGCTGGCCCACCACCTGCTCAAGCTCCTGCAACGCCTCTTCAAAGGACATATCGGTAACGGGTTTGTCGGACATGTTGGGCCTCGGTGTTTAGGGTCTGAACGCCACAGTAGCGGGGGATCGCGGCAGGTTCAATTCATCCCGCACCCCCTTCCGGTTGACGCACCCCCCGCCTGGCTGACAGGGTGCGGCCATGAGCCCAAGCGCCGATCTTGTCCCCGATCTTGAAGCCATCACCGCCCTGATGGCGCAGGTCCGAAATGCAGTCGCAACCGCGCCCGAGCTGGACCATCTGGAGCTGGACGAAGTGCTGCGCTTCGTCGATGGCAAACGGTCGATTTTCACCGGCACATATAAAGACATCCCCGCCATCGCGCGGTTTTACCTGGAGGAGCCAAGCGCCTATGTCCGCCGCGACTGGGCGGAATTACAACGCGTGCGGCCTTACATGACCGATCCCCCCTACCGCGTGAATGAACCGCTCTACCACCTGCCAGAGCTGGGCCTGCTGGTCGTGCGCCGCGATGACGGTCAGCCGATGCTGGAAAAACTGTGGCAGGCCAACCCCGCCGACCGAGCCGAGATGATGCCGCCTGCCGTTCACTGGCTCAGGCAATATCAAAAACCCATGGAACAACACGGGCCGATGCGCGCGGCGTCCTGGCTCGCCAAAGCTGAAAAGCGCCTGAGAAAACAAGGCAGCGCGCGGTTGCGGCCCCTGCTCATTGACCTCAATATGATCCTTCACACCCTGGTGCCCGCGATGGAAGGGCATCAATGGCGCGTCACCATCAGCCACGGGGATTTTCATCCAAACAACCTGCTGGTGGGCGACGGCGTGCTGACGGGGATCGACACGGGCGGGTCAGCAAAATTGCCCATTTACAAGGACATGGCCCGGTTTCTGACCCATATGGGCCGACGCGGGATGCATCCCGCAGGTGCGCAACGCTTCGGCGTGGATGCGGGCACCCTTGATCTTTTCGCAGAGGTGTTCGCCCTCGATCCATCTGAACGCGAGGTCTGGCTGCCCTTCATGATCGGGATCGAAGCCATGCTGAAACTGGAAACAAACACCCTGTCCCGCGGTCGCCTGCGCCGTGCGGAAAGTTTCTACGAGGCGCTGCTGGCGGACCTGCGCAAAATCGACGTCTAGCACCCTGGCTTCATGCCTCCGGCGGGAGTACTTCCGGCCAAAAAGAAGCGCGGGTTGTGGCTTCTTCTTGGCTATAAATACTCAAATACCTATCGTCCCTTAAAGAGCCCACCCAGGATACCGCGCACAATGCGCCGCCCAGTGGTGCCTTTGAGCTCTTTGATCACGGCCGAACTTACAGCCGATCCAATCTGACTGCTGAGGCTGCGCGATCCGCGCGATGATGATCGGCTCACCCGGCTCCCTGAAAAACGCCGCCCTGCATTGAATTCGCGCTCTGCCGCAGACAGCTCTTCGGCCTGCTCTTCCACGACTTCTGCTTCATTGGCCGCAGCCGCCGCACGGGCCTGGAGCATTTCGTAAGCCGATTTCTTATCAACGGCCTGATCATATTTGCCGGCCACCGGTGAGGCTTGCAGCGCCGCCGCCCGGCCCGCCGCAGACACCGGTCCAAGTTGCGACGAAGGCGGGCGAATGAGCGTCCGCTCGACGATCCCCGGTACGCCTTTCTTGGCCAGCATCGAGGTGACCGCCTCACCCACACCCACATCGCGGATGGCCTCGACCGTTTCAAAACGTGGGTTGGGGCGATAGGTTTCCGCCGCCCGCTGCAACGCTTTCTGATCGCGCGCGGTGAAAGCGCGCAGGGCGTGCTGGACCCGGTTGCCCAGCTGACCCAGAATATCTTCGGGGATGTCATCGGGGTTTTGCGTCACGAAATAGACGCCCACGCCTTTGGACCGGATCAGCCGCGCCACCTGTTCCACCTTGTCGACAAGCGCCTTGGGCGCGTCTTCAAAGAGCAAATGCGCCTCATCAAAGAAGAAGACCAGCTTGGGCTTGTCAGGATCACCCACTTCGGGCAGCGTCTCGAAAAGCTCACTCAACAGCCACAGCAGGAACGTGGCATACAAACGCGGCGCGCCCATCAGCTTGTCGGCGGCCAGAATATTGATCTGCCCGCGCCCGTCGGCCCCCACATGCATCAGGTCGTCCAGGTCCAGCGCAGGCTCGCCAAAGAACCCCGCACCACCCTGGTTTTCAATCACCAGAAGCTGGCGCTGAATGGCGCCCACCGACTGCGGGGAGATATTGCCATAGCGCATCGACAGTGCGTCCCGGTTCTCGCCCACCCAGACCAGCAGGGATTGCAAGTCCTTGAGGTCAAGCAGCGGCAGGCCCTCTTCATCCGACACGCGGAAGGCGATGTTCATCACGCCTTCCTGCGCCTCTGTCAATTGCAGCAAGCGCGACAACAAAAGCGGCCCCATTTCCGCAACCGTTGTGCGCACCGGATGACCATCCTTGCCAAACAGGTCCCAGAACGTGACCGGAAAAGCCTCATAACGGTAATCCGTGAAGCCGATCTTTTCGGCGCGGCTGGTGAAGGCGTCATGTAGCTTGAAATCCGCACGTCCAGACGCGGCCAGACCCGACAAATCTCCCTTCACGTCCGACAGGAAGACAGGCACTCCGGCGCTCGAGAAGCCTTCGGCCAAAATCTGCAAGGTCACTGTCTTGCCGGTGCCGGTGGCCCCCGCGATCAACCCGTGGCGGTTGGCGTATTTCAGCGTGAGGCCCTGCGCCTCCGCGTAGCCTTCGCCACCGCCCCCGACAAACACATTTTCCTGCCCCACGTTTCGCCCTCTCTTCCGGTGATTTCGAACCGAACATACAAAATTAACCATTATGCACCACAGTGGAAATTGCCTCGGGCCTCAAGTCCTCTTGGTTGCGGGGCGAATTCCTCCCTGTCAGACTGGCCGCGCCTCCGGGTGCGGCCCTTTTTTTAGGACAACTTTGCCGTGTTTTTGTGGTGTTTACGCGCCAAAGGACATGACAAAATACCTTGTTTTATCAACGCGGTATATGTCGAAACCCATTTATTTCAACTAACCTGTTGACGGGTCGGCCTTCCTGTCATAGCGTCTGCGCAATTACTAAGTCGGCCAGTCCGGCAGGGAGAAGACGGGGAAGAGGCTGCACGGCCTCTTTTCCTTTTTTATCGGGGGTGTATCGGGCAGAGTTCATCCGCCCGGCCATGCGCACCATCGTGGTTGCGCGGCGTTCGGCGACCGGCCAATCGCAGACCCGTGATGTCCTCTGACTTTATCGCTGACAACGGGTGCATCCCATGCTAGATCGCTCGATGAAGACCGGCCCGGACACGGTGAAACGGGCCACAGACGAAATGGGGATTTCATGATCAGAATGCTCTCAACCCTGTCGCTGATTGCAACGCTTGCGATCGGTGGAGCGGTCCACGCGCAAGAGGCTTCGGACGATGGTGCGACCAGCACAATCGATCCTGACACCGGGCTCGATCTTGGCCAGTCTGTGCAGGAGGATCCATCCTACATCAAGGAAGTGTATGACGATTGGCAGTTGCAATGCTTCCGGTCCGATGCGGAGGAAGACCCTTGCCAGATGTACCAGTTGCTGCGCGAAGACGCGGGCAACCCGGTGGCAGAGTTTTCGATCTTCAAGCTGCCCGGCGACAACGCCGTCGTGGCCGGGGCCACGATCGTTGTGCCACTTGGCACGCTGTTGCCCGCGGGCCTGCAAATGTATGTCGATAGCGGCGCGGCCAAGGCGTATAATTACTCTTTCTGTTCCCTCATCGGCTGTTTTGCCCGGATCGGCTTCACTCAGGAAGATATTGAGGCCTTCAAGGCTGGGGAAACCGTGTTTATCGTGATCGCGCCTGCACAGGCGCCCGACGAAACCGTGCTGATCGAGGCATCTCTCAAGGGTTTCACGGCTGCGTTCGACAACGTGACCGTCTCTGACCAGTAGGGTCGCTCCAAACGCGTAGCTGACGCCGCGCCTCACCGCGCGGCGTTCTCTGCCAGATACTCAGATACCCCGCCCCGGAACATGAAAGTCCGTGATCAGACCCGACGCAGCGCCAAAACCGCGTTCAGCCCGCCAAAGGCAAAGGCATTCGACAACGCCACATCGACCTTCGCCTCCCGCGCCACATTCGGCACAACGTCGAGCGCGCATTCCGGATCAGGTTCTTCATAGCCGATGGTCGGCGCAACAATCCCGTCGCGCAACGCCATGATGCAGGCCAATAACTCCACCGCACCAGTAGCCCCGATCAGATGACCGTGCATGCTTTTGGTCGAGGACATCATCAGACTATCGGCATGGGCCTTGAACACATCCGCCACCGCCGCGCTTTCGGTCTTGTCATTGGCGGCCGTGCCCGTGCCATGGGCGTTGATGTAACCCACCTCTTCGGCATTGATCCTTGCATCTTGAAGCGCGCCATGAATGGCCCGTGCCGCCCCCTGTTTTGACGGCATCACGATGTCGCCGGCATCCGACGACATGGCAAATCCTGCCACCTCTGCCAGGATCGGCGCACCGCGCTTCTTGGCATGCTCCATCTCTTCAAAGACGAAAACCCCTGCCCCTTCGCCCTGCACCATCCCGTTGCGGTTCGCCGAAAACGGGCGGCAGGCATCCTTGGACATGACGCGCAAGCCTTCCCAGGCCTTCACGCCGCCAAAGCAGAGCATGGATTCAGACCCGCCCGTGATCATGACAGGGCTCATGCCCCCACGCACCAGTTGAAAGGCCTGCGCCATGGCGTGGTTCGAGGAGGCGCAGGCGGTCGAAACGGTGAAGCTCGGCCCTTTGAGGTTGAACTCCATCGACACATGCCCTGCGGCGGCATTGTTCATCAGCTTGGGCACCACGAAGGGATGCACCCGGTTTTTGCCGTCCTCGTACACCGTGCGGTAATTGTCATCGAGCGTAGTCATCCCCCCGCCCGAATTGCCGAGAACCACACCAGACTTCGCGGCCAGATCGCCGGAAAACTCCAACCCCGCCTGCCCGATCGCTTCGCGCGCGGCAATCAGGGTGAATTGGGTGAACCGATCATACAGCGACAATTGCTGGCGGTTGAACACCTCTTCGGGTTCGTAGCCTTTGACCTGCCCGCCGATCCGGATGGCCAGACGTTCCACATCGCGAAATTCCAAGGGGCCGATCCCGCAGCGGCCCTCGCGCATCGCCTCAAGCGTCTGTGACACATCAAATCCAAGCGCATTGATCGTGCCCGCGCCCGTAATGACGACGCGTTTCACGACTGCTCCGCGATCAGTGTCTCGATGCCTGTGACGATGCTGGCGACGTTTGAGATATCGAACTCGCTCGCCTCGGGCTCATTGGCGTTAAACGGGATGGAAATGTCGAACGCCTCTTCGATGGCAAAGATACTTTCCACCAGGCCAAGGCTGTCGATTCCCAGATCCTCCAACGTGTGATCCATGGTCACGTCAGACGGCTCAAGCACCGCTTGTTCAGCGATGATATGAATCACTCGTGTCTTGACGTCCATGTGATGCGTCCCGTTTCGTCCCGCCAGCGATTTAGTCGCTCTTTTGTCCATTGGAAACCGTTTTCTTAAGGGATGCGACATCATCAAAGAGCCGCTTGAGCCGCCGCATGCCCTTGAACACCTCCATCGTGGTGTCCATTTTCATCGCCGGATAGCCCAGAACCACGCGGCCTTTCGGCACATTGGCGAGGATAATCGTGCCGCCACCCGCAATCACGTTGTCCCCGATGAAAATATTGTCGGTGACCCCGACCTTGCCCGCCAGCACGACGTTGTTGCCGATGCGCGTGCTGCCTGCGATCCCTACCAATCCGCAAAGCAGCGTGTCGTTGCCCACCTCTACATTGTGGGCCACCATCACGAGGTTATCGATCTTGGTACGGTCGCCCACCCGCGTGTCGCGGATGGTGCCGCGGTCGATCGTGGCGTTTGCGCCGACCTCTACATCGTCACCGATGGTCACAGAACCCAGCGAATGAATGCGCACCCAGGATTGCGCCTCCGCCTCACCCTGATCGCCCGCCGAACTGCCGAGCGTGCTGCGCGCCTCTTCGACGGTGGATGTCTCAGGCGTGACATAGGAAAAACCGTCCCCGCCAATGGCCGCCCCCGTCTGCGCCATGAACCGATCGCCGATCTTCACCCGCGCGCCGATCTTCACCCCTTCGCGCAGATAACCCTGATCCCCGATCACCACATCCGCGCCCACATAGCATTGCGGCCCGATCACCGTGCCCGCGCCGATTTTCGCGCCCGCCTCCACAATGCTGAAAGGCCCCACAGACACATTCGTGCCAAGCTCGGCGTCCGGCGACACGATGGCCTGGGGGTGAAGCCCTGTGCCCCATCCCTGCCCAGGATCCATCAGTTTGGTCAGGCCCGACATGGCAAAACGCGGGCGCGGCGCAAGGATCGCAGCCTCCAAACCCAAGGCCTGCCAATCCGCTCCGTCCCACAAAACCGCCGCCCGTGCCGACCCCTGATCCAGCGCCTTGGCATATTCGGGTTTCATCGCCATGGCGAGGTGATCGCGCGTGGCATCCGCAGGTTCTGCCAGTGCCTCAACCTTGATTGACGCATCCCCAACAGCGGTCATCGCCATCTGCGTGGCAATCTCTTGGATCGTATAGGCCATAGGTGTCCTTGAATGTGTCACTCGGGTGTCGTGCCGGTTTAAACGGGATGGCTATTCGGCGAAAGCCCTGCACCACGCATTGTTTCAAAGGTTGCAGTCGAAACACGGCAAAGACCTCCGCGCCAAAATAAAAGCGCCGCCCGAATGATGCGGGCGGCGCTTCCAAGGTCGCTTTGTTTATCTCAGCGGTCGCTGCTCCGGTTAGAGACCGCGCTGAAATTGCTGCGGCTGGCCGTGGACGTCGTGGACCTGGTCCGCGTGGTGACCGTCAGGCTCGGCTGATAGGCGGTCGTCGTCTCCGCCAGCGGCTGTGTCGCCACGGCCCGAACGCGCGTCACATTCACCTGCAACGGATCACCAGAGATCTGCGCAACTTCCAGCCCGGTGGTGCCCAGTGCCGGGGATGTCACCCCGGCCCGCACCAGCGCGTTCCAGATCTGTGCATCACGGCCATAAACGTCAGACCGGTACTGCGCCCGCCCTTTGCTGTCGGTAAAGGCCGTGCGGTAAATGATGTGCACCGGCACCGGCTCCACCAGATCGACCCGCGTTTCCTTACCGGTGTTCAGCTTTTCTTGGAAAAACTCGACAGGGTTGTCTTCCTGTTTGGCCAGCAGCGCGTAGCCGAAATCAAAGGGGTCGGCCAAACGGATGCAGCCTGCGCTGTAGGCGCGCCGCTCATGGGTAAAGAGGTCCTTGGACGGCGTGTCATGCAGGTAGATGTTGTACTTGTTGGGGAACATGAACTTCACCAGCCCAAGCGCATTGCTATTGGACGGCGGCTGTTTCAGGTCAAACGGGAAGGTCTTGGCGTTGTAGGCGTTGAAATTCACCTGACTGCGCGGCACTTCCTGCCCACGCCAGTCGTACAGCTTCATATAGCTCGCCGCGCCCGGATTGGCCTGCATCTGTGGCAAATAGGTTCCCACCGTGATCGACCGCGGCACATTCCAGGTCGGATTGATCACCATGTGATCCATCTCGTCGGAAAATTCCGGGGTGCGACGATCCTCCGCATTGGCCCCGATCACCGAACGCGTCTCGAACGTGATGTTGTCATTTTCGATGATGCGCGTTCCCAAATCCGTAAGGTTCACAAGGATGTGCCGAGCGCCCCGGTTTTTGTTGAGCCACCGCTCACGCTCCATCGCCACCATCACGGCGCGCAACCGCGCCTCGGGCCCTTCGTTGATCTGGCGCATCGTGCCCTCATCGGCCGTGCCATCAGTATCCAGCCCGTGGGCCGCCTGGAACAGTTGCACGGCAGATTGGATATTGCGGTCATAGGTCATGGTGGAGGACCGCTCCAGATAGCCCATGGCCACCAAACGATCTCGCAGGGCCACAACAGCGCCACCCGACTGACCCGGCGACAGGGCACCCGCAGGCACGGCCGGCCCCCAGCCCCCTGCCTGAATCAACGCCTCAAGACGCAGCTTCTCTTTCATCAGGCGCGCATACTCGCCCGTCTGCGGCACGATGGACCGGAAATAGGCGCGTGGCTTGTCGCTTTCCATGATGCCGGTCAGATACACTGTCGCACTGGAATAGACGCCGTTGCGTTTGATCTCGTCATTGACCTCGCTCGGCTCCAGCACACCGGACTGCATGTCGCGGGCCAACTGGATGAACGCTTTGGTCATGGCCACTTCGGCCCGCGCGCGATCCTGAGGTGTTCGGATGTCTTCCAGAATGCGCATCAGGCGATCCGTGTCGTGGCGCGCCTCCGGCAAGCCATGCATGCCCACCGTTGTCATTGCCGTGAACAATGCCGACCGGCGTGCCTTGTCAGCCTCCGACATGCCCGTCCACACGCTTTCGAATTTCACCGACCGGTAAAAGGCTGCGATGTCACGGTCATCAGCCGCTTCTTCGGCCACGGCCTGTTTGAATGCGGTGACCTGCGCAAGCGCTGGGTTGCCCGCCAGCAAGGCAAAGGCGCTCACGGCCATGGCAAGGCTTGCGCCTTTCAGGGTGGTTTTCAAGTTCTGAGGTAATGCAAACACTTTTCCGTTCCCCGTTTGAAATGCTGAAATATTGGCAATATTCAACGTCACCCTGCACTGTATGTCCAGTCACCTTTTGGTCATCTGTTGCACTGCGAAAACGTCTCCGCAGGTTGTAGTGACCGGGCCACACCCGACAAAAACGAGTCTTTCCAAGCCGCAAACTCGCTTTTTGCGCGGTTTTTCGCCAATTTTTGCCTATGAGGAAAGGAAGTTGAAACCAAGTCTTGGTACAAGATGACAGCTGTGTAATAAAGCGTGCGTGCATGAACCGATGCACATCCTTGTGGGGAACCGGTTAGGCAGGCCGGTGCAAGGCAGACAACAATAGGCAAGCGACGGGACGGGCGCATAACACGATGACCGACGACAAGAAAACTAGTCTGGTAACAGGCATGAGCAGACGTGCGGTTCTCGCGGCCTTCGCCGCAACGGCCGTCACCGCAGCACCGACGTTCTCGAACGCAGCAGGATTTCTTCGTGGCTCAGGTGACATTCGCCGCATCTCCATGCAATCCGTGCGCACCGGCGAAAGCATCGACACAATCTACTGGATTGAAGGTGAATACATTCGCGACGCGATGAAAGAGATCGCCTACTTCATGCGCGACTGGCGCACTGATGACGTCCACAACATTGATCTGCGCGCCGTCGACATCATGGCCGCGTCCCACAACATGATGGACACAAACGAACCCTACACGCTGCTGTCCGGCTATCGCAGCCCCGCCACCAATGCGCTTCTGCGCAGCCGCTCGCGCGGCGTGGCCAAGAATTCCCGTCACCTGCTGGGTCAGGCGGCAGACCTGCGGTTGAAATCGCGCTCCGTCAGCCAGATGTTTCGCGCGGCCAAGGCGTGCAAGGGCGGCGGCGTAGGCCGCTACTCCCGCAGCAACTTCGTCCACATGGATTGCGGCCCGGTTCGCACCTGGGGCGGCTGAAACCAACCCACGTACATTCAAGAACGACAAAGTGCTTTCGTCAGGCCCGGTCTGGCGATTGTGTATTTTGAACAGCAGCGCCGTGTTCTTCAACTCCCGCCAAACATCCGAACGCAGTGCTGGCCCCTCACATGCGCCAAGCCCTGGGTGGGGCCCTCCCTTCAGCGATTGCACGCAATGGCTTGCCGGGCAACGCGTGAAGACGCGGCACGCCAAAGCCATTGGGTCAGCGCCGAACTAGAATCTCGAAACTTGCGCGAAAACAGAGGAACCCGAGGACTAACCTGCGCCCAGCTTCTTCATCCGCGCCTCACGCAACCGGGCGAAGTCTTCTCCCGCGTGGTAAGACGAGCGCGTCAACGGCGTGGCCGACACCATCGAAAACCCTTTGCCATAGGCAGCTTTTTCATAGGCCTTGAATTCGTCCGGATGCACGTACCGATCCACCGCATGATGCTTGGGCGTCGGTTGCAAATACTGCCCGATGGTCAGGAAATCGATATCGGCAGCGCGCATGTCATCCATCACTTGCAGCACCGCCTGGCGATCTTCGCCCAGTCCGACCATGATGCCCGACTTGGTAAAGATGGACGGGTCAATCTCTTTGACCCGCTGCAACAACCGCAGGGAATGAAAGTACCGCGCCCCGGGCCGCACTTCCGGGTAAAGCCCCGGAACGGTTTCCAGATTATGGTTGAACACGTCAGGGCGGGCCTCCACCACCACCTCAAGCGCGCCGGGATCAGACTTGATGAAATCCGGCGTCAGAATTTCAATCGTCGTGTCAGGGGATCGATGACGGATCGCCCGGATCGTCTGGGCGAAATGCGCAGCCCCGCCATCGTCGATGTCATCGCGGTCCACGGATGTGACCACCACATGGTTCAGCCCCAGTTTGTCCACCGAATGGGCAACCCTGCCCGGCTCGAACTGATCCAGCGCCTCGGGCGGTTTGCCTGTCGCAATGTTGCAAAACGTGCAGGCCCGCGTGCAAACATCGCCCATGATCATCATGGTCGCGTGACCCTGGCTCCAGCATTCCCCGACATTCGGGCACGCCGCTTCCTCGCACACCGTGACAAGACGGTTCTCTCGCATGATCTTGCGGGTCTCGTGATACCCCTCAGAATTGGGCGCGCGCACGCGGATCCACTCAGGCTTCTTGGGTTGCGCATTGTCGGGGCGGTGCGCCTTTTCCGGGTGGCGCTGCTCGGGAATCTTGAGGTCTCGCACGTGTCGTGTTCCAGATACGAATTCGTAATCTTCTTCGACCATACCGTAGCGAGGTGGAGAGTGCCAGTTCCTCACGCCGAGGATGTCGGGGTGAGGCCAGATTAACGAGTAACCACCGGCCTTTACCGGACAAAGTTGTCCGGATTTCCGGGGTTTTCAGCCCACAAGTGCGCCGTCGTCGCCCAGAGCGGCATAATGACGCTTGAGCCGCTGCAACGCGATGCGCAGGACAATCTTGCCCGATCGCGCCGACCACCCCATGCGCTTTTCCGTCAGTTCCAGCCCCTCCAGACAACAGCAACAGCGCAACACCGCATCCCCAAGCCCCGGCCCCAGATCGCGCAGCGCCCCCACCAGTCGATCCTGCGCGCGGCGCGCTTGCGGGCTGTCTGGCGGGGCATCCTGTGCCCGGCAGAGGAACTGATCCCATGTCTCATCCCGTCGATGGGACAGCCCCGTCAGCACGAAATCCTCATGCATCCGCTCCCCCACGGCGACCAGATCTTGCCCGAGAAAGCGATTGCCATCCTTGTCCCGCCGCCGCGCCAACAGCGCGAGCGGGGTCTCGGTGGATTGGAACCGGGCCTGCCGACGCAGCGGGGCGTCTTTCCCGTGCACATCATCCCGGTCGCGGTCGTGATGAAAGGCGGACTGATCCTCATGCAGGCCCATCACCTGCCCCGTGGACCGCTCTAAGGCCCGCATTTCTGTCTGCGCCAAGATCTTGCCAAGGGCCGCACGTCCGGTGGCCGTGATACGGTATTTCAGAACCTTGCCGGGCGTATCACAGGCAATCCACCGCTTGAAGGCCAACGCCTCGGCCACCGTCCGGTCAAGCGTGGCGCGCCGCGTCGTGTCACCATCGGCGTTCTCAATCACGATCACGGCCTTTTCCATATCCGCCACGACAGCCAGCACCGCTCCCGGGTCCGTCAGATGACCCAGCACGCGACAGGCTTCGCGCTTAAGTTGTTCTCCGGACAGATCTTCATCGGCGTCGGGGCGGGTCTGGCAACCTTCCGTCTGCACCCGTCTGCCCCAACGCTGAAGCAGCAGATCGACCAGCACATCCTCACGCCGCGCCTCAATGCTGCGGACTTGCCGCAAGATCGTTGAGGCATGAACGCCCGCGTTCCGAGCCAGAGCACGAAGGGACGTGCCACCTTCCGTATGTGCCAGATAAGAATACGTTTCCTTGGGAACCCATGGGGGTATGCGTGCAGAAATGTCCTCCGGCGCGGATACGTCAGACATAAAGAGGCCCTCCAGCCTAGCTTGGGATGTATATCTGCGGAACCCGTTCATCCACAGACTTATCCACAGTGGGCGCCAATTGTTACCGGATCGTTAACTATCGGCCGTTAAGTTAAGATTGTTGCCGAATTGTAAACAAAACTGGACAAGTGCGTACGCTCATAAAAATTTACGCAACACACGTTTAAGTTGTTTTACGCCTGAGCCACGTCGGACCACGCTGGAGGTGTAAATGACAGATCTGCTCACCATGCTCGCCGGGCTCAAACGGCCCAAGACTCTCATCCGCGCTGCGCGAATCGGTATGCGCGACTACCGCCGCGATGCCACGCTGCGGCGGCTTCTTGGCTTCAACCATCCAACAGACACCGCGCCCGTCGTGCTGGCCCTTATGGAGATCGAGGCTGACATGAACGAAAACCGGGAGGCCCATGCAGCCACCTATTCGCCCATGCGCCACGTGGATGTCATGATCGCCCTGATGAGCGAGGCCGATATCCTGCGCGCGGCCCGCGTGTAACCGGGCCTGCCGCGCTCAACGGTCAGGTAAAGGCGTCGGGCATCGACGCCTTCTTCTGCGCCACATAGGCATCCAGCGCCTCTCGCACGGCCGGATCCATCGCCGGTTCCTGATAGGTCGCCAGCATCTGCTTCATCTTCTCATTGGCCAGCGTCATCGAATCGCGCCCGCCCTCTTCGGCCCAAGTCTCGAAGGGTTTGTAATCCAGCACATTGGACCGCCAGAACGCCGTCTTGAAGTTCGCCTGTGTATGAGCACAGCCAAGGTAATGCCCGCCCGGGCCCACCTCGCGAATGGCGTCCATCGCCTGACCATTCTCATCCGTCTCAACGCCCTTCGCCAGGTGATGCAGCACGCCCAGCTGATCCGCATCCAGCACGAATTTCTCGAAAGACGAGACAAGGCCCCCTTCCAGCCAGCCGCAAGAATGCAGCATGAAGTTCACGCCCGCCAGCAGCCCCATATTGAGAGAGTTCGCCGTTTCATAGGCCGCCTGTGCATCCGGCAGTTTGGAGCCGGTAAAGGACCCGGCCGACCGGTACGGCAGCCCCAAACGCCGTGCCAATTGCCCTGCCCCATAGGTGATGTGGCTGGCCTCAGGCGTGCCAAAGGTCGGCGCGCCTGAATTCATATCAATAGACGTCACAAACGCCCCCATGATCACCGGCGCGCCTTTGCGGCAAAGCTGGGAATAAGCAATCCCCGCCAGAACTTCGGCCATCACCTGCGTCAGTGTGCCTGCGACGGACACAGGCGCCATGGCCCCGCCCACAATAAAGGGCGACACAATCGCGGCCTGATTGTTTTGCGCATAAACCTCCAACGCGCCCATCATCACATCGTCAAATGTCATGGGCGAATTGATGTTGATGAGCGAGGTCATCACCGTGTTGTCCTGCACGAAGTCCTTGCCAAACAGGATCTCGCACATCTCCACGCTGTCCTGCGCGCGGGACGGCTCTGTCACCGAGCCCATGAACGGCTTGTCGGAATACACCATGTGGGCGCGCAGCATATCCAGATGGCGCTTGTTGACCGGCACATCGGTGGGCTCACAGACCGTCCCACCCGAATGGTGCAGCCACTTGGACATGTAGCCCAATTTCACGAATTTCTCGAAATCCTCCATCGTGGCATAGCGGCGACCGCCATCCATGTCTCGCACAAAGGGCGGGCCATACACGGGCGCAAGCACAAGGCTCTTGCCGCCGATCACGACGTTGCGCTCGGGGTTCCGGGCATGCTGGGTGAACTCCGCCGGGGCAGTCTTGATCAGCTCCCGTGCCAGACCGCGGGGGATATGCACCCGCTCGCCCTGCACGTCGGCACCCGCCTCGCGCCACCGCTCAAGCGCGGCAGGGTTGTCGATGAAATTGACGCCAATCTCTT
The DNA here is from genome assembly GCA_964389425.1 of uncultured Roseovarius sp. Taxonomy (GTDB): domain Bacteria; phylum Pseudomonadota; class Alphaproteobacteria; order Rhodobacterales; family Rhodobacteraceae; genus Roseovarius. Next base: position 14,772 of record CAYMEC010000051.1, read on the forward strand.
CCAGCACCGTTTCGGCGTTGGTTTCAATGATCTCCAGCGCTTCGTCGTTGAGGATCTCGAAATTGGGGATGTTGCGCTCGATATACTTGGCCGTTTCGATCTTGACGGATGTGCGTTCGGCCCGCCGCGCGGCCCCGCCACCACCACGACCCCGTCTGCGTGTTGCTGCTTCCGCCATGACCGCTCTCCCCTACACATGGAATCTCTGCGCTTGGCTGGGGTTCTACCCAGTTGATAACGCGCGCTCCGGCGGGATTGCGGCGGTTGAGGCGGGAAAGCGACATTGGTGTCGCAAAGCGTCTCGGCGGACGGCTCATCAGAGGCGCGCTTCGGCGGGCCGTTGACCCTTGATTCCGCGCCGGGTCTCTTGAAAGCACAGATGTGACACGGTACAGGCCGAACATGCCCAGTGATACCTCCCACGACCGCCTTCTCATCATCGATTTCGGCAGCCAGGTGACGCAACTGATCGCGCGCCGTTTGCGTGAACTCAATGTCTATTGTGAAATCCACCCTTATCAGCAGGTAACAGATGCATTCCTGAGCCAGTTTGCCCCCAAGGCCGTGATCTTCTCCGGCGGACCGGACAGCGTGGTGCGCGACGGCAGCCCCCGGCCCCCGGCCTCCGTATTTGACATGGGCGTTCCGATTTTGGGCATCTGCTACGGTCAGCAGGTGATGATGCAGGAATTGGGTGGCCAGGTCGAGGGCGGGAAAATCTCGGGCGGCGGCGGCACTGCGGAATTTGGCCGCGCCTATGTGACACCGACGGGGGACGCGCTTGATCTACTGGAGGGCTGGTTTGCAGGCAGCGAGGCCCGCGAACAGGTCTGGATGAGCCACGGCGACCATGTCAGCCGCCTCGCCCCCGGGTTTGAGGTCTACGGCACATCGCCAAACGCGCCTTATGCGATCACGGCCGACACTTCGCGCCACTTCTACGCGGTTCAATTCCACCCGGAAGTCCATCACACGCCGAATGGCGCAAAACTCTACGAAAACTTCGTCCGCATGGCGGGCTTTTCCGGGGACTGGACGATGGGCGCCTACCGGGAAGAGGCCGTGGCCAAGATTCGCGAACAGGTTGGCGACAAACAGGTGATCTGCGGGCTGTCGGGCGGGGTCGACAGTTCCGTTGCTGCCGTTCTGATCCATGAGGCCATCGGTGACCAGCTGACCTGCGTCTTCGTCGATCACGGGCTTTTGCGTCAGGGGGAGGCAGAAGAAGTCGTTGGCATGTTCCGCGACAATTACAATATCCCGCTGATCCACGCCGATGAAAGTGAACTGTTTCTCAATGCCTTGGAAGGCGAAGCTGATCCTGAAACCAAGCGCAAGACCATTGGCCGCCTCTTCATCGACGTATTCCAGAAATACGCCAACCAGATCGAAGGGGCCGAATTCCTTGCCCAGGGGACGCTGTATCCGGATGTCATCGAGTCGGTCTCCTTCTCGGGCGGGCCCTCTGTCACGATCAAATCCCACCACAACGTGGGCGGGTTGCCCGAAAAGATGGGTCTCAAGCTGGTCGAACCCCTGCGCGAACTTTTCAAGGACGAGGTGCGCGCGCTGGGTCGCGAGCTCGGCCTGCCGCAAAGTTTTATTGGTCGCCACCCCTTCCCCGGTCCGGGCCTCGCCATTCGCTGTCCGGGCGAAATCACGCGTGAAAAGCTGGATATCCTGCGCCTCGTCGATGCGGTCTATATCGACCAGATTCGCAAACACGGGCTCTATGACGACATCTGGCAGGCTTTTGTCGCCATCCTGCCCGTGCGCACCGTTGGTGTGATGGGCGACGGGCGCACCTATGATTACGCCTGCGCGCTGCGGGCGGTCACATCGGTGGATGGTATGACGGCGGATTACTACCCGTTCAGCCATGACTTTCTGGGGGAAACCGCGACACGCATCATCAACGAGGTGCCGGGCATCAACCGCGTGACCTATGACATCACCTCCAAACCCCCGGGCACCATCGAGTGGGAGTAGAACACCGAGTTGTAATGCTCTGTCATCAAAAGAATTTTTGAAAAAATCCTGCACCAACGCTGGTGGCGAAATCTTGTGAAGATGCCGCAGGCCCGGTTCAACCTGTTTGCGCTGTACTCCCTGCGATGCCCGTCGTAACACTTGGCCTAGCACAGCCCCACTGGACCTCCCAATGACCGACATCGCCCGCCCTGACACGGCCAATATTCTACGGGCCGCCGCCTGGATGATGGGCGCTGTCGTGTCGTTTTCCTGCATGGCAGTGGGTGGCCGCAGCGTGAGCTTTGAGCTTGATACCTTTGAAATCATGATGTTTCGCAGTTTCGTGGGGTTCATCGTCGTCTACGCTGTCGCTCGCAGCATCGGCACGCTGCATGAGGTCAAACGCGACCGGCTGGGTCAGCACGCGATCCGCAACGTCTTCCATTTCACGGGCCAGAACCTGTGGTTTTATGCCTTGACCCTGATCCCGCTTGCGCAGGTCGTCGCACTGGAATTCACATCGCCCCTGTGGGTGCTCATCCTGTCGCCGCTGTTTCTTGGGGAACGGCTGACCCGTATCAAGGTGCTGGCGGCCATCGCAGGTTTTGTCGGTGTGCTCATCGTGGCGCGTCCCAGCCCCGAGACACTCAACGGCGGCACAATCGCCGCCGCTGCGGCTGCGATTGGCTTTGCGGGCACGATGATCATGACCAAACGGCTCACCCGCACCCAATCCCTGACCTGCATCCTGTTCTGGATGACGGCCATGCAGGCCGTCTTCGGCATCGTCTGCGCGGGGTATGATGGCGATATCGCCCTGCCCTCACTGACATCGGTGCCGTGGCTTGTCCTGATCGGTTTTGCCGGGCTGTTCGCCCATTTCTGCCTGACCAAGGCGCTGACACTGGCACCCGCGACCATCGTCGTTCCGGTTGATTTCCTGCGTCTCCCCGTCATCGCCATCATTGGCCTGACCGTGTATGCCGAAGCGCTCGACGTCTTCACTATTCTTGGGGCGGCCATCATTTTCGGGGCGAATTACGCGAATATCTGGGCGGAAACCCGTCGGCAACCAGCCTGACGCCGCGAATGCTCCCGGCAAAGTGTCACATTTATGTTGCATATCACGCCTGTTGCACTCCGTGGGCGCCACGTGACGTTGGGTCAAAGATTGACCGGCGCTTTCCCGCATAAGTAATGTCCGCGTCAAGTCCATGGAGGTGGAGACACATGAAAACCCTTACCACAGCAGCCCTTGCGCTTGGCCTGACGGCTTCGAGCGCGTTCGCCGGAAGCGTACAGCGTTCGGCAGACCAGTCGCAGATTCTGTTCGAGCGCGGCAAGAACTACCTGCAATTCTCGGTCACCTATGCTGATGCCGACATCAGCGGTACAGCCACGGCGTTCAACCTCGGTCCGGTGGCCCAGCCCGCTGGTACCCCTTCAGGTGACATCGCAGAGTCGTTTCTGAGCTACTCAGCCGGTCTGAAAGTCGAACTGTCTGAAAAACTGACCTTTGCGGTTGTGGCAAACAACCCGGTTGGCGCGGATGTCAGATATGGCGCTGTTCTGCCTTACGTGTTTGCCGGCTCTACCGCTGAAATCACGTCCACGGCGATCACCGGGTATCTGAAGTACCAGATCACGGACCGTTTCAGCGTGTATGGCGGTCTGCGGGCGACATCTGTGGACGGCAACGTGAACCTCGCGCCGTCTCTTCTGGGCGGCGCGTTCAACTACACGCTGAACGTGGCGTCTGACGTTGGGTATGGCTACGTGCTTGGTGCGGCCTTCACGATCGAAGAGATCCTGATGAAGTTCGCTTTGACCTACGAATCCAAAACCGAGCATGATTTCGTCGACAACAACGGCGTTCCGTTCACGGTTGAAATTCCGCAGGCCGTCACATTGCACGCACGGTCTGCCGTGTCCCAGCAAATGCTCGTTTTCGGGTCCATTCGCTGGCAGGAATGGTCGGAATTCCAGGTTGCACCCGCTGACTTCCTGGCAAACCCGCTTAACACATCTCAGCTGCCCATCGCCTTCGGTGCAGACGATTACACAACCTACGAACTTGGTGTCGCACGTCGTCTGACAGAAAAGTTCTCGCTGATCGGAACGCTCACATACGAACCTGACAGCGGCAAGCCAGTGGGCAACCTCGAAGGTCGCGACGGGTTCATGGCCTACGGTATCGCCGGTCGCTACTCGACAGAGACATACGACATCACCGCGGGCGTGCGTTACATCGAACTCGGGTCGACCAACACGACCACGATTAACTCGCAGTTCTCCGGCAACGACGCCATCGCAGTCGGCCTTCAGCTGGGCTACCGCTTCTAAGCACAGCGACCAAGCTACAACAGGACCCCCGCCTGCCCGTCAGGCGGGGGTTTTTCTTTGTTTACAACCGACCGGCATGCGCTCTACCACGGGCCAAGGAAAGGCCCTCGCAATGATCTACGCAACCCCCGATGACTGGCTCAAGGCCCCCGCAAAGCGGGTGCTGTTCTACGGCATGTCAGGTCTGGGCAAGACGCATGTCTCCAACATGCTGCGCGCAGGCGGGGAGTGGTTTCACTATTCCATCGATTACCGCATCGGCACGCGCTACATGGGCGAGTTCATCGCCGATAACGCCAAGGCGGAGGCAATGAAGGTCCCGTTCCTGCGCGATCTTCTGATGACGGATTCCATCTATATCGGGTCCAACATCACGTTCGACAATCTTTCCCCTGTCTCCACCTATCTGGGCAAACCGGGTGATCCAGCCAAGGGGGGCTTGGAAATCGAAGAATACCGCCGCCGTCAGGGGCAGTTCCGCCAGGCCGAAGAATACGCCCTGCACGACACGGGTTATTTCATCGAACGCGCGGGGCGGCTTTATGGCTATCCGCACTTCATCTGCGACACAGGTGGATCGATCTGTGAATGGGTGGATGGCGACGATCCAGAGGATCCTATCCTGCGCGACCTCGCCTCTCATTGCCTTCTGATCCGCATCGAAGGCACAGAGGCGCACACTCAGGAACTCATCCGCCGCTTTGACCGCGCGCCGAAACCGATGTGTTATCAGCCAGACTTCCTGACGGAGTGCTGGAATGAATATCTGAAAGAAACAGGCGAAAACGCCACGAAAGTCGACCCCGACAGCTTCATCCGCTGGACCTATGCCCGCGCCCTGGCGCACCGCGCGCCGCGCTATGCCACGATGGCCAAATGGGGGGTCAGCGTGACCGCAGATGAGGTGGCCGCTTTGCAGACCCCTCACGATTTCGAGATGCTGGTGTCCCGCGCCCTTGAGCGCCGCATGAACCAGAATATGTAAGAGGTCCGAAAGAGACCCTCATGCCCATCAAGATCCCATCCGACCTGCCTGCCTATGCCGTGCTCACGCGCGAAGGCGTCATGGTGATGAGCGACGACGATGCGGCCCGTCAGGATATCCGCCCGCTGCGCATTGGCCTCGTCAATCTGATGCCCAAGAAGATCCAGACGGAGAACCAGTTTGCCCGCCTCATCGGGGCGACGCCCTTGCAGATTGAGCTGTCCCTCATCCGCATGTCCGAACACCGAACCAAGAACACCGCGGCCGAACATATGGAAAGTTTCTACCGCCCGTTTTCCGAGGTGATGGCCACGGGCGAGAAATTCGACGGTCTCATCATCACCGGTGCACCGATCGAGCATCTGGATTTCCACGACGTTACCTATTGGGATGAACTGTGCCAGCTTTTCGACTGGTCCCGCACCCATGTTCACGCCACGCTTGGCGTCTGCTGGGGCGGCATGGCGATGATCAACTATCTCCATGGCGTGCCCAAACATATGCTGGATCACAAGGCTTTCGGTTGTTTTCGCCACCGCAACATGGCTCCCGCCTCGCCTTTTCTGCGCGGGTTTTCAGACGATTGCGTGATTCCCGTCAGCCGCTGGACCGAAATGCGTCAGTCCGAGATTGAGGCCGCGGGCGGGCTGACCACGCTGCTCAGCTCGGATGAAGTCGGCCCCTGTCTGGTGGAAGACCCCGCCAATCGTGCGCTCTACATCTTCAACCATCTCGAATATGACAGCGACACGCTCAAACAGGAATATGACCGCGACGTGGCCCAAGGCACGCCCATCAACGTGCCAGGCAATTACTACCCTGATGATGACCCGGCCCGCGCACCGCAAAACCGCTGGCGATCCCACGCCCACCTGCTCTACGGCAACTGGGTGAACGAGATCTATCAATCCACCCCCTTCGATCTCAATGCCATTGGTACTTAAAGTCCTCCTCGTCATCGCCCTGACACTCGTGCTCTTCTGGGCGCTGGTCCTTTGGCTGGCTGCGCGCAATGAGGCGCGCTATGAGGCGGCCTACCCGCCAGAAGGGCAATTCCTCATGGTGGGCGACACCCGCGTGCATTATGTCACGATGGGAGAAGGCCCCGATCTCGTCCTGATCCACGGCTCCTCCGGCATGACCCGCGATATGACATACCGCCTCGCCCCCGCGCTGGCGGATAGATACCGCGTCATTGTCTTTGACCGTCCCGGCCTCGGCTATTCCGATCCTGTCTCGCCAAACGGCACCAGCATATCAGATCAGGCCGCCGTGCTATTGGACGCCACGCGACAACTCGGCGCCGAGAAACCCCTGATCGCAGGCCATTCCTATGGTGGTGCCGTCGCCCTCGCCTGGGCCGTCAATCACCCAGAAAACATCTCCGGCCTCATCCCGCTCTCTGCCGCGTCGCATCCTTGGGACACCGGCCTTACGCCTTACTATCAAGTTATCTCGCATCCGGTCATCGGGCCCATCGTCATCCCCCTGATCACCGCCTTCGCAGGCAAAGACCTGATTCAGGACCAACTCGAAGCCGTGTTCGCACCTTTCCCGGTGCCGGAAGGCTATGCCGCCCATTTCGGTCCCGAAATGACCGTGCGCCGCGGGGCAATGCGCGCCAACGCCCTGCAACGCCGAAACCTTCTGGCCGAAGTGATCGACCTCTCGCCCAAATACACCGAAATCACTGTCCCCGTCGAAATCCTGCACGGCGCAAACGACACTGCGGTGGGCCTTGGCATCCATTCGGCCCCCTTGCATGACAAGATCGACGGCTCCGTTCTGACCGTGCTGCCCGGTCAAGGCCATATGATCACCCACACCGCGACAGATGACGTCATCGCCGCCATTGACCGCGTTGCGGACCGCGCGGGCCTTCGGTGATCCTGCGCTGATTGCGCTTGAACGCCCGCTCCCCCATAGTGGCCCAAAGGTGAGGAGAAACCCATGGATCTGCCCTTCGACGGTGCCATCAGCGCGTTCTACAACGACCCCGCGCAAAAAGACCTGGCCGAGGCCATCGACAAGGCGGACAAAGACGACATCCTCTCTGATACCTACCCGCACGACGCCCGCATGAAGCGCAAAGCCTATGAGGCTGAACTGCATGCCCTGCAAATCGAACTGGTCAAACTTCAGGTCTGGGCCAAGGAAAGCGGCGCCCGCGTCGCGCTTGTTTTTGAAGGCCGCGATGCTGCCGGAAAAGGCGGTACGATCAAGCGCTTCCGCGAATATCTTAACCCTCGTGGCGCCCGCGTCGTTGCCCTGTCCAAACCCTCGGACACCGAATCCACCCAGTGGTATTTCCAGCGCTATATCGACCACCTGCCCTCGGCGGGCGAACTCGTCTTCTTTGATCGCTCCTGGTACAATCGCGGCGTGGTCGAACATGTCTTCGGCTTCTGTGAACCGGACCAGCGCGAACACTTTTTCGCCCAGGTCCCCGATTTCGAGCGTCTGCTGGCCGATGAAGGCATCCACCTTTTCAAATTCTGGCTCAACGTGGGCCGCGCCGAACAGTTGCGCCGCTTTCTCGGCCGCGAAAACGATCCGTTGAAGCAATGGAAACTCAGCTGGATCGATGTGGAAGGCCTCAAACGATGGGATGCCTACACGGCCGCCATCGGCGAAACACTGACCCGCACACATTCGGACCACGCCCCATGGACAGTGATCCGGTCCGACGACAAACGCCGTGCGCGCCTTGAGGCCATCCGCCACGTCCTGAACAGGCTCGACTACACTCGCAAAACGCCCGCCAATCTCGGCGCACCGGACCCTCAGATCATCGGCACCCCGGACATCTGGGATGCCTAAACGCGGCTACCACCACGGCAATCTCCGCCAGGCGCTTGTCGAAGCTGCCCTCACCCTGATCGAGGCCAAAGGCCCCACCGGCTTCACCCTCTCGGAGGCCGCCAAACAGGCCGGCGTCACGCCCGCTGCCGTCTACCGCCATTTCGACGGCCGCGAAGACCTGATCGCCGAAGCCGCCCGCCAGGGATACGAGATTTTCGCCGATCTCATGCAATACGCCTATGACAAGGGGCAACCGTCGGCCATGGCAGCCTTCATGTCGACGGGCCGCGCCTATCTTGCCTTCGCCCGCCGCTACCCGGGCCACTATATCGCGATGTTCGAAAGCGGCATCTCGGTCAATCGCAACCCCGACCTTGCCGCCATCTCGGCCCGCGCGCGTTCATTTCTGGAACGCGCCGCGACAGAGCTCAGCCAGCACATCCCGCCCGAAAAACGCCCACCGCCCGCGATGTTTTCGGCCCATGTTTGGGCCATGTCCCACGGCGTGGTGGAACTTTTTGCTCGCAACTCCCCCGGCACCCAAAGCCCGTTTTCCCCCGAAGACCTGCTGGAATCCGGCATCGGCGTCTATCTGCGCGGTCTGGGCCTGATCCCGCCCGACAGCTGAATCACTGCAACAGGTCGCGGAACACCGGCGTCATCATCCGCGCACCAAAGGTCGAGACGTGATCGTCATCCATGTAGAACGCGTTGCCATCGCGCACCCAGGCGAACCTGTCGCCCTCCGCGAACAACTCGTCAAAAGTCACCACACGCGCGCCCAATTCCGCGGCCACGCGCTCCGTCACCCCGCGCGCATCGCGCTGCAAACGGTCGCTTTCTTCGCGTGACACAAATGTGCGTTCAAAGAGCGCCTTGGCCTCCGCATCGTCGGCCCCGATCATCATCGCATCCTGCACCAGAACACCGGGGATCTTGCGCTGCTGCGGCACCTGGTTGACGATGATCACGTCAATCCCGGCATCGCGGTAGAATTTGACCGAGTTGCGCAACCCCGTCTCGAAATTGGCCAGCGCCTCTTCCGCGCTCAACCGCCCGCCCGCCTGCTCCGTGCGCATGTAGAACCGGGGGTCCGGCGCGTCATAGGTGCCGGTGGCGTAAAGTGACCACCGCGCGGCCAGAATGACCGTATCGACACCCACTTCTGCGATCTGCTCGGCATATTGCGTGGCCGCCTGATTGCACTTCATGCTCTGCCCATCCAGACGCGCTTGCCAAACGCCCAAAAGGGGCGGACACCCGCCAAGATGGCCAATGTAAACGGTCGCGTTCAATTCCTTATGAAGCTCGTCAAATGCGGGCAGCAACACGTTGGAATGGCTGTCCCCGGTCAGCGCGATCGCCCGCTCGGGGGTATCGGGACTGTGATACTCGCACAGCGGATACTCAACTGTCCCGGATCGCTTGCCGCATTTGCCCGTCAAACCAGGCACCGTCGTCTGGTAGTGCAGCTGATCAAGATAGGCCGACTGCCCAAGGTTCAACCGGCTGGGAAACCCTTCGGCGAACTTTCCCCAAAGCCCGAAACTGGCGATCACCACAATCGCCGCGCCAGACACCCCCAACATTGCCCCCCGTTTGGGCAGCACCAGCGGTGTTTTCCCACGGAACGGCTGTTCCACGAACCGCCAGGTCAGATACGCCAACCCCAAAGAGGCCACCGCCAGAACCATCATCAGCGCAAAACTGGGCTCCATCAGGCTCTTGATCCGCGCGAACACGAACAACGGCTGATGCCACAGATAGGCCGAATAACTGATCAACCCCACCCAGACCAACGGACCCACCGACAACAGCTTCGAGGTGTAAGTTCCTTCTTTTGCACATAAAATGATAAGGCAGGTGCCCACCACCGGCACCAGCGTGTAAACCGACGGGAACGGAATGGAATTGTCGAAAAAGACCACGGAATAGAGGATCATGGCCAGCCCAAGCCCGGCCAGAATGTCATTCTTGTAGGGCTCTCGCTTGTACAGCATGGCCGCACAGATTGACCCCGCCAGCAACTCCCAGAATCTCGACGGCGTGAAATAGAAATTCTGGCTGGGGTAATTGCGCCACCCCCATTCCGCCACCGCCAGCGAGGCCGCCGCCAGCACGAAAAACACCGCCAAATGCTTGAAACGCGAAAACACCCCCAACAACGCCAGCACCAACGGGAAGATCACGTAATACTGCTCCTCCACCGCAAGGCTCCAGGTGTGCAACAGGGGGCGCAAATCAGCGGAGAGGTCGAAATACCCCCCATGCTCCAGAAAATGCACGTTGGAGATAAAGAGCGCGGCAAAGGCCAGCGACCTGGCATAGTCCTCGAAGGGATAGGGCGGTATCCACGCCCAGGCAAAGGGCACCGTCGCAAGCAAAACGACAAACAGCGCGGGCAGAATCCGCCGCGCGCGCCGCTCGTAAAAGCCCCAAAGCGAGTATGTCCCCGCCTCCCGCTCGGCAATCAGGATGGTCGTGATCAGGTAACCCGAAATGACGAAAAACACGTCGACCCCGACATAGCCACCGCTCCAAAAGGTCAGCCCTGCGTGAAACAGGATGACCGGCAGCACCGCAACCGCCCTGAGCCCGTCAATCTCTCGCCTGTATTGCATGCCAGCGCCCCTTTTTGCTCGGCCCTCTTATACGCATTGACCCCCTGAAAAACAAGAAAAGTCCTGTCACCGCGTCGCCAGCCAAGTCATTCTTTTTACAATAAATATCCCGGAAGAGCGTCGAGGCCATTGGCTTCGGCATAACAGGCAGAGCCCGGAAAAAGAAAAGGCCGCCCCAAAGGACGGCCCTTCCCGAAACCAACAGCGATCAACGCTTGGAGAACTGGAAGCTCCGGCGCGCCTTGCGCTTACCGTATTTCTTCCGTTCCACCACGCGGCTGTCGCGCGTCAGGAACCCTGCCGCCTTGAGTGCTCCGCGCAAGGACGGGTCATAAAGCTGGAGCGCCTTGGAAATGCCGTGCTTCACCGCACCGGCCTGACCGGACAGGCCACCGCCCTTCACGGTCGCCATCACGTCGAACTGGTCTTCGACACCGGCCACCGAGAACGGCTGGCGCAGGATCATCTGCAACACGGGACGCGCGAAATAGGCGTTCATCTCTTTGCCGTTCAC
>CAYMEC010000052.1:0-1832 GCA_964389425.1 uncultured Roseovarius sp.
GCGCAGGGCTCAACGCCTCCGTCTTCGGCGAAGCGGGCAATGATGTGCTCTTTGCAGGCAACGGCCCCGGCTTTGACCCAAACGTCATCGCCAATCCCGCCGTACCAGCTCTAGCCGATGGGGGCTTGGGCGATGACACGCTCACAGCCGTGGTGTCCAAGGACCTCGTCAACGTGGAACTGACAGGCGGCGAAGGCGTCGACCAATTCAACATCGATGCCATCAACTTTTCCGGCTTTCTCAGCGGGCTCTTCACCGCAGATCCCGCCACTCAGGACCCCAGCATCACCATCACCGATTTCGACCCCGCGACAGAGATGATCGCCATCGAAGGCTTCGCCTTCGACCGGGTCGAGGTGGTGGGCAACGGGATGGACGACAGCGAACTCCTGATCACCCAAAGCGACGGCACCGGCTTCAAAGTGCTGGTGGAAGATGTCATCCCCGCGCAATTCGTGAATGACATCATCTCCATCCAAAGCGACAGCGGCGGCCAAACGAACACGGCCACCGGAAACGAATTTGTCCTCGGCACGGAAAGCTCCGACACCCTCACCGTGTCTGGCTTTGGCACCGGGGCGGGCCTTGGCGGCGATGACATCCTGATCGCCAGCGGCAATGGCGTGGTGCTGGGACAGAACGGCAATGACACCATGATCCTGTCCGGCAACAGCCTGGGCGAAGGCGGCGCAGGCGATGACACGCTCACCGGATCCGGGCGGGCCATCGCCTTTGGCGGCTTGGGCAATGACATCATCACCTCCATCGACGAAAGCAGCGCGGAAGGCGCCGAAGGCAACGACACCATCACCGCACGTGACGAGGTGAGCGCAGACGGCGACGCCGGCGATGACCTCATCTTCGCCTTTGATGAGGTGATCGCGGACGGCGGCGAAGGCGATGACACCCTTGTGGCAGGGTTGGGCAACGACCCCGGGCGCGTCTTTGTCGGCGCTGACAGAATTGTCCTGCTGGGCGACGCGGGCATCGATCAGTTCACCGTGGAATACGCAGGCACCGGCGACCCGGTCGCGGATGTCTATGCCCCTGACCCGGCCAATCAGGTCCCAGCCGCCGTGATCATCGATTTCGACCCGACAGCCGAGTTGCTCGTAATCGAGGGCTTTCCCGTCGACACGCTTGATCTGGTCGGCAATGGCGTCAACACTGACATTCTGGTTCAGACCACCGGCGGCGAAGGCTTCCGCCTTGTGCTGGTGGGCGTCGCCCCCGCCGACATCCCCTCGGGCGCCATTCAAGTTTTGTAGAATCTCACCCTCTGTTGCGCGCCAAACCACATCTCGTGGCGCGCATATCCGTGCGCCACATTCATCCCCCTGCCCTGCGCACCCGATACCGACGCAATACCGACGCAATACCGACGTGATACCGATGCCCAAATCCCTGCTTTTGCGGCCCGTTAACCAAAGAATCGGATTGCGACATGATGTGTCGCTGACAGGCATGCCGTTCCGCGCACAAAAGACAGTCTCTGGATCATACTCAAGCCCAGGGAGATCACCCATGCAAACCTCCACCCGAGTGGCCGTCATCGGCGGCGGCGTTGTCGGCGCTTCCGTCCTTTATCACCTGACGAAACTGGGCTGGTCCGACGTGATGCTGCTGGAACGCTCCGAGCTCACCTCCGGCTCCACCTGGCACGCAGCCGGGGGCTTTCACACGCTGAACGGCGACACCAACATGGCCGCCCTCCAGGGCTATACTATCAAACTTTACAAGGAGTTGGAGGACATCACCGGCATGTCCTGCGGCCTCCATCACGTGGGCGGCGTGACCCTTGCCGACAATCAGGATCGCTTCGACATGCTGCT
>CAYMEC010000052.1:1932-25507 GCA_964389425.1 uncultured Roseovarius sp.
ATCACGTGGGCGGCGTGACCCTTGCCGACAATCAGGATCGCTTCGACATGCTGCTCGCGGAACGTGCCAAGCACCGCTACATGGGGCTGGAAACCGAAATCGTCGGCCCCGAGGAAATCAGGAAGATCGCCCCCGTCACCAACACCGACGGCATCCTCGGCGCGCTGTACGATCCCCTCGACGGCCATCTCGACCCGTCTGGGACCACCCATGCCTACGCCAAAGCCGCCCGCTTGGGCGGGGCGACAATTGAAACCCACTGCAAAGTTGTTGAGACTAATCAACGGGTTGACGGCACGTGGGATGTGGTCACCGACAAGGGCACGATCCACGCCGAACACGTCGTCAACGCCGCGGGCCTCTGGGCGCGGGAGGTGGGTGCCATGGCCGGCGTCTACGTTCCCCTCTACCCCATGGAACACCAGTACCTCGTCACCGAAGAAGTGCCTGAAATTGCCGAGATCATCGACGCAGGCGGTGAGCATCCTCACGTCATGGACCCTGCCGGTGAAAGCTACCTCCGGCAGGAAGGTCGCGGGCTATGTATCGGTTTTTACGAACAAAATTGCAAAGCCTGGGCCATCGATGGCACCTCTTGGGATTTCGGCCACGAACTCCTGCCCGACAATTTCGACAAGATCGAACACTCCATCAACTTCGCCTATAATCGCTTCCCCTCCCTTGAACGCGCGGGCGTCAAATCCGTCATCCACGGCCCCTTCACCTTCGCGCCGGACGGCAACCCTCTCGTGGGTCCTGTCCCGGGTCTGCGCAACTACTGGTCTGCCTGCGGTGTCATGGCCGGCTTCAGCCAGGGCGGCGGCGTCGGCCTCATGCTCGCCCAATGGATGATCGAAGGCGAATGCGAACGCGACGTGACCGCCATGGATGTCTCCCGCTTCGGCGACTGGATCACACCGGGCTACACCCTGCCCAAATCCATTGAAAACTACCAAAAACGCTTCTCCGTGGCCTACCCCAACGAAGAACTTCCGGCCTCCCGCCCCTTCAACACAACCCCCATGTATGACGTCTTCGACAGCATGGGCGCGGTCTGGGGTCACCAGTATGGGCTCGAGGTCGTGAACTACTTCGCGGAAGGCGACGAACCACGCTTTGAAACCCCGTCCTTCCGCCGCTCCAACGCGTGGGAGGCCACCGCGCGCGAGGTCAAGGCCGTCCGCGAAAGCGTCGGCATCAACGAGGTCCACAATTTCGGTAAGTATCTGGTAACAGGGCCAAATGCCCGCGACTGGCTCGACCGGATCATGGCAGGCCGCATCCCCAAACAAGGCCGCGTGTCGCTGACACCCATGCTCTCCCCCAAGGGACGTCTGATTGGCGATTTCACCGTCTCCTGCCTCTCCGAAGGGGCCTTCCAACTGACGGCCAGCTATGGTGCGCAGGCTTATCACATGCGCTGGTTTGAACAGAACGAAGCGACGGGCGTGCGCGTCGAAAACATCTCCGACCGCCTCAATGGCTTCCAGATTGCAGGCCCCAAATCCCGCGAGGTGCTGCTGGCCTGCACCCGCGATGACCTTACGGGTATGCGCTTCATGGACGTGCGCAAAGCCACCATCGGCATGGTCGATTGCCTTGTCCAACGGGTCAGCTACACCGGCGATCTGGGCTATGAGATTTATTGCGATCCCATGTCCCAACGCGCCCTCTGGAACGTGCTCTGGGCGGAAGGCCAAACCCACGGCATGCGCCCCTTTGGCATGCGCGCGATGATGTCCCTGCGCCTCGACCGCTTCTTCGGCTCCTGGCTGTCGGAATTTTCGCCCGACTACACGCCCGGGGAAACCGGCATGGACCGTTTCATCCAGTTCTCCAAGAACACAGATTTCGTCGGCCGCGCGGCGGCAGAAGAAGAGCGCGCAACAGGGGCCGCACGCAGCCTTATGCCTTTTGAAGTGGACGCGCTGGATGCTGACGTCCATGGCTACGAACCGGTCTGGATCGATGGCAAGGTCCAGGGCTTCTGCACTTCCGGCGGCTATTCCCACTTTGCAGGCAAATCCATCGCCATGGCCCTCATCCCCCGCGACGCCGCCAAAGACGGGCTGGAAGCCGAAATCGAAATCCTGGGCGAAATGCGCCCTGCGCGCCTTCTCACACAGGCCCTTTTCGACCCGGAGGGGGAACGATTGCGGGCATGAATGGCTGGTTGTTCCTCGACCATCGCACCGGGATGATATCTCTCCAGCCGTGACCCGATAGATGGGCGTTCTCCACCCCATCGCGCCAAGGCACCAGCGCAAAAAAACAGCCCCGGCGATCACGCCGAGGCTGTTTTTCAGAAACCAGACGAAACCCCCAAGCTGGTCTCAAAAGACCCTTTCGACAAATACGCGTCGCGGGCCTGGCTGCATCACTCGTTACTTGATCAACAGTTTGCTTTCCGCCCGAGACAGCGAACGGCGCGCGGATTGATAGGCTTTCTGGCCTTCGACATCCTGCAACTCAGGGAAGAGTTTCAAAATCTGGTTGCGCTGTGCAGCACCCATGCTGGCCAGCACCGCCGCATCGGGGCGCAGGCTTTCGGACCAGAACCCGTTCGACAAAACCACCTCGTGGCGGTCGAACATGAAGTGGATGTAGGTCACCTCATTGGCATCCACCACGTCCACGCCCTCGATCCCGGTCAGGTCGGCGGCAGCGGCCAGAACCTCGTTTTCGTCAAAGAACATGCGGGTGGAGGCGCTCTGGATCAGGACGCTGTGCCACGGGCTGACAAGAATGTCTGCCTCGGGCAGGCCATGCTCCAACGCGCCGGACCGGATCAGCACCGGGCGCAAGTCGGGCGACGCCTTGAGATCTTGCGCACTCAGACGGCTGGAGCCGATCCACCGGATCTCTTGCAAGCCGTTATCACGGGTCAGGACGCGATCACCCACCGCCAGCGTTTCCACGGGCTTTTCACCCGTCGGCGTTGCGATCACCGTGCCCGGTGTAAAGCAGGGCACAACATTGGACATGGCTGGGGTGTCGGCCGTTTTGGCAGTCTTCATCTTCTCGGTCATTCGCATGTCCTTCCCTTCCCCTGGTGCACACACAACACTCAATCACACCCGAGCTTTTGCTCAGCAACCGCACCGGTCAGTCTTGCGAGCCTCCCCAAAAAGGCCGCCTATTCACTGAAGGTCGTTCGACAATTTTGTCGACCAGACCCCGGCGCGACGCACTTCACGTCACACAGGTCGGTCGCCCCAAACCTCTATGCACCCCCCAGTCAGGCACGTTGAGAAATTAGCCAAGGGGCGCATTCGGGGAAAGCGAAATCTCTCCTCAAAAAAGCCACATTTTGGACATGCCTTGCCCAGATTTGGCCATGGGGTTGTTTCCGTTTTGGAAACGCTTATCCGTATAAGTTGAACACCGTGACGCCATAGAGAAGCGGAAGGTTATTGAAAACTCTGTGCTTTCAATCTTAGGCTGTGCGGATTCACAAGTCTCGGTGCAAGCCGGAAGACCAAAATCGTTTCTGTTTACCGAAGAATTGGAACCTCTGGAGCTGTGTCACTTTGCCAGATTTTGGCCATAAAAAGTGGCACATCAGGACGGACATGCGTGACCAGTTTAATAAATAATTCGAAATTGTTTCTATTTTAGCTTCAAATTTTAGGAACAAGGAACGAATCGTAAATCGCGGCGGTCAGGTGCCCATCCCCAAACGGTCCAAACGCAGCGATCAGACCCTGCCCCACGCAGGATTGCAGACCTCAATAAAGCCCGCCAGAGCTGAGTGAACCGAAGCTGGATTGCCCGCCGTCCGACTGACCCGTTCCGTCATCAGGATACCGCTCTTCCTCGAAAAGCTGCAAATCGTTGCCCATGGCAAATCCGCCATCGAAGACGTAACCAAAGAGTGGTTCTTCCCCGTCGCGGAAGAACTCCGCCACAACATAGGAGCCGCTGGCGCCATCGGGCAGACGCGCGCCAGAATAGCGGTCAATCTTGATAAACCGCCCGCCTTCGGGCACCTCGAATTTGCCGCCCCCGTATTTCTTGATGGCCTTGGACATGAAGCTCTGGAACACCGGACCGCACATGGAAGACCCGAACGCGCTCCGGCCCAGACTGCGCGGCTGGTCATACCCGATGTAACAGCCGGCCACGATGTTCGAAGAAAATCCCACGAACCACACGTCGCGCGCATCATTGGTCGTACCGGTCTTGCCAGCAATCGGCACCGGCAGGTTGATCGCGCCCGACGCCGTGCCCCGGTCCACCACGCCCTGCAACATGGACGTGATCTGGTAGGCCGTGATTTCATCCATGACGCGCTGGCGGTTCGTGCGAATGGCGGGCGCCTGCCCCGGTCGCAGATTGGCATTGTCGCAATCGAGGCATTCGCGGCTGTCATGGCTGTAGATCGTACGCCCGTTGCGGTCCTGCACCCGGTCCACAAGCGTGGGCTCCACCCGTTCCCCGCCATTGGCGAACATCGCATAGGCGGCGGCCATCTTGTACAGCGTGGTTTCCTCCGACCCCAGTGAATTCGCCAGAAACGCGCCCATGTCGTCATAGACACCGAAATCCTCAGCGTAATCCGCGACCACATCCATACCCACCTCTTGTGCCAGACGGATGGTCATCAGGTTGCGCGACATCTCGATCCCGGTGCGTAGCGGCGTCGGCCCATAAAACTGGTTGGTGGAATTGCGCGGCCGCCACAGACCCTGCGGCGTGTTGATCTCAATGGGGGCGTCAATCACGATCGTGGCAGGCGAATAGCCACTGTCCAAAGCCGCAGCATAGACAAAGGGCTTGAAGCTCGACCCCGGCTGTCGCTGCGCCTGCGTGGCGCGGTTGAACACCGAATGCTGATAGGAAAAGCCGCCCTGCATCGCCAGAACGCGGCCAGTGTTCACATCCATCGCCACGAAGCCGCCCTGCACCTCGGGCACCTGACGCAAGGTCCAGCGAATGAAAGAGCCATCATCATCGGCCGTCATACGGCGCACATGGACCACTTCGCCCACCTTGAACGTCTCTTGGAAATTCCCGGGCAGCCAACCGATATCCTTACGCGGAATGACGTGGGACTCGGCCTCTGTTTCCTCTACACCCTCAATCCCGACGCGCATCCGCTGATCGCCAATCTCAAGGATCACCGCCGGATACCATTTTCCGTTCAGGTTCACGTCCCGCGACACCTCAACATCCGCCAGTGCCGCGCGCCACGCATTGCCCTCCAGCACCTCGGGCGGCAGGACAATCCCGGTCCCGCGCCATGTCTTGCGATTGCGATCATAGGTCTCCAGCTGCCGCTGTAGCGCATGGGCCGCTTCGACCTGCAATTCGGGATCAATGGTCGCCCGCACGGCCAGACCACCGGTGAAGAACTCCCCTTCCCCGAAATCCTGGCTCAGCTGGCGGCGAATTTCATCGGTGAAGTAATCCCGGGGTGGCAGGCTGTCCCGGAAGGGCGCGAAATCGCCGTTCTGGACCGACCGCACCGGTTCGGCCATTTCTGCGTCCATCACCTCGCGGCTGATGTAACCGTTCTCGAACATCTCCTTGAGCACGAAGTCGCGGCGCTCCCGCAACCGGTCTTTCTGCCGGACAGGATGAAAGTCAGAAGGCGCCTTGGGCATGGACGCCAGAAATGCCGCCTCATGCGGGGCCAGATCGTCGAGCCCCTTGTTGAAATATGTCTGCGCCGCTGCCGTCACGCCATAGGAGTTCTGACCGAGGAAGATCTCATTCATGTACAGTTCCAGAATGTCTTCCTTGTCCAGCGTATCCTCGATCCGCGTGGCCAGAATGATCTCCTTGATCTTGCGCTCGATCCGGCGGTCGCCCGACAGCAGGAAGTTCTTCATGACCTGCTGCGTGATGGTGGAGGCCCCCCGCAGGGTCTGCCCCCGCGACTGCACCGCCTCCACCAGCGCGGCCGCGATCCCCCGCGCATCGTAACCTGCGTGGTTGTAGAAATTCTTGTCCTCCGCACTGATGAAGGCCTGCTTCACCAGATCGGGAATTTCCTCGGCGGGGGTGAACAGACGGCGCTCTTCGGCGAATTCGTCAATGATGCGCCCTTCGGTGGAATAAATCCGACTGATCGTGGGCGGAGTGTAATTGGCCAGCGATTCATGGCTGGGCAGGTCCTTGCCATAGACAAAGAACACCGCGCCGAGGCTAAGCGCCACCATAAGCACCACAAGCGTCAGCAGGCTAAAGATCGATCCGAAAAAGGACATGATGCCACGCAGCATCGGCCAACTCCTCTGTTTGACCCGCACTCACATATATTGGGCGTGTATCCCGGCGTCAAAACACATACACGTTTTGGAACGTTTTGACGGCACGTCACCGCTTACTGCCGCACCAACCTCGAAGACGCCGCATCCGCGATCCGCCAGGCCTTCAAGGCATCGCGGATAGCCGCGGCCATCTTCGCACGCCAATCCGGGTCTTGTATGTTTGCCAGATCACGCTCGCTCGACAGGAATCCAAGCTCGACCAGAACAGAGGGAATGTCGGGCGATCTCAGCACGGAAAAGCCTGCCGATCTCAACGGCCTTGAGATAAGCGGCAGATTTTGATCCTGGATCCCAACGCGGATCGCCTCGGCCAGCGTCTCGGACCGCGGCCGTGTCTCGGTGCGCGCCAGATCGATCAACACATCGGCCACCACATCGTCCTGCTCTGACAAATCAACCCCGGCAAGGATCTGATCCCGGTTGTGGCGCGCCGCCAGTGCGGCGCTGGCCTCATCAGAAGCGGTATCAGACAGCGTATACACTGTCGCCCCATGCGCCCGCCCGTTCGTCAGCGCATCCGCATGAAGAGAAATGAACACGTCGGCACCCAGATTATGGGCAATCGCCACACGCCGGTCGAGCGACACAAACATGTCTTCGTTCCGTGTCATGGCGACATCAAACCCTCCGGCCCGGATCAGCGTGTCGCGCAGCTCATACGCGAAGCGCAGCATCAATTCCTTTTCATTAGTGCCCTCCCGCTCGGCCCCCGGATCCACGCCGCCATGGCCCGGATCAAGAACGACAAGCAAAGGTGCGTCTCCGGTCTGCCGTCCAAAATGCACGGGCGGCAACCCGTCCTCAGGCGCGGCCCAACCCGGTAACTTGGGCGCGCCGGAGCGTTCCACAAAGGTCATCGCATCCACTTCCTGCAACCGTACCGAAAGCCGCGCCGCGCCAGTTTCTTCATCAATTTCCGCATTGGCCGTGGCCACGGCAAAGGGCGCGTTGAGATCGACCACCATGCGCGACCAGCCAGGCCGGTACGCCCCCATACGCACGGCAAAAACGCCCTCGGCCCGGTCCAACGCCTCCGCGTCAACGCCGGTCCAGTCCACCTCTCGGAAATCCATCACGAGCCGCTCAGGCTCTGCCAGCGTGAAGACGCGAAATGGCACGCCTTGCGTCAGGTCCAGCGTGATCTCCACGCCGCCGGATACATCCTCCATCCCAGAGGTCTCCGCCATCACCCGTGCCAGCCCTGAAAGGTCCGTCGCAATCGCGGCACGAGGCACCATGACGCACAGCGCCACAACCGCCACACCAAGGGCCCAAAAAATCCTGATCATCCTGCTCCGCCGTGTTTTTTCGGTCGTTTCCGGCAGATTACACCAGCAGGGCTCAATTGCCTACAGGCTTCTTTTTGGCCGGAAACACTCCCGCGCGGAGCGCTTTTTGTCTCAGCGCGCCGCCATGAAGTCCTTGAGCCGCTTCAGGCCTTCCGCAATATCCTCGGTGCTGCGCGCATAGGAAAACCGCAAGGTGCCCGCCCCGCGCACGGGGTCAAAATCCAGCCCGGGCGTCACGGCCACGCCTGCCTTGTCGAGGATCTGTGCCGCAAAGGCCCGGCTGTCATCGGTCAAATGCGACACGTCCGCATAGACGTAAAACGCCCCGTCGGGCGGCGCGATGCGATCGAACCCGGCCTCCGGCAGCCCCTCCAGCATGAGTGCACGATTGGCCCGGTAGACATCCATATTGGCCTGCAATTCGGCGTCGCAATCCATCGCTGCCAGCGCCGCCACCTGAGAGACATGGGGCGCACAGATGAACATGTTCTGCGCCAACCGTTCCACCGTGCGGATATGACCCTCGGGCACCACCATCCAGCCGACGCGCCACCCGGTCATGGAAAAATACTTGGAAAACGAATTGATCACGTAGGTCTCATCGCTGATTTCCAGCGCCGTGACGGCTTTGGCCTCGTATTCAATGCCGTGATAGATCTCATCGCTGATAAAGGACGCGCCTGCCGCCTGTGTGGCCTCGATCAGTGCTTTCATGGCAGCATGGTCCAGCATGGTCCCCGTCGGGTTGGCCGGGCTTGCCACCATCAGCCCCGCCAGATCGCGGCCCGCCAAATCCCCCGGCACCGGTTGCAGCCGGTTCTCGGGCGCGGTTTCGATATCGACCGGCACAAGACCCAGCGCCTTGAGAATCTGGCGGTAACTGGGATAACCCGGCGCGCCGATCCCCACCCGGTCGCCACTGTCAAAGAGCGCCGAAAACGCCAGAAGAAACGCCCCCGACGACCCGGACGTCACGATCACCCGGTCCGGGTTCAGGTCGACGCCGTACCAGTCGTGATAGAGCCGCGCGATCCGTGCCCGCAGCGCGGGCAAGCCCAGCGCGACGGTGTAACCCATCGGATCACGCTCCATCTTTGCAGCCAGCGCCGCGCGGGCCGCCTCGGGCGCGGCCGTGCCCGGCTGGCCCACCTCCATGTGGATGACATGGCGCCCTTCGGCCTCCGCCTGGCGCGCGGCCTCCATCACGTCCATCACAATAAAGGGATCAACTTCAGATCGGGTTGAGTTTCGCATGGATTTCTTCCTAGTGTAGCCCCATCTCATAAGGCGCATCATCGCAAACGAAAAGGCCGGAGCCGACGCTTGGCTTACGTGGTAAAATGATCTAAACGCAGGACATCAGGACGGAGGACTGACAAGATGTTCCAATCCATGACCAAACGCCTCGCCGTTGCGGTTCTGGCGCTCGGCCTCGCCACCCCGGCTGTTGCACTCGACATCGACAACATGTCCGACGCCGAACGCGAAGTTTTCCGCGAGGAAGTGCGCAACTACCTGTTGGAAAATCCCGAAGTGATCATGGAGGCCGTGTCCGTGCTGGAACAGCGCGATGCGATGGCGCAGGAAATCGCCGACAAAGAACTGGTGGCCAGCTTCTCGGACGATATTTTCAATGACACTCACAGCTGGAGTGGCGGCAACCCCGAAGGCGACATCACGCTGGTGGAGTTCATCGACTACAAATGCAGTTTTTGCCGCCGCGCCGTCCCGGATGTGGAGGAGTTGATCAGCTCGGATGGCAATATCCGCTTTGTCGTGAAAGAATTCCCGATCCTCGGGGAACAATCGCTGATCGCGTCTCGTTTCGCCATATCGACGCTGCAAACGGCAGGCGACGATGCCTACAAGGCGGTCCATGACGCGCTTTTGGCTTTCGAAGGCGACTTCACCGAACGCGCGCTGACGCGTCTGGCGGATGCGCTCGGGCTCGACGGTGGCGCAATTGTGGACAATATGAACAGCCCCGATGTGGATGACGTGATCGCGGCCAACCACAACCTGGCCCGCGCACTGCAAATCAACGGCACGCCCACCTTCGTCATGGAAAACCGCATGTTGCGGGGGTTTGTGCCTCTTGATCAGATGCGTGCTGTCGCGGCGGATTTGCGGCAGTAAGCCCAACCATCTGAGCCATGGGTCGCCCCATCATCGAGCCTAGGCCTGGCGACCCAGCCCTGTGAACAGCACCTCTTTGACCAAGGGGCGCTGACATGAACCCGGCGATAGCGTTTGCCTGTCGCCGCGACGGGGCGGCGGCCCAAGCGCCCTTAGTCCGCCCTTCCTGCGCGCCGCAGGCCTTTGCAAACAAAGCTCACCTTTGCGTGACCGTCGTGCGGTGCCCGCCCCTCCTGCCGTTGCCATCCCCGCCATATCCGCTACCCTACACTCACGGCCCGGCCAAATGCCGTGCCCATTGGGAACGCCATGTCAAGAACCACATCCAAAGACAGCTCTCTGGGAAAGCAGATCCTGCTTTTGTGCCTCTTGGGCGGTCTGGCCTATGGCGGCTATCTGGCATGGCAGGAATACCGCCCCGCAGAAGAGACCTTCGCCCCCCGCACCCAGTCCGCCGTCACGGTGGAATTGGCCCCCGCCACCACGCAGGTCATGGCCCAGACGGTAGAGGCCGTGGGCACCACCCGCGCGCGCCAATCCGTGCAGATCGTGCCCGAAGATGACGGGCGCGTGGTCGAACTCATGATCGCACCGGGCCAAAGGGTGACGCGCGGCGATCTGCTGGTCCGACTGGATGACAATATCGAACGCGCTGACCTGGCCGAGGCCCGCGCCCGTGTGATCGAACGCGAACAAGCGCTGACCCGTGTCGAACAGCTGATCGGTTCCGCCGCGGTCAGTCAGGCCACGCTGGAGGATACCACCGCCCGTCTGGCAGAGGCGCGCGCGCAGCTGGACCGCGCCGAACAACGCTTTGCCAATCGCACCATCACCGCGCCTTTCAGCGGCATCGTCGGCCTGTCTGAAATCGACCCTGGCGCATGGATCGGTGAAGGGGACATGATCACCACGCTCGATGATCTCAGCGACGTGGAGGTGGAATTTTCCCTGCCCGAAACGCTGTTTTCCTCTGTCCGCATCGGTCAGCAGATCGCCGCCCGTTCCGCCGCCTTTCCGGGCCAGAGTTTCGGCGGCCAGATCGCGGCCCTCGACAGCCGCATTGACCCGGTGAGCCGCTCTTTCCGCGCCCGTGCCATCATCCCCAATCCTGACAGCCTATTGCCGGCTGGCATGTTCATGTCCCTTACCCTGACGCTGCGCGAGACGGAAAATGTCGTTGTCCCCGAAGAGGCGGTCGTGTTCCAGGCGGCCGAAACCTATGTCTTCGTGGTGCAGGACGGCAAAGCCACGCGCCTGCGCGTCACCACCGGTCAACGCCAGGACGGCATGGTGGCCATCACCCAAGGGCTGGAGGATGGCGCAGAGGTGATCGTGCGGGGCTTGGGCAGTGTGTCAGACGGCAAGGCGATCCGCGTGCTAGATGCCCCCGCTGAGGCGACGCCCAGCACGGATGGCGACACGTGACCCTGCCGGGCATGTCCGTCCGCCGCCCGGTTCTGGCGGCGGTGGCCTCGCTTTTGCTGGTGGTCTTTGGCCTTGGCGCGCTGCAAACCCTGCCCATTCGCGAATTGCCGGATGTGGATCAGGCCAGCGTTACGATCAACACGACCTATCAGGGCGCCTCGCCCGAGGTGATCGACACCGACATCACCGAATTGATCGAAGGGGCCGCGTCGGCCACGACAGGGCTGCGCTCCATCAGCTCTGAAAGCCGCCAAGGCCGGTCGATCATCCGTCTGACCTTCGATGAAGGCACCGATATCGAGACCGCCGCGGCGGATGTGCGCGATGCCGTAGGCCGCGTGACCCCCCGCATGCCGGAAGAAGCCGAAGACCCCCGCGTGATCAAGGCCGATTCCGACGGCGATCCGGTGATGCGGCTCGCCATCACTTCCCCGCGCATGACCACGGCAGAGATAACAGACTATATCGATCGCTTTCTGGCGGACCGCCTGGCGACCATCGACGGCGTGGCCGACCTGCGCATATACGGAAACCGCCCCTTTGCCGTCCGCATCTGGCTCGACCGCCGCGCATTGGCCGCGCGTCAATTGACCGTGGCGGATGTGGAGGACGCGCTCAGGCGCAACAATCTCGAACTGCCTTCCGGCATTCTAAAATCTGAAAACCGCCAGCTTTCGGTGCGTCTGAACTCCCGGCTGTCCAGCCTCGATGATTTCCGCGACGTGGTGATTGACCGGGTGGCGGGCTACCCTGTGCGTCTCGGCGATGTGGCGCGGGTAGAGGCGGGCGTTGCCGATGAAACCACCATCGTGCGCACCAATGGAACGGATGCCGTGGGTATCGCCGTGCTGCGCAAAAGCCAATCCAATACACTGGCCATTTCCAAAGCCGTGCGCGAAGAGATTGCGACGATCACCCCCACCCTGCCTGACGGCATGGAGATCATCGTGGGGTCTGACGATGCGCTGTTCGTGGGTGCCTCCATTCGCGAGGTGCTGATAGCCCTGTCAATATCGCTCGGCCTCGTGGTACTGGTGATCCTGCTTTTCCTGCGATCCCCCCGCGCCACTTTGGTACCCGCTGTTGCAATCCCCGTTTCTCTGATCGGATGTTTCATCTTGATCGCGGCTTGGGGGTTTTCCATCAACACGCTGACCCTGCTTGCGTTGCTCCTTGCCATCGGACTGGTGGTCGATGACGCCATCGTCGTGCTCGAAAATATCCAGCGCCGGATCGAGAATGGGGAAAGCCCGCTGGTTGCGGCCCTGCGCGGGTCCGAACAGGTGACATTCGCCGTCATCGCCACGTCGATCACCCTGATCGCCGTCTTCGTGCCGCTCTCCTTCATGCCGGGCCAGGTGGGGCGGCTTTTCGTCGAGTTCGGCTGGGTGCTGGCGGGGACGGTGATGATTTCGACCTTTGTCGCGCTCACGGCCTGCCCGGCGCTGGCGTCCCGTGTTCTGGCCAAGGGCAAACCGCGCCCCGAGGGCCAGGATGAAATCCATGGGGTCGCCGCCCTCTATCATCGCCTGCTGTCCGGCGCGTTGCGCATGCCGCTGGTGGTGCTGGTGCTGGCCGGGGCCGTGACGGCCGGGGCCGCGCTGTTCTACGAAAACCTGCCCCGCGAACTGGCCCCCAAGGAGGATCGCGGCGTGGGCTTCATCCCGTTGACCGCGCCCCAAGGCAGCACGGTGGAATACTCCGACCTCGCCGCGCGGCAGGTGGAGGACATCCTTGCCCCCCATGTGGAAGACGGCGTGGTCGAGACCGTCTTCACCTTCACCGGCTGGCAAAACCGGGCGTGGCGATCTTTCGTCGTCTACCGCCTTGTGCCGTGGGAGGAACGGACAAAAAGCGTGGACGCATTGGTAGGCGAGCTGCGCCGCGAGATGGGCCGCGTGACCGTGGCGCGGGGGTTCCCGGTGACGCCTGCGGGCCTCGGCCTGCACGGATCATCAAGACCTGTGAGAGTTGTCATCGGGGGTCCGGATTTCGAAAGCGTGGAAGTCTGGGCCACCGCCCTTCTGGAACGCGCGCAAGACATCCCCGGCCTCGTGAATCCCGAGATCAATTTTGAAGAAAACCTGCCCCAGCTTGATCTGGATATCGACCGCAACCGTGCTGATGATCTGGGCATCCCGATCGAGGTGATCGCGGCTACGCTGCAAACCATGCTGGCTTCGCGCGAGGTGACGAATTTTGTCAGCCGCGGACGCGAATACCCCGTGATCCTGCAAGCCGAGAAATCCGACCGCGATGCGCCGTCAGATATCGACAACCTGTTCGTCCGGGCCGCCGATGACGAAACGCTGGTGCCGCTGGGCGCGCTGGTCACACTCAAGGAAAACGCCGCTTCCCCGTCGCTCCGGCGCTTTGACCGTTTGCCATCCATCCAGCTCTCGGGTGCCGTAGATCCGGAGTACAATCTGGGCACGGTCCTCGCAGAGATCGAAGCGGCCGCAAAAGACATTCTGCCCCTGGGCGCGAAGCTGGGCTATGAGGGGCAATCCCAGACCTTCAAGGACACCTCATCGGGCATAGCCTTTGTGCTGATCCTCGCCATGGTGATCGTCTTCCTGGTGCTGGCCGCCCAATTCGAAAGTTTCACCCACCCGATCACGATCATGCTGACGGTTCCGGCGGGGCTGGCCGGCGCGATCTACGCCATCGCGCTCGGGGGGCTGACGCTCAACATATATTCCCAGATCGGGATCATTCTGCTGGTGGGATTGGTCGCTAAGAACGGCATCCTGATCGTGGAGTTTGCCAACCAGTTGCGCGATCGTGGCTACCCCGCGCGGGAGGCTGTTCTGCGCGCCTCCGCCCTGCGGTTGCGCCCCATTGCCATGACCGTGATATCGACCGTCTTGGGCGCCCTGCCCTTGGTGCTGGCCACGGGCGCAGGGGCCGAAAGCCGGTCAGCCATCGGCACGGTGATCATCGCAGGGCTCTTGATGTCGAGCGTTCTGATGCTGTTCGTGACGCCGGTGCTGTATGATCTGTTGGCGCGCGGCACCAAACCGCGCGGCGTGTTTGAACGCCTGATCGACCGGGAATTGGCCAAGCCCGAACCCCGCACGAAAGGCGCGGCGCGGAATCAAGGACTCTAGGCCGCCGCGCCTTCGCAAGGCCCCGTCCAGGGCCGTGCAAAGGCGCTTTGTTAAACACAACGTGACCGCAGGCGCTACTCCGCCGCTTCATGCCGTTGCATTGCGCCCTTGTTGCCCGTCACCACGCCCAAAGACTTCAGCTTCCGATGCAGCGCGCTGCGTTCCATGCCCACGAACTCTGCCGTGCGGCTGATATTGCCGCCAAAGCGGTTGATCTGGGTCAGCAGGTATTCCCGCTCAAATGCCTCACGCGCCTCGCGCAGCGGCATGGTCGCCACCGTACCCGACAGCACCACGCGGCCATCTTCGGCGGGCGCTTCCGTTTCTCCCGGCAACTCACGCGCCTCGATATCGCCCGACCCATCGCCCAAAATCAGTACGCGCTCAATCACGTTGCGCAACTGACGCACATTGCCGGGCCAGCTCATGGTTTGCAAAAGCGCCCCCGCTTCACCACTGATCCCGCGCATGGAAAGCCCCTGATCGCGGTGCAGCATTTCGATGAAATGAGTGGCCAGCATCGGAATATCTTCGCGCCGCTCCTCAAGGCTTGGCACATCAATCGGCACGACGTTCAGGCGGTGATACAGTTCGCGGCGGAACCGATCGGCCTCGATCTCAGCCTCCAGATCCCGGCTGGTCGATGAAATCACCCGCAGATCCACCTGAACCTTGTCCGCCCCGCCCACGCGCAGGAAGGTTTGATCGACCAGCACGCGCAGGATTTTTGACTGCGTGCCAGTGGGCATATCGGCGACCTCATCGAAATAGATGACCCCACCATTGGCCTGTTCCAGAAGCCCCGTCTCGATCCCGCGCTCCTCGCTTTCACGACCGAAGAGAACCTCCTCCATCCGGTCGCTTTCAATCGTCGCGCAGTTGACTGACACGAACGGTCCATCCGCCCTCAGCGAATTGGCGTGAATGTACCGCGCGGCCAGCTCCTTGCCGCAGCCCGACGGGCCGCTCAGCATCACGCGGCCATTGGATTTGGTCACTTTGTCCAGTTGCGAAATCATCGTCCGGTAGGCCGGGCTGTCGCCCAGCATGATCGACGGCTCGCTGCCTTGCCGCCTCAGCGCGTTGTTCTCACGCCGCAGGCGGGATGTCTCCATCCCGCGGCGAATGACGACCAGCAATTGATCGATATTGAAGGGCTTTTCAATAAAGTCATACGCGCCCTGTTTGATCGCCGCGACCGCGATTTCGATGTTGCCATGGCCGGAAATGATCACCACCGGCACATCTGGGTAATCGCGCTTCACGGTCTTTAGGATATCAATCCCGTCCATGTTGCTGTCTTTGAGCCAGATATCGAGGATCAGAAGCGCCGGCTGTTCGCCGTGGATCTGCGCCATGGCCTCGTCCGAGGTGCCAGCCAGCCGGGTCGTAAACCCTTCATCTATCAGAATATCCGAGATCAGTTCACGGATGTCGCGTTCGTCGTCTACGATCAGAATGTCGCTCATACTATCCTCACACCGCTTCTTTAGTTTCGTTCAAATGTTTCTCAGGAGCACCTGCCAAAATGGGCAGGCGAATGACGGCCTTGGCCCCCGCATGGGCGCCCTCCGCAAAAGGTGCTGCATCCTCAAGGGACAGCGTTCCGCCATGTTCTTCTATGATCTTCTTTACGATGGGCAGGCCGAGGCCAGTGCCCTTCTCCCGCGTCGTCACATACGGCTCAAAGAGGCGAGATCGGTCCTCTGGCAAGCCTATCCCGTTGTCGGAAATCTCAATGACCGCCGTCTCGTCTTCCACGCGGCTGGTCACCTGCACCTCCGGCGCGTGCCCCTCCGGCGCGCCTTTCTCCTGCAAGCTCTCGATCGCCTCGCCCGCATTCTTGATCAGGTTCGTCAGCGCCTGTGAAATCATCGTGGCATCGACCTCGGACCAGATCTCTGCGCCGTGGAAATCCGTCACGAAGCGCACATCCGGCTGGCCCGCCTCCTGCAACACCACCGCCTCTTTCAACAGCGCCGAAAGATCCTCGTGCCGCGTTTGCGGTTCGGGCATTCGGGCGAATTTGGAAAACTCATCGACAATGCGGCGCAAGTCGTCTGTTTGACGCACCACCACGTCGGTGAGCTGTTCCAGCGCCTCTGCCTCGGACTCCTCCAACTGCCGCCCGAATTTGCGTTTGATCCGCTCGGCGGACAGCTTGATCGGCGTCAGCGGATTCTTGATTTCATGGGCAATGCGGCGGGCCACATCGCCCCACGCAGCCATACGCTGCGCTGTGACAAGATCAGTCACATCGTCAAAAGCCACAACATAACCCTCGGACGCATCCTCGCCGCGGCTCCGCGTGGACATGCGTACAAGAAGGTTCTCCTGCCGCCCGCCACGGCTCACCTTGATCTCTTCCTGCACGAAGCCGCTGGGCGTCGCTTGCAGCTTTTCAAACAGCCCTGCGAATTCGGGGATCGCCACGCTGAGCGCAAGCGATTGCTGCGATTCATCATCCCAATCCAGCAGCCGTTCGGCGGCGCGGTTCACGAAGGCCACGCGCCCATCGGATTCAAGCCCGACCACGCCCGAGGACACCGACCCCAGCACGGAATCAAACAGCCTGCGGCGGCGTTCAATCTGTTCGGTATTGGCCAGCAGGCGGTCGCGCTGCCCCTTCAACTGCCGCGTCATCTGGTTGAAATAGGTAGAGAGCTGCGCGATTTCGTCATCGCCCTGCTCTTCCCGCACCCGCACATCCAGATCGCCCTCCCCCACACGCTGCGCCGCTGACGTCAGTCGCCCCACGGGCCGTGACAGACGTTCGGCAAACCACATCCCCAACCAGATCGCAGCCAGGATCAGGATCACGGCAAAGCCCACGTACAGAAGGCCAAATTCAAACAACACCCGACCCCGTTCGCTTTCCCGCTGCTGGTAGTAGACAGCGGTTTCCTGCGTCTCATCCAGCAGGCTCAGGATCGCACCATCCACGTCGCGGCTCACATAGAGATAACGATCCGGGATCTCTTCAAGCGGCATCAACGCGCGGAATTCGTTGTTGTCCCAATCCTGAATGACCAAGACACCCGTCTCCCGCGCCTCGGCGATTTGCGTCTGCGTGGGTTGTTCATAATCAAAGAGGTAAGACCGTTCGCCGCGCGCGCGCAGATCGCCGGTCCCGTCAATCACGAAGGCTTCCCGCAGGCCGCGTTGAATGCCCAACTGCCCGCGCGTCAGGATCTGCCGCAGCTCCCCGTCATCAAGGAACAACGCGGCGCGATGGGTGGCATTGATCAAGGATGCCAGCGCCTCGGCATCCGTCACAAGATCGCGGCGGTGTTCATCTTCATAGGCCTGCGCGGCCAGCACGGAATTGTCGACCACCCGGCCCACACGGTCTGAAAACCACGCCTCCAGCCCCATATTGACCGAAAGCGTCGCGAAAACCGCCACCGTGATCGTAGGCAAAAGCGCCATACCCGCAAACACACCCGTCAGCCGCAAATGTAGGCGAGAGCCCGCCGATCTGCGCCGGCGCGCGGACACCATCTGGATCAGGTTTTGCGACACCAGCGCGGCGACCATGATCACATAGATCAGATCGACCAGCAGCACGAAGCGCAGAAAATTGCTCGACGCGCCCTTATCCAGCGGACCCATCACAAGATATGTGAGCAACGCCAGAACCGGGCCCATCACGGCCAGCAAGAAGGTCGCGGCAGTCTGCACGCGGCGTAAGCGCCTGATACGGCTTACAGTATCCCAAGACAGTTGGCGTGTCTTGACGGCCACGCGCATCCCCCGATCTCTAGTCGATGCCTGCTCAGGCAACCTCAACATCTAGCTGAGTGCGGTGCGCTCCGCGATTCTCAGCAACAGTGCTGTTGCAGTTTTACATCAACTTACGGCGGCGTGTCACGCGAATATCCAGATCGGTGATTTTCTTGCGCAGGGTGTTCCGGTTGATCCCCAACAAATCGGCGCATTTCGCCTGATTACCGCGCGTGGCATCCAGCGCGATCTCAATGAGCGGCATTTCCATCTCGCGCAGGATCCGCGCGTACAGGCCGGGCGGCGGCAAGGTGTTGCCATGCAGATCGAAATAGCGCTTCAGATGGCGCTCAACAGACTCGGACAGGCTCTCTCCCCCGCCTTGCCCCACAACCGGCGCGGCGGCAGGCTGATTGCCCAGCACGCTTTCCACCTCTGCACGGGTGATCTCCATCCCGCGCGCCGTAAGGCCGATGCGCTGTACCATATTTTCCAACTGTCGCACATTTCCGGGCCAGCTATAGGCGCGCATCAATTCCATCGCCTCCGTCGACAGGGTGCGCCCCGGCGCACCGTCACGTTCGGCGCGGGCCATGAAATGATCGACCAGAAGCGGGATGTCATCCACCCGCGTGCGCAAGGATGGCACATCCACCACGGCGCCCGACAGGCGGTAATACAGATCCTCTCGCAGATCGCCACTGTCCAGCTTGTCGGCCAGGCGGCCAAGGCTCGTGGCCATGAAGCGCGGCACATGATCGCCCGGTGCATCCATCATGCGCACCACGCGGGCCTGCGCATCCACGTCCAGATCGCCCACCTCATCAATCACCACGGTGCCGCCCTTGGCGCGCGCCATCACCTTTGCCGGCCCTTCCAGATCGGCCAGATCGGCAGGCGACACTGTCACGAACGGCAGGGTGCGTCGGTCCGAAAAGTCATGGATCGCGCGGGCGATGAGCGATTTGCCCGTCCCCGATTCTCCCGTCACCAGCACCGGCAGATCGGTGTTCATCAACCGCGCCACCACGCGATAGAGGCCCTGCATCGCATCCGTCCGGCCCACCAGCGGCAGTTCATCGGGCTTATCCTCTACCTCCGGTCGCGCCGCTGCACTGCGCCCCCGCGCCTCGATCGCGCGCGCGGTCCGCTTCATCAGATCGGGCAGGTCAAAGGGTTTGGGCAGGTAATCATAGGCCGCCGCCTCTTCGGCCTGAATGGCCGTCATGATCGTGTTCTGGGCCGAAATCACGATGACCGGCAGACCGGGGCGATCCGTGGCAATCTTGGGCAACATTTCCAACCCGTTGCCATCTGGCATCATCACATCCGTGATGACCGCATCGCCCTTCCCCTCTGACACCCATCGCATCAGTGTGGTCAGCGACGAGGTGGCATGCACCTTGCAGCCTGCGCGTGTCAGCGCTTGCGTGAGAACTGTTCGGATCGTGCGATCGTCATCTGCGACAAGAACCGTGCCGTCCATTAGCCTTCCTCTCCTTTGGGTGTCATGTTGGCTGGCGCGCGGGCCAGCGATATGCGGAATGTGGTGCGCCCGGGCGCGGAACTGACCGATAGCCAGCCCTGATGGTCCGAGATGATCTTCGCGGCAAGCGCGAGGCCAAGCCCGGTGCCGTTCTCGCGGCCCGACACGAAAGGTTCGAACACATCCGCCGCAATCTCCGGCGGCAGTCCTGGGCCGTCATCGATAATCTCGATCTGCAAGGGCAGTGTCTTGCCGCCCTGCCCATCTCCGTTGCGCACGCGAAGTGATTGTTCGTAATAAGTTTTCAGTTCGATCGTGCCGCCTTCGTTGCCCGCGGCCTCGGATGCGTTCTTGATCAGGTTCAAGATCACCTGCAACAGCTGATCAGGGTCGCCCAAGGCCAGCGGCAAGGACGGATCATAGCGTTCCACCACCGTCATATCAGCCGCAAACCCCACAATGGCCGAGCGCCGCGCGCGGTCCAGAACATCATGGATGTTGACCGCCTCCATGCGCGGCGCGGTGACATTACCGAACTGTTCGACCTGCTCCAGAAGGCTTACGATCCTCCGGCTTTCACTGACGATCAGATCGGTCAATTCCAGATCTTCGGCGCTCAGGTTCATCGACAGCAATTGCGCCGCACCCGTGATCCCGGCCAGCGGGTTCTTGATCTCGTGGGCCAGCATTTCCGCCATCCCGATGGCCGATTTTGCCGCTGCCTTCACCGATTTGCTTTGCGTGATTCGACCTGCCAGTTCCCGGGGCGAAATCAGGATCAGCATCGCCCCCGGCGCGCCCGCCACGGGTGCGATTTGCAGGTTGCACTGCACCGGCATCCGGTCACCCGTGCCGATATCCACGTCATTGACAAAAAGCGGCGCATCATTGTTCCGCGCCCGCTCCATCGCCTGTTCCAGCGGCGCATCCACCGCCAGTCTGTCCCAGATCGGCTGACCGATGATTGTCTTGGAGGACGACAGCAAAAACGCCTCCGCCGACGGGTTTAGCCGGATGATCGCGTCATCGGGCCCGACGATCACGGCAGGCACCGGCAAGGACACCCAGATAGCGTCCTCCGGCCCGGTCACATCCGCGCTCATGCCGCCAGCCTTTCCATGACCAGCGCGCGAGGCAGTTGATCGATGACGCGTTCAGGGTCGCGTTCGGTCAGAATGGCCTTTCGCAGACCAAGATCGGTGCCTTCCCCGTCCATGTACCACCCCAGATGCTTGCGCGCGACGCGCAGGCCCAGTTCAAGCCCATAAAATGAAAGCATCGCATCATAATGTGTACAGACCATG
Organism: uncultured Roseovarius sp.; assembly: GCA_964389425.1. GTDB lineage: Bacteria > Pseudomonadota > Alphaproteobacteria > Rhodobacterales > Rhodobacteraceae > Roseovarius. Next base: position 22,681 of record CAYMEC010000052.1, read on the forward strand.
TCGGCGAGCGCGGCCCCCTGCGGCACCTCCGGCGCAGGCGTGCCGTAAAGATCATGGGCCACCCGCGCCAATTGCCACGGTTTTCCCTGCGCACCTCGCCCGATCATCACGCCATCGGCACCCGACAGATCCAGCGCCTGCCGCGCCGTCTTGCTATCGATAATATCCCCATTGGCGATGACCGGAATGCGGACCGCCTCTTTCACCGCCCGGATCGCCGCCCAATCGGCGCGTCCCTTGTAAAACTGACAGCGCGTGCGCCCGTGGATCGTGATCATCTGAATGCCCGCCGCCTCCGCCCGGCGCGCCAGTTCCGGCGCGTTGAGCAGTGCGTCATCCCACCCAAGCCGCGTCTTCAACGTCACCGGCAGATCGACAGCGCCGACCACAGCCTCAATCAGCGTCAAAGCGTGGTCGAGATCCTTCATCAAGGCCGATCCGCTGGCGCCCGACCCGCTGGCCGATGTCACCTTCTTCGCAGGGCACCCCATATTGATGTCGATGATGCGCGCCCCTTGGGCTTCCACCTGGCGAGCGGCTTCAGCCATCCAATGAGCCTCACGCCCGGCCAGTTGCACGGCTGTATGTCCATCGCCCAGCCCAAGCTCCGCCTTTTCGCGCACGCCGGGCTTGGATTGCACCATTTCCTGGCACGCGACCATCTCGCTCACCACCAGCCCCGCGCCGAAACGGGACACCAGTCGGCGATAGGGCAAATCCGTTATCCCGGCCATGGGGGCCAGGAACACAGGCGGTGTGAGAGAGCCGAACGGCAAGGCAACCATAGATATGCTTAATCCTTGAGCAGTGATTTGGGTTTAGGAGCGCGGGGAGCTATTAACAACAAATATTGGGAGTTACAGACCAGCCCGGCAATCCACTGCCCGTTTTTTAAGCGAATTTTTCAAGGCCTGTCCTAGATTTTTCGCGCTTGCCACTTGGTTTGAAGCCGCGATAACAATCCCCATGCACGCGCTTGCCCACATGATTGCGACCATTGGAATGGTCGGCCATCTCAAACCCGCTCCGGGCACATGGGGGTCGCTGGCGGCCCTGCCCTTTGCCTGGGGATTGCATGCCTTGGGCGGCGTCTGGCTTCTGGTGGCTGCAACGATCATCCTTTTTTTTGCGGGTGTTTGGGCCACTGACAAGGTCACGGCAGGCCAAACCGAACATGACCCGTCCTACGTGGTGGTGGATGAAGTGGTAGGCCAATGGATCGCGCTCTGGCCCGTCTCCTTGGGGCTGATACAGAGCGGGGCGGATGTTCTGGACATGTGGCCCGGCTGGGTTGCGGCTTTTGTGCTGTTTCGCCTCTTCGATATCACGAAACCCGGCCCCGTGGGCTGGGCCGACCGGCGCAACGACGCGATGGGCGTGATGCTGGATGACGTCTTCGCAGGCGTGATGGCAGCCATCGGCGTGGGCCTGCTGGCGTATCTTGCGCATGGGGTGATCGGGGTATGAGCGCCGAAGACGTTCTCACCAAGGCCCGCGCGGCAGGCATCATGATCGCCACCGCCGAAAGCTGCACCGGCGGGATGGTCGCGGCCGCCTTGACGGATATCGCCGGCTCCTCGGCGGTGGTGGAGCGTGGCTTTGTCACCTATTCCAACGCGGCCAAGATGGAGCTTCTGGGCGTTCAGGCCACCACGTTGGAGGCTCATGGCGCGGTCTCGGAAGAAGTGGCGCTGGAAATGGCCGAGGGCGCGTTGAAACACGCTCATGCGGATCTCGCCGTATCGATCACCGGCATCGCAGGCCCGGGCGGGTCAGAATTCAAACCCGAAGGCCGGGTCTGTTTCGGGGTTGCCCGAAGCGGGAAACCGACCACCGTGGAAACCGTGGAATTCGGCGCGCCGGGCCGGGCAGACGTACGGCGGCTGGCGCGGGATCATGCGTTGGGATTGCTGGCAAAAGCGCTGGTTCAGGACCCGTAAAGCGCCCGTGCGCGATCCTCGAACGCGCGCACGATCCGGCGCATGGCCTCGTAGAAAAACACTTCAGCTGCGGACTGCAACAGCAGGTTTCTAAACGCGAAATCCACATCAAAGGCGACGGTGCAGCCTTCTTCCGTCGGGTTGAACACCCAGTTGGACCGCATGTGCTTGAACGGCCCGTCGATGTATTCCGTTTCAATTCGCCGCGCCTTGTCCCACAGCACGACCTTGCTACCGAACTTTTCACGGAACACCTTGAAGCTGATCACCAGATCCGCCTCCATCTCCCGCGCGCCGTCACCGCGATCGGAGATGCTGCGCACCCGTGCGGCCCCCGTCCAAGGCAGAAACTTGGGATAGGATTCCACGTCCGCCACCAAATCGAACATCTGCTCTGCCGTGAAGGGCAGGTGTCTGGATTCGGAATGGCGTGGCATTGCGGGGCGGCACCTTGAGCAGTCGAATTTCTTCCCGTTATGTCTTAGACTAGCGCCGAAATTTCAAGCATTTACACTCCAAGAGGCACAAAAACCGCAGGCCCCCATGAACTACCGCATGCTGTTCCGTATGGCCAAATGGGCCCATACCCCGCCGGGCGCCAAACGTGTGGTGCTGGTGCTGAGCATCATCGCCGCCTGTCTTATGCTTTTCGCAGTGGAGCGTTTCATCGGCCTGCCGGATTGGACACAGATGGACCCTACACGCGACAAGCGATTACCGACGTATCAAGATCTGCAAGACTAAAGGACTTCGGACAACCAAGCGCTGACTGCAAGCCGACCGGTTAGGTCGTCCCATGGGAGGCGCCGCGCGCCGCAAGATAAAAAAGACTATGGCGCACCTGAGAGGATTCGAACCTCTGGCCTCTGCCTTCGGAGGGCAGCGCT
>CAYMEC010000053.1:0-23345 GCA_964389425.1 uncultured Roseovarius sp.
CGATCTGCGTGCCGCGCACGAAGCAGGCGACGTTGGTGTTGTCGAAGGTCAGGTCCGACCCCGTCACTGCCGACCCTGCATTTTCAATGGTCAGGTCGATCCCGCCGATAAAGGCCGACAGATCTTCACCGTTGATCACCCCGTCCAGGCGCCCATCTTCGGCATCCGCCCGCAGCATGGAGAGCGGATCGTTGAACTGGTTCGCCGGGTTCGTGGCATTGGCGTTCACGTCCGCCAGTGTCGTGTCGTTGTAGAACTCGGACAGATCAACGAAGTCGTTGTTGGTCTGATCGCCATCGTTGATCGACCCGGAATTGCCCAGACCGAAGTCCACGATGGTGTCGGCCCCGTCATTGGCCACCTCAATGAACACATCATCGCCGATGCCACCTTCCAGCGTATCGCGACCACGACCACCGTCGAGCGTGTCATCCCCCTGACCACCGATCAGGCTGTCAAAGCCGATATCACCCTGCAAGCTGTCATCGTCGATGCCGCCATCCAGCGTGTCATCCCCGATGCCACCGATCAGCGTATCGTCATCGTCTTCCCCGAAGATCAGGTCATTGCCGCGGCCACCATCCAGCAGGTCACGGCCATTGTCGGGATCAGGATCAGGTCCGAAGCCGGAGACGTTGGTGCCATCGTCTTCGATATTGATCCCGTCCGGTACCGTCGGCCCAAGACCCCCGAAGATGGTGTCATTGCCGTCACCGCCATCGACCGTATCGTTGCCTTCGCCTGTCGTGATCAGGTCGGCCCCGGCTCCCGCATCCACGCTGTCGTCGTCAATGCCGCTATCGATGGTGTCTTCACCACCGCCTGAGATGATCGTGTCCGCATCGTCGCCCGTGGTGATGGAATCGTTGCCATCCCCGGTCGTAACCAGATCCCGGTCATTGTCGGGGCTGCCACCATTGGCCGGAATGTCAGCCGGGATCGGCGGCACAATGCCGTATCCGGGGAAACCGTCATCCGGCAGGGCGGTGAGGACGTTCGGGTTGGACGTGTCGATGACGTTGTCCCCCTCGAGGTCGGTCACCGTGTCATTGCCCAGACCGCCGTCGATCGTGTCGTTGCCTTCGCCGCCGTCCAGCACATCGTCGCCGTCACCGCCGTCGATCTCATCATTGCCGTCACCGCCGGACAACGTGTCGTTGCCATCACCACCGTCCATGGTGTCAGCACCACCGCCGCCGTCGACATTCTCATCCCCGTCAGAGCCAACCACGCTGTCATCGCCGCCACCCAGACGCAGGTTTTCAATCTCCTCGAACGTGGTGGTGTCGGTGCCATCGGTGATGGTGCCCTCTTCGGGATCGGTGAAGACCACGTCGAGATCATCGTCGATGTCGGTGGTGTCGATGGTGTCGCCACCATTGTCCTCTTCCGTCTCACCGCCAGTGATCACGTCGTTGTCGATGCCGTTGCCTTCTTCATTGATGTCGAAGACGTCATCGCCAGCACCACCATCCACGGTGTCATCGCCCAGACCGCTGTCGATGGTGTCATCACCGCCATTGCCTTCGATCGTATCGTCAAGTCCGTCAGGACCATCGATGATGTCACCGCCCTGATCCGTGGGCGCGTTGCTGTCATCATAGCCCGGGCCCATCAATTCGCCGGTCTCTTCGCCGTCGACCACGCCATCGGGGTTCACCCCCGTGATGGTGAAGTTGATGGTCTCAAAATTCTCGAACGAGATATCGCCGATCTGACCGTCTTCATCGCCATCGGTGATCTGATACTCACCCGCAGGCTGGGGCAGGGCGAACACATCGCTCAGCGTCGGCTCACCAACGCCACCGAAGCTGACCACCGCGCCGCCATCGGCAGGGGTGAACGTGCCCACGGCATTGTCGTCGAGGCCCTGGATCTCTGTCGCGATGTCTTCGACCGGGATCGGTGTGGTCAGCGTGATCACGTCCGCCTCGGCCGGGTCTTCACCCGCCACGAAATTCTCAACGCTGTCGATCGTATCGATGGTGCCGTCATTCACGCGCTCGACCGTGCCGTCGCCTTCGTCGTCGACGATCACTTCAATGGTTTCGCCCGTGTCATCGCGATAGGTGTCGCGGCCTGCGCCACCGTCGATGTCATCAGCGCCGTCCGAACTGAGGATCACATCCGCCCCACCTTCGCCGCGGATCACATCTTCGCCTGCGCCACCGTCGATGGTGTCACTTTGTGTGCCGCCGGAAATGGTGTCGTCGCCTTCACCCCCATCGAGGCTATCAACGCCGGAACCGCCATCGATGCTGTCATTGCCATCGCCACCGTCAATGGTGTCGATGCCTTGGTCGCCTGCAATTGTGTCGTCATCGTCACCACCGGACAGGCTATCCCCGCCCAGACCGCCAGAGATGCTGTCCTCGCCATCGCCACCCGACAGGGTGTCGGAGCCGTCACCACCCGACATCGTGTCATTGCCCGCGCCGCCATCGACGTTCTCGGTATTGGCGTCAGAGCCGATCACAACGTCATCGCCGCCACCCAGCTGGATGTTCTCGATTTCCTCGAAGGTCGTCGTGTCCGTGCCGTCGGTGATGGTGCCTTCTTCGTTGCCGGTGAAGGTGACGGTCAGATCATCATTGATATCACCGGTGTCGATCGTGTCGCCATCGGTTTCACCTGCTTCACCGCCGGTGATCACATCGTTGTCGATGCCGTTGCCTTCTTCGTTGATGTCGAAGACATCATCGCCAGAGCCACCATCCACGGTGTCATCGCCAAGGCCACTGTCGATGGTGTCATTGCCACCATTGCCTTCGATCACATCGTCAATGCCATCGGCACCGTCGATGATGTCGCCACCCTGATCGGTGGGCGCGTTGCTGTCGTCATAGCCGGGGCCCATCAATTCGCCGGATTCTTCACCGTCCACGATGCCATCGGGCTGCGGGTCGGTCAGGATCGTCTCAATCCCGGAGAACGTCAGCACTTCACCGTTTTCAAAGGTGACCGTACCGGCGCGCGCACCGTCATCATTGGGATCCACATCGTCGTCGATCGTGACCTGACCGGCCCCGCGCAGGTCCAGCGTATCATTGTCGGTTGTGTCATCAGGGCCGTTGCCACCGTCCACAACGTCGCCGTCGCCATCGGCGGCAGTGTCGACGATGAAGGTGTCATCGCCGTCTTGGCCGAACATCACGTCAGCACCCGCGCCACCGGTGATCACATCATCGCCCGCTTCGCCCAGATCAGGCTGTGCGATGTCGAAGGTGATATCGGTGAAGTTGATGCCGGAATCGTTGTCGCCACTCATGGAGTGGATCACCTCCCAACTGCCCACCGGGCCCGGGATCGTCACGATGACAGAGTGAATACCGTCCGTATCGGGCGTGTAGTCATCATCAATGCTGGCCACCTGATCATTACCGGGAACGCCATCCGTATCGGACGCCGCCAAATCAGACCCCACGTCAGACAACTGCACTTCAATGGGGTTCCCATCAGGGTCAAAGGCCCGGATTTGCACGACGCCATCGCCGTCCACGTCATTGACGCGGAACTGCACGTTTTCCAAAGGCACATCCGACGACCAGCCATAGGTGGCGGAATCATCGTCGTCCTCCAGAAGGGATTCAAAACTCTCGGTTTCAGACACCGCCGGATCAAGGCCATCGGTGTTCTGGTCGCCCACCTCATAGGTGCTTTCGACATCACCGTCCTCATCGATGATCGTGAAGGTGATGTTGGCGACGCCGGTATCCTGCGTGAACCCGGACGCGTCTTCCTCATCTTCAAAATCGGGCGCATCACCCCACACGAAAATCCCGCTTTCGACAGGGCCTGCATCGGCCGAGTCACCGAAGATCGTGTCGTCGCCATCCGCGCCGTCAATTGTGTCGGAGCCGCCATTGCCGAAAATCACGTCGGCATCGTTGGTGATCAGATCGCCACCCCCATCCGTGGGGTCGTTGGCGTCGTCATACCCAAGCACCATCTCTTCATCAAAGGCTTCGCCGTCCACAACTCCGTCAGGATCGGCAGACCTTTCTTCGTAAAGCGCGACAAAGTCGATCGAGCCCTGGAACTCCTTGTCGTAGACGCCATCGTCATCCTCACGAGCGCCAAAGGAGAATTCTTCGTCGTCATTGTCCGTCAAGTCGAATGTCAGACCCGTGACCGGGCTTTCCACTGTTTCGGTTTCGCCCGTTGTCAGGTTTTCGACTTCAAGCGTCGCACCCGTCGCGACATCAAAGCTGTATTTCACATTGATAAGATCGCCCGGAGAGAAGAACCCGGCCGACGTCGACAAGGTTGCCTCGGCGCTACCGTTGTCCGTGTTGTGATAAGCCTGAACTTCGCCGTCATCCGTCACGCGAATTTCGAAGAAACCTTCGTCATCGTTGTCGATCTGACGCTCACCCCGGGACAGAACCACGTCTTCGGATGACCCGGAATGGCTTGACTGCGTGAACTGCACTTCCAATGTGCCGCGATCCAGGTTGAACTGATCATCATCCGCCGAACTGCTGCTGTCGGCATCCACGTCAAACACTGTCGGGCTGTTGTTCGTCCCCGCACCAACGATCAGACGGCCATCGACAAAGCTGGGCGATACGCCATTGCCATCCTGGGTGCTGCCGTTTTGCGCAATGCCATCATCCAGACCGGTATCCGCAGTGGTGGCGCCATTCTCGAAATCCCACAAACCAATCAGGTTGGAGACACCGGTGCGATCAAAACTGGACATATACGTACCCTTTCACATGGGGATTCAGGACAGGGAATCCCATTCGAATTCAGATTTACCGACTGGTAGCAGCAAAAGGATGCGCGACACAAACTATCCATTCCGCATATTGAAATGATTGGTAATTGTGGCAGCATTCTGGAAACATTCGTCCCCAAACCGCCCCGATTTATCGGATAATTGCGTTTTCGGAACCGGTCTTTGGGCAAATTTATGACGAACTGACCCGTTTGATTCGTATATGCCCGGACCCCACGGGTCGGAAACTGGTCTTCAGAAAAATCGGTCCAAAATATTGAAATTAAAAGAAATTTTTACCCATAAAACCATCCCCGAGAGATGTCAGGGAAGCCGCTTCATAGAAACCGCAAACGGTGTTTGTTGAGCAGATCAACAATGATCGCCTTGGCATGTTCGCGGTGCAACCGGTGCTCAGATCGTGCGGTTTCTGCATCCCCCGCGGCAATGGCGGCCAAAACCTTTCGGTGATCTTCGTTCGATTTCGTGGGCAAGGGACGCATGTACAGCGTCGTGTTTCGTGCCCGGCGCACCTGATCGATCATCATGGATGCGATCAAGACAACCCGGCTGTTGCCGCCGATGCGCACCAGTTCGGCGTGAAACATGTCATCGGCTTCGGCCCAGGCCTCCAGATCGGAGGTGGCGAGGGCGGCGTCCATCTGATCTATCGCGCGGGCCAGCACGCGCAGGTCTTCTTCGGTATGGCCCGCCTGTGCCGCGCGTTCTGCTGCGAGGCTCTCAAGCTCAGTCAGCACATCATAGATCTCTGACATATCCTCTGGCGACACCGGCAGGATGCGCACGCCCTTGCGCGGGCGCAATTCCAGCAAACCCTGACTTTCCAGCATCAGCACGGCCTCCCGCACCGGAGTGCGGGACATGTCCAATTGCGCGGCCAGTTCCGATTCCAGATGATCCGACCCCGCCGCCAGATCGCCGTCAAAGATGCGCCGCCGCAGCTCTTGCAGCGCGCGTTGGGAGTTGGGAACAGACTTGGTCACCGGCCATCCACCTTGAATTTACGCCCTTCCCGGGCGGAGGCATAAATCGCCTCTTCGACCTGAATGACGGTCAGGTAGTCCGGCGCGGTGTTTTCCAACGGCGCCCCGTCGAGCACACCACACACCACATGGCGTTGCAAGGCGTGGACACAATCTCCGCCAAACCCGTCCCATGTATCAGGCAGCAGCAACTCCGTTTCTTCCCGCGCCCCGAACCGGCGCAACCGAAGTGAGCCATCCCCCAACAGGCGCAGTGTGCCCTTTGTCCCTTCGATCAAGGCTTCCCCCATCGTGCGACGCAAGTTGTCGGCAGCATGATCAAGCAGGCGATTGCCATCAAACAGCGCGCGGACCCCGCCGGGGTGATCAAACAGGATACAGCCTGCATCCTCCCCCGCGATCACCGGGTTCACCTGCCGCAAATCGGCATAGACGGAGTACGGATCGCCCAGAAGATACCGGAACGTATCAATCCAGTGGACCGCTGTTTCATGAACAAGAAAATGCTCCATCCTCTGAAAGTAGGGTTGGCGATCCAGATAGGCGTCGGGTCCCTGACCATCACCCGGGCGCAGGCGGAACGTCACTTGCTGCACCTGTCCCACGTCGCCGGCTGCAAGGCTTTCCTTGATCCGGCGATACCAGGGCTGAAAGCGGAAATTCTCATGCACGACGATCTGGGCACCCTGCGCGGCGGCCTCATGACAAATCGCACGTGCTTCATCAAGGCCTTCGCAGAACGGCTTCTGGCAGATGATCCATTTCACCCCCGCCGCCAGCGCCGTCCGGATCGTTTCGGCATGGGCGGTTGGCGGCAGGATCACATCCAGAAGCTGCGGCTTCACGCGCGCAATCATCTCTTCAAGATCGGAAAAGGCCGGCAGGCCCGTGGCCTCGGCCTTGGCAATGTCACGGTTGCACGATCCCACCAATGACACGCGCTCCATCCGCGCCCAGCTGTCATAGTGAAACCGGCTGAAATAGCCCGCGCCCACGCAGGCCACGCGGAGGGTGTCGACTTCAGGCATGCTGAAACAGATGCGCACTCACTGAACGGGCGGCCTCCTCGGTGCTGCCGGTCCCGCCCAGATCGCGCGTCACGCAAGGCCCCGTCAGGACCGCCGTATCAACGGCGGCACGCAGGGCATGCGCATCACGGCCCATCTCATCATTATTATGCCGCGCGGCCATCCATTCGAGCATCATCGCCGCTGACAGGATCATGGCAAAAGGATTGGCAACGCCCTGCCCTGCGATGTCCGGCGCAGACCCATGGCAAGGCTGAAACACCGCATGGTCCAGCCCGATATCCGCCGATGGCGCCAGCCCCAGCCCGCCCATCAGCCCCGCCCCCAGATCCGACAGGATGTCGCCGAACATGTTCTCGGTCACCAGCACGTCAAACGCCCAAGGCGTTTCCACCATCCACAGCGCGGTGGCATCCACATAGGCATGATCCGCCGTCAGATCAGGATGCTTTGCAGCTTCTTCATCGAAAATCCCCCGGAAAAAGGCGAACGCACGGAACACATTGGCCTTGTCCACACAGGTCACGCGCCCCGGTCCGCGCCCGTCTGCCTTGCGCGACCGGGCCAGCGAGAAGGCAAACTGGAACAGCTTTTGAGATGTCTCGCGCGTGATTTGCAGCGTCTCGCGCGCGGCATCTTCCGTCACGTCGCCACATCCTTGCGAGAAAAACAACCCTTCCGTGCTTTCTCGGATCAGCACGAAGTCAACCTCCCGTCCCTCGGGCAGGTTGAGCGGTGTCCGCTGGCCCGCGCGCACCGTTACCGGGCGCACCCCGGCAAATAGGCCCAGCGCCTTGCGCAGCTCGATCTGCGGCGAAATCTCCGTCCCGTCGGGGTAGCGCACATCCGGCAGCCCCATCGCCGACAGCAGGATCGCATCCGCCTCTCGCGCAGCCTGCATGGAGGCCGGTGGCAGGGCCTGCCCGGTCTCGGCGTAATGCGCGGCCCCCGCCGGTGCAGAGGCAAGGCGCAGATCGTAGGTCTTTGCCCGCCCGGACAGCTGCATCAGCAACCCGGTCGCGGGCGCCATGATCTCGGGCCCAATGCCGTCGCCGTCGAAAACAGCAATGTCAAATGTCTGCGCCACAAGCCGACCTTTCCGTATGCGAGGGAAACAGGTTTTCCCTGATTGATTAATGTATGCATTAAATTATACAAACGATAAACACCGACAAGCCAGACGCTGTCCCACAGGCGGATTTGCGCGCCCACGGGGGAGGATCTAGGATGTTCGTCGTGACCGTGAGTTTCGATATTCTGGAAGGCCGGGAGGCCGCGTTTCTGCCCTTGATGCGCCAGAACGCGCAGACGTCCTTGGCCCTGGAGCCCGGATGTCTGCGCTTTGACGTCTGCACCGATGACAGCCGCCCATCGGAAGTCTTCCTCTATGAAGTCTACGAAGACGCGACCGCATTTGACGCGCATCTGAAAAGCCCGCATTTCAAGGCCTTCGACGTCCAAACCGCGCCCATGATCGCCTCCAAGGTCGTCAAAACCTATGCGCAGGTCACTCCATGACCGCGTGGGAGGTCTACGCCATAAAATACGCCGACCGGAACGCGCGCACCCGGGCGGACAGCTTCCTTTTTGACGACAACCACGATGCGCCCCACGCCATGGACTACTTCATGTGGGTGCTCCGGCGCGGCGGCGACGTGATCCTCGTCGACACCGGCTATGACGAAAAAGAGGGCCGCGCACGGGGCCGCCCCATTCGTCTCAACCCGGTCGAGGCGCTTGCGCCCTTCGGGATCCTGCCCGAAGACATCGTTCACATCATCGTCACCCATCTGCATTACGACCACGCGGGCGGGCTGCACCTGTTCCCCAATGCACTGCTGCACATACAGGCCGCAGAAATGGCCTTCGCCACTGGCCCGTGCATGTGCGACGATACCCTGCGCGCGCCCTTTACGGCCGAGCATGTGTGCGAAACCGTTCAGCGGCTCTATTCGGGCAAGGTGCGGTTCTACGAAGGGGATGCTCAGGTCGCGGAGGGTGTCACCGTGCATTGCATCGGTGGACACAGTCGCGGGTTGCAGGCCGTGCGGGTGGACACGCAAGCCGGTCAGATGGTGCTGGCCTCAGACGCCGCACATTACTATGAAAATGTCTTTTGCAACAAACCCTTCCCCATCGTGGTGGATTTGCAGGATATGCAGGACGGGTTTGATACCTTGAAAACACTGGCCTCCGAGCCGGGCCTGATCATCCCCGGCCATGACCCGCTGGTGCGAGACTACTTTCCCACGGCCTTCGCCCCGTTCATCCATCGTCTGGATGTGGGGCCGACAGGGTTCACGCTGCCCCGGCCCTAACCCATCCGCGCCCAAAGCGCGTCGCAGACCGGCGGGATCCGTTCTTCGATCGCGGCCATCGCATCGACGATCAGATCCTCCCGCCACCGCCGCCCGGCGATCTGTACACCCATCGGCTGAGGCCCTTGCGGCAGGTCGGCCACATGGGTCGGCAGATTGCCCGCAGGCAACCCGGTAAAATTCATGATGAAGGACCAATGCGCCCCACCCAGCGCATCGCGCACGCCTTCTGAGCCTTCCGCATCCCGACCGGGCGCAAAGAAGGGCGCCAACATGAAGGGGCTGAGGACCAGCGGATACTGATCCAAAAACACCGACCACGCGCGGGCGTAATGCGATCTCTGCGCCAGGGCACGCAAGAGCTCGGCACCCTCAAAGGGTGGGAACTGGCGGTAATACTCTTCGAAAATGGTGTTCAGGGTCTCCGACCCATGGGCATGGATATCCGCATCCAGAAGCGCCTTCACTTCCCCCATCAATGCGCGATACCCGATCTCCCCTGTCTCTTGCGCTAGGGGCGGCTCCACTTCCTCCACCGCATAGCCTGCGTCGGACAGCGCCGCAGCCGCCGCCTCCAACGCCATGCGCACGTCCTTGTGCAAACCAAACCCGAAATCATCAAAGGACAGCGCCACGCGAATGGGCCCATCCACCGGCGGCCCCCGCCAGGGCAGCGGCGCGTGAAACGGATCGCGCGCATCCGGCGCGATGCAGACAGGCATGGACAAATGCAGATCCGCAGCATTGCGCGCGATCACGCCTTGAACGGACATGGATTGCGCCAAAAGTCCCCGCTCCGCCGTTTGGCTCGGGTTCCAGGCGGGCACACGGCCAAGGCCCGGCTTTACCGTCACCGCCCCGTTCGCCGCCGCCGGGAATCGCAGCGAACCGCCAATGTCATTGCCATGGGCCAGCGCACCGATCCCCGCCATCACCGCCGACCCAGCACCACCCGACGACCCACCCGCCGATACATGCCGCCCCCACGGGTTATGCGTGCGCCCGAAGAGAGGATTGTCCGTATCCGCGCGAAACGAAAACTCCGGCGTGTTGGTCCGCCCGATCACAACCGCGCCTGCCGCCTTCAGACTGCGCACGATGGGTGCGTCACCGGGCGCGATCACATCCTTGAACGCAGCCACCCCGTTGGAGGTCGCCTGCCCTTCTTGATCCACATTGATCTTGATGGTCACCGGCACGCCATGCAGCGGCCCCTTGGGCGCGTCACTGGCATCCAGCGCGTCCGCCTCGGCCCGCGCTTTTTCCGCCAGCCCCACAACCACGGCATTGAGCGCAGGGTTCACCGCCTCCATGCGCGCGATCGCGGCCTCCGTCGCCTCTCTGGCAGAGATTTCGCCAGCCGTGGTGGCCGCCGCGATCCGAGAAGCGCTCCACTGCCACAAAGGCACAGGATCGTCCTTTCGGTCCGTGGCCATCACTTCTCTCCTTCGGGGCGCCTAGGCCGCGTCGGCCACCGGCAGATCCATCATCATGCCCGCCATCTCATCAAGGTCCGCATCCCCAACCGGGCAGGCCGCGTTCTGGGACATACCATGATTTGCGGCATTCTTCATCTCTGTGGCCAGCGCTGCCGCCGTTACACCTGCACACTCGGCAGGCAGTTGCGCGGGGATGTTGCAATCTCGCATAAGTGCCGCCAGGGCGCCCGGCAAAGCACTTGCTTCAGCCGCACCGCCCAGCGCCACAGCCGCACGGGCATAATTCTCCGCTCCTTCTGGGCGCTGCACCAACCAAGGCAGGCTCACCTCCAGCGCCAGCCCCGTGGCCAGCCCGTGATGAATGCGCGCCAGGGAACCCAGAGAATGGCTGATATTGTGCCCCATATGCGTATTGCAATTGTGCAGCGCGAGCCCTGCCACCGTGCTGGCCCAAAGCACGCGACCCCGCGCCTCGATATCGTTTCCATCAGCCACAGCCTGAGGCAGGAATTCCCGCAGGATACCCAAGGCCTCTAACCCGTAAAGCAACCCCGCCGGGCTCGTCGTGCCTGCGGTGGATCCTTCCAGCGCATGGGCCACCGCATCCACTCCGGTCCATGCGGTGATCGCGGGCGGCAAGCTGATTGTCAGTTCGGGGTCAAGCAGGGCTTGTGCGAACATCAGTTCTTCACCCCAGTACCAGTTCTTGAACCCGTCAGGCGCGGACACAACCGATGTGCGTGTGACTTCTGACCCGGTGCCTGCGGTGGTGGGAATGGCAATCGCGGGCAACCCGTTCGAAGGCAGTGGCTTGGCCGCCAGTGCGTAGTCTCGTGTTGGCGCGTCACCGGCGGCCACAACCGCTGCCAGCTTGGCCGCATCCATCGCGGCGCCGCCGCCAATTCCCACCACCACCTTCGCGCCAGCGGCCTTGGCCCGCGCGCACAGATCATCAACCAGCGTGTCCTTGGGTTCCCCCGCAACGTCGGCGGCCACCTCGCAGGTCACGCCCTTGGCAGCCATATCCTGTGCGATCCGGTCGGTCACACCCAGATCCTTCAGCACTGCATCGGCCACCATCAGCACGGGTCCGCCTCCCAGATCCTTCACCAGATCAGGCAGTTTCCTGACACGCCCCGCCCCGAATGTCACCGGGGGAACCCGGCCCATGTTGAACATATCCATGCGACCCTCATGTTTGAGTTTTCAGGGCATTGTCACCCGACCTGAATTTGGTAGGCGCATTGATCCTCGGTCGCAAGGCGAGAATCCGACAAGGCAGTGTAGGGCGCGCATGTTACCGCGCTGGATAACGGCATGTTGCGTTATATTATAACATACGCTAGTCAATGCACACGCTGTCAGGAGGGTCTAATGTCCACGCGCGGAGAACAGATGCAGGCGCATGTTTTGTCGGTGCTCAAGCGAAAGGGCGCGGCCATGTCCGCCTATGACGTGCTGGACGCATTGCGCACGGATCATCCCAAGATCGCCCCGCCCACCGTTTATCGCGCGCTCAATGCGCTCATCGATAAAGGCGGCGTGCACCGGGTCGAATCGCTGAATTCTTTCGTCGCGTGCAACAGTGATGATCACAGCCACGACCATGCTTCGGTCATGTCGATCTGCGATGATTGCGGCACAGTCGAAGAAAATGCGGCCCCCGAACTGATGGACACCCTGTCGGGCATTCTGGGCAAGACAGGGTTTGCCGCGCAACGCCATGTGATCGAAGTGCACGGGGTCTGTTCAGATTGTGTCACAGATGACCTCTCCGAGGGCCGCAAACCGTGACCTCCCCCAAAGCCCCTTTTCGCCTGCTCCTCATCGGGGCGGTGCCCAGATTGGCCATCGCCGCTGCAATCGTTGCATTGCTTTGGCTCGGGTTCTTCTGGGCCACCGCCACGCCGGGGGCCCTGTGATGGCGGCACTTGCCTTCAGAAACCTGACCTTGGGCTACAATGCCCTGCCTGCGGTGAAAGAACTGGACACCCAGATCACCGAAGGGTCCCTGACGGCCATCGTCGGCCCCAACGGCGCAGGCAAATCCACCCTGCTGAAGGGGGTGACTGGCCTGCTTTCCCCCATTGAAGGGCAGATTGATCTCAATGGCTTTGCCCGCGAGGACATCGCCTATCTGCCGCAGCAATCCGATATCGACCGCAGCTTCCCCATCACCGTGACCGATATGGTCGCGATGGGTCTGTGGCGCGAAATCGGCTTCTTCGGCAGGCTCACCCGTGCGCAGCGCATCCGCGTGGAAGATGCCATTGCCGCCGTGGGTCTCACCGGCCTTGGCAAACGCGCCATCGGTTCACTCTCCGGTGGCCAGATGCAGCGGGCGCTTTTTGCGCGACTGCTGTTGCAGGATGCCCGCCTCGTTTTGCTGGATGAACCCTTCACGGCCATCGATGCGCGCACCATGACGGACCTGCTGGCTGTGATCGCGAACTGGCACGCAGAAGGCCGCACGGTCGTGGCCGTGCTGCACGATCATGACATCGTCAAATCCCATTTCCCTCAAACCCTGATGCTGGCCCGCGAACTGGTCGATCACGGCCCGACCGCGCAGGTCATGACGTCGGAGAACCAGATGCGAGCCCGCCAGATGTGTGAGGCCTGCGAAGCGATCCCGCACACCTGTGGCAAGTCGGCGGCATGATCTGGGACGCGCTTATCGAACCTTTTGCCCAGTTCGGCTTCATGCGCCGGGCCATGTTGGGCTGCGTGGCCATCGCCGTGGGTGCCACCCCGGTGGGCGTCTTCCTGATGCTGCGCCGGATGAGCCTGACGGGCGATGCCATGGCCCATGCCATTCTGCCGGGTGCGGCCGTGGGCTTTCTGATCTCCGGCCTCTCTCTAGGCGCAATGACCATTGGCGGGCTCATTGCGGGCATGCTGGTGGCGCTGGCCTCAGGCTTTGTCTCTCGCATGACCGCGTTGAAGGAAGACGCAAGCCTTGCCGCCTTCTATCTTATCTCGCTTGCGCTTGGCGTGCTCATCGTCTCCACCCGGGGCAGCAACGTGGACCTGATGCATGTGCTCTTCGGCACTGTTCTGGCGCTCGACAATACCGCACTTGTCCTGCTGTGTTCCATCGCCAGCCTGTCGATCCTGACGCTGGCCGTCCTGTTCCGCCCGCTGGTTCTGGAATGCGCCGACCCGCAATTCCTGCGCTCTGTCAGCAAGCTCAGCGCGGTGACCCATCTCACCTTCCTCTGCCTTGTCGTCCTGAACCTCGTCGCGGGCTTTCACGCGCTTGGCACCCTCATGGCCGTGGGCATCATGATCCTGCCCGCCGCGGGCGCGCGGTTCTGGGTCGTGGGGATCGGTGGCCTTCTGGGTCTGGCGATGCTGATCGCCATCGCGTCGAGCTTCATCGGCCTCCTGCTGTCCTACCATTATTCCCTGCCCAGCGGCCCCGCGATCATTCTGGTTGCCGGCATCGTATACACCTTCTCGGTACTCTTCGGACCGGTGGGTGGGCTTGTCACTCAAAACCTGGCGCAAGGGCGGTCTGCAAGCTGAAAAGGAAACGCACATGATCACCCGTCGTCTTCTTCTGACCACAGCCCTGGCCGCTGCCCTGCCTTTGACGGCGCAAGCGGACGAGCCGACCAAGGTGGTCGCCACCTTCTCTGTCCTGGGCGACATGGTGGACGCCATTGGCGGCGACGCGATTGAACTGACGTCACTGGTGGGCCCCGACGGGGACTCCCATGTGTATTCTCCCTCGCCGCAAGACGCCAAAGCAGTCAGCGAGGCCGATGTGCTGATCATCAACGGGTTGGAATTCGAAGGCTGGCTGGAACGCCTCACCGAGGCGGCCTCCTTCGACGGGAAACTGGTCGTCGCGACAGATGGGATCCAGCCGATCACGTTTGACGGGCATGACGACCATGCAGAGGACAAGCATGACGGCCACGTCCACGACCATGCCGAGCAAAAGCATGATGATCACGGGCAGGATGACCACGCGCATGGCGCAGACAAGCATGATGACCACGCGGGCCATGATGACCATGACGATCACGCAGGCCACAACCACGGAGCCTTCGATCCCCATGCCTGGCTCAGCCCGACTTTGGCCGCGACATATGTGGACAACATCACCGCCGGTCTCGCGCAAGCCGCGCCAGAAAGCGCGGCCAGTTTCTATGAAAACCGTGCCGCCTATGTCGCTGAACTTGAAACACTGAACGACGAAATCACCGCAATGATGGCCGCCCTGCCCGCCGATCGTCGTACATTGGTCACATCGCACGACGCCTTTCAGTATTTCGCCCGCGACTATGGCCTCACCTTTCTGGCGCCCCAGGGCCTGAGCACGGAAAGTGAGGCGTCTGCCAAGGACGTTGCCACCCTGATTGAATTCATGCGGGCAAAAGGCATCGCTGCTGTGTTCGTCGAAAGCATTGCCGACAGCCGCCTTCTGGAACAGATCGCTGATGAAACCGGTGCGTCTGTCGGCGGCAAGCTCTATCCTGGTGCGTTGTCGGATATGGATGGCCCCGCATCCACCTATCTGGATATGATGCGTCACAATGCAACCATGATCGCTGGCGCGCTTGGTTCCTGACGACACATGAGTGTTTCACGCGCCCCGGTGACGCTTCTGACAGGGTTTCTTGGCGCAGGCAAAACAACGTTGCTCAATGCGATCCTGTCGGACGCGTCTTCGGGCCGCATGGCGGTCATCGTCAATGAATTCGGTGAAGCGGGGCTGGATCACGACCTCATCGAGACAAGCCGGGACGAGGTGGTGCTGCTGCCGTCGGGGTGCCTGTGTTGCACGGTCCGGGGGGATCTGTCGCAGACCATGATGCGCCTTCTGGATCGGCGCGCGGCAGGCAAATTCGATTTCGACCGCATCGTGATAGAGACCACTGGCCTCGCCGATCCCGGACCGATCCTGCAAACCATGCTGGCGGATCGCGATCTGGCCCTCGCGGTACGGATGGATGGGGTGGTGACGGTGGTCGATGCTGTGAACGGCCCCGCCACGATGGACGCGCAATTCGAGGCTGTCTCTCAGGTCGCCATGGCCGACATGATCGTGCTCAGCAAGACCGATCTGGTGGCCGATACAGCACCTTTTGAGGCCCGCCTGCGCAGCCTGAATGCCACCGCCCCCATCGTGCATTCGGTCAAGGGCAAGGGCCTCGGCCAGACACTCTGGGGCCTTTCGGGCCTGCACCCGGACGTGGAACCGGAACAGGCGCTGCGATGGATGACCCCTCAAGCAGACCCGCTCGCCAACCTGTCGGGCCTCAAGCCCGCTGCGCCGGACCCCGCGCTCTTTTCCCCCCACGATACCCGCATCGGCACCGCGTCCATCGTTCTGGAAGAACCTCTTGAGGATGAGGTTTTCGACAACTGGCTCAACACGCTCATTGCGCTGCGCGGCGAAGACATCCTGCGCGTCAAGGGCATCGTTTTTCTCAAGGGACTGGAAACACCCTTCGTGTTCCATGGTGTCCAGCACGTCTTTGACCCGCCCTTGCCAGTGAAGAACTGGCAAGGTGAGGACCGCCGCTCCCGCATCGTGGTGATCGCCCGCGACCTAAGCGGTTCGGCGTTGCAGGCAAGCCTCGACACCCTGCGCGCACCACATGGGCCTCAAGGCTAGGGCTGGTTTACGTTACAAACAAACCCGCCCGAACCAAAAGGCCATTTGTCTTTGCGCCGGTGCTTGCGCTACACAGTGCGCCAACGTCGCGCCAAGAAGGAATACGGCCATGTCTGATCGCAACTACGAACCCATGACCAAGGCAGAGGTGATCTCCGCACAACGGGCCTGGGCCAAACATGTGACCGAACAGAATGTCGAAGAGTTGCTGGCCCTCTATGATTTCGGCAGCCCCGACGAACCACTTCTGTTCAAACCCACGCTGGCCGATGTCATCCGCCTCGACCGCGAAGGCGCAAAATCATACTTCGTCGGCGGCGATCCCAACTATCCCAACGATCACGGCTTTCTGAAGAACGGCTGGAAACAGGTGGATTTTCAAAGCGCCGTGGGTCCAATCCTCAAAGCCGGGGGGCTGGGTTACAAGGATATGGGCCACTACACCTTCGTGAACGGCGCGGGGGATGCCACGCGGGCGGATTACACCTTCGCCTACCACAAACTGGACGGGAAGGTGCTGATCTCTCTGCACCATTCCTCGCTCACGTGGTTCCCGCCAAAAGACGGGTAAGCGCCTCTCAGGCGACGGCGGCCCCTCGCCGCCGCGCAAGCACCTGGCTGATGATCGCGGGTGAGGCGATGATCAGCGCCGCCAGATCCGCCGACAGTGATGGCGCGATAAAGACAATGCCCGCAAACGCCATCAGCCAGCGATAGACCGCTCCCATGGGCGCCAACCAATAGCCCACCACCGCTGCCGACAGCGCGATCACGCCCGCGATGCAACTGGCCGCCGTATAAGTGAATTCCCACAGGTCAAACCCGGTCGAACTGACGAACAAAAGCACGGGCGCATACACGAACGCCATAGGTGCCACCACCTTGCCCAGCCCCAGCGTAAAGGCCGATATGCCGGTTCGGAACGGATTGGAATTGGCAATCGCCGCCGCCGCATAGGCCGAAGTACAGACCGGCGGCGTGATCTCTGCCACCACACCGTAAT
Source organism: uncultured Roseovarius sp. (assembly GCA_964389425.1). Lineage (GTDB taxonomy): Bacteria > Pseudomonadota > Alphaproteobacteria > Rhodobacterales > Rhodobacteraceae > Roseovarius. The sequence goes on from CAYMEC010000053.1 coordinate 17,142, forward strand.
ACAGCACGAACATATGGCTTGCGATGGGCGGAATGCCCAATTGCGCCAACGCGGGTTGCGCGACCGACACCAGCATGATGTAGAGCGCGGTCGTCGGCACGCCCGCTCCCATCAGAATACAGGCCAGCGCGATGAAGACCAGGCTGATGAAGAGGGTCAGATCCTCCACCGTGAATAGCGTCCAATCCCCAAAGGTGAAGAGCCACGCCAGATCCGACCCGAGGTTGGAAGCCGCTTGCGTCACCATGAATCCGATGCGGAAGCCCACGCCGGTCGTGTTGATCACGCCAATCACGATCCCCACGGCCGCCGAGGCCGCCCCCACGGCCAGCGCATATTTCACGCCCGTCTCGAACGTATCGGCCATTTCCGGCAACCGGATGCGCTGCTGCGGATTCAGCGTTGCAATCACCGCGCCCCCGATCAGGATCGCCGACATGGAAAGGTCAAACGCACCGCCTGTGAATTTCCAGACGACAAAGGCAATGAAGGCCGCCGCATAGATGAGCGTGATGGGTTCCTTCATCCGCGACATGCCCGCCACCAGCGCCAGCGATATACCACAGAAGGCCGACATGTAGGGCGTGTAGCCGGAAAACAGCACGACCAGCAGACCGACCAGCGGCACAATATTGGCCCAGCCATTCCGCCACACCGCGCCGAGCAGAGGCATTGCATCCTTTGCCAGCCCCTTCAGCCCCAGCTTGCGCGCCATCAGATGCACCACGGCGAAGACGCCCACGTAATGCAGCAGGGCCGGGAAGATCGCGGCAATGACGATGGTGGTGTAGGGCAGTTCCAGAAACTCGGCCATGATGAAGGCCGCGGCCCCCATGATGGGCGGGGTGATCTGCCCCCCGGCGGAGGCCGCCGCCTCGACGCCACCCGCGAAATGACCCGGATAGCCCAACCGCTTCATGTTCGGAATGGTCAGCGCGCCGGTGGACACCGTGTTGGCCACCGACGAGCCGGAGATCGTGCCGAAAAAGGCCGACGACACCACAGACACCTTGGCCGGCCCGCCCGTGTAGCGGCCTGCAAGTATCGTCGCGTTGTCAATGAAAAGCTGCCCCAGCCCCGTGCGCTGCGCGATCACGCCAAACAGCACAAAATGGAACACGATGGTCGACACCACCCACAGCGTCACGCCAAAAATCCCTTCCTGCGGGAAATACATGGACGACACGAAAGTATTGAACTTCACCCCCGGATGCTGAAGCAGCCCCGGAAACATCGGCCCAAAGAGCGCGTAAGAGATGAAGACCGATATGATCAGCGGTAGAATCCATCCCAATGTCCGCCGCGCGATATCCAGCACCAGCACGATCAGCGTGCAGCCAAACAGCAAATCCCACCCATTGGGGTTGCCCATGCGGAAGGTCATTTCCTCCACGCCCAGCCACTCGATCCCGCGCCACGCGAGGCCCAGATAGAGCGCCGAGGCCACCCCCATAATCATCATCAGAATGTCGATGATCGGGACGCCGCCGATGCGCCATGCCCCGTTATTGAGATCAAACGCGCCTTTGGTTTTGATCAGCGGATAGAAGGAATAAGTCAGAATGAAGAGCCCGCTCAGATGCCAGCCCATATGCCAATAATCCGTGGGCAGGGCGAAGCCAGCGGTGAGATAGTGATAGACAGCAAAGGTCAGCGCGACGTAGCGCAGGAACTTGGCGAACCCCGGCGTGACTGTCCGCGTGGCCGCGCCTTCGTCGTATTTTTCCTCGATCGCGGCCAGTTCCTCTTCGGTCAGCTCGCGGATCTCGTCTGATCGCGGATCGCTCATGGCGTGCCCCTACCCTGTTTTTTGGTGTCGCATGTCCGAGAAGCTCGAAACCGGAAACCACTTTTGAGCGACATGCTCGGGAAAGAAACGGGCGGCAAGAATGCCTGCCGCCCGTATGTGTCAGGACCAATGAGCCGGAGCTACTCCAGCAGCCCGGCTTCCTTGTAGAATTTCTCGGCCCCCGCATGGAGCGGCACACCGAGGGCTGAAATACCATCCAGCGCCGTGTCCGGCGTGATCTGCTTGCCCTTTGCATGGCCGTTGTCCAACAGCTTGCGGGTGTTGTCATTCCACAGCGCCGCCGTGATCCCATAGACCAGCTCTTCCGACAGATCTGAGGACACGACCAGAAGCGCGGACACAGCCGGTGTCTTCACTTCATAGTCCACACCTTCATAGACGCCCGCCGGAATGGAAGACGGGATGTAGGCGGGAATGATGCCGTTGATCTTGGCCAGATCTTCTTCGGAGAAGCTGTGCAACTCCATCCCCTTTGTGGTCGACAGCTGCACCATGGCAGAAACGGGCCAACCTGCGGCGTAGAAATAGGCGTCAAGCTGACCATCGGCCATCCGCTCCGCAGACTGGCTGTTGTTCAGTTCGGCCTCTTCCATGTTGTCTCGGGTTACACCCCATTCGGCGAGCATCTGTTCCACGGCGACCTGTGTACCGGAACCTGCCTGCGCAATGCCCACGCGCTTGTCGGCCAGATCTGCAAGGCTGTTGATGCTTGATCCCTTGGGCAACACCAGATGCAGGTCTTCTGGATAGAGGTTTGCCACGATGCGCAGCTTCTCATGGGGCTTGCCGTCGAACTTGCCTTCGCCAAGGAACATTGACCGTGTTACGTCCGCGGCGGCCAGACCGGCCTCCAGCTCGCCATTCTGCACGGCGGTGTTGTTGAACACCGAGGCGGTCGTGGATTGCGCAATCGCGATCAGGCCCGGCACACCACATTGTCCACCCTGATCACAGGGGCGCGAACCGGGCGGGGCTGAGATACCGTTGGCGATGGTGCCGCCGATGGGGAAGTAGGTGCCCCCGGCGCTGCCGGTGCCGATCCGGAAAAATGTCGGATCCTGCGCAACGGCTGTGCCAGCCGCCACCGTTACCGCCAACGCAGCACCGGTTAGTTTTCTGAAAATACTCATATTTTTCTCCCTGTTGAGGGACCCGCACGCGAGTCACTAAACTCAGCGTGGCCCAGCGCAAAAATTAAAACAAATTTTATTATTTTTGCATTTGATAGATTTTGTTTATGAATGGCACATGAATGTGAACCAAATCACGGCGTTCCATGCCGTCATGACGTCTGCCTCCCTGTCGGAGGCCGCGCGAAAGCTGGGTCGCACGCAGCCAGCGGTCAGTACAGCGATCAAAACGCTGGAAGATCAGTTAGGGCTGAAATTGTTCACCCGCACAGGCCGCAAACTGGTCCCCGTGCCCGAGGCGCAGTACCTGCTGACAGAAACCAGCGCGATCCTCGATCAGCTGACACGCGTGCGCCGGACCATGAAAACTCTGGTCGATGGGCAGACCGGGTCGCTCCGAGTGGCGACCATGCCGGGTCCGGCTGCGATGCTCTTCCCGCGCTTCATCGCCAGCAAAATCAAACCGGATGCCGACACATCGATTTCCATCATGTCGCGAAATTCAGCACAGATCGCCGAACTGGCCCGCGCTCAGAACATCGATTTCGGGTTCGCGGATGCGCTCAGTGATCCCATGCCGGAAGATCTCTACCGGACAGAGATCATCTCGGCGCAATGCTTTGTCGCGCTGTCCGTGGATGACCCTCTGGCAGGCAAAGACGTGATCGGGATCGAGGATCTGGATGGGCGCCCCATGGGCTCCTTGTTGTCATCGCACACCCATCGCCGTGATCTGGCCGCGCGGTTTCAGGCCGCCGGGGCGCAGCTTCAAGTGCTGGTCGAAAGCCAGGCGTTCTTGCAGACTGTTCAATTCGTCAGCGAAGGCCTTTGCTGTGCGGTCATCGACCCGCTGAGCATTCCCAACATCAAGGCTTCACCCGACCTGATGCGCACCGTCACGATCCGCCCTCTGTCCTGCGATCTGCGCTACCGTTATGCGATCTATCAGCCGCGGTATCACCCGATCTCCGTTCTGGCCCAGCAGATCAAGATCGACTGGCGGAACGAAGTGATGCGCATGTTGGAAGAGGTGGGCGCGCGTCCGCAAATCCACGTGCAGGACCCGGACTCTGAGGCCCTGTCAGAGCAGCGCTGAAAGCGTGTCACTGTACCCGAACAATCCGGCCAGACCGCCCGTGTGAACAAAACACACCCGCGCGCCCTTCGGGATCGTCCCATCAGCGACCAGCGCCGGAATGGCCGCAAAGGATTTGGCGGTATAGACCGGATCCAGAAAGACACCTTCGTGGCCTGCAACCATGCGCATGGCCTCCAGTGCTGGCGCGCCGATCTGACCATAACCCGGCGCCAGCGCCCCGTCCCAGATCACGATGTCACCCGGCGCGACCTTGCCCGCACCGTCATAGAGCTCCGCCAATCGGCCGGTGATGCGCCCGATGCGCGCCTCCTGCAACGCCCGGTCCCGCCGCACGCACGAGCCGATCACCTTGGCCTGCGAGCCCGCTCCGCGCACGCCTGCCAGAAGCCCCGTGTGGGTGGCCCCGCTGCCGGATGCGACAACGAAGAGATCAAAATCGCTCTGTTCGTCCAAAATCTCATGGGCTGCATTCACGTAGCCCAGAGCCCCCAACGGCGGGTGATCCTCGGCCAGAGGGATGACGTAAGGTCTGCGTCCCTCTGCCTTCAATGCCTCGGCGCGTGCGTAAAGTGCACTATCGGCTCCGGCCTCATCCTCGCCTTCGGGGTAATACATGATCTCCGCGCCCAGCAGCTGGTTCAGCACCACATTGCCCGAACGCGCGTAGGTGGCGTCATCGGTCTTAACCCGGTGTTCCAACTGCACCACAGCCTCCATGCCCAACGACCGCGCCACCGCCGCCGCCAAGCGCACGAAATTCGATTGGACGGCGCCGGTGATCAGGATCGTATCCGTCCCATGGGCCACCGCCGCACCGAAGTAGTATTCCAACTGGCGCGACTTGTTCCCACCCAGCGACGGCCCTGCCAGATCATCGCGCTTGAACCACAAATCAATCCCAAGGGATTTGGACAGTCGCGGCATGCGCGTCAAAGGCGTGGGGGCCGGAACGATGGAGTGGCGTGGCGAGGTGATCATGTGATGAATCCTTACGCATGGCCCGCCATCAACGCCAGACAAAAGCAGAACGAAATTGTGATCGACGCGTGCTTGGAGAAACGCCAGCTCTGTGTGATGCTTCCCATGCCAACAGATGGAGCCACCTTATGAGACATGCTGCAATTGCTGCCGCCATGACATGCCTTGCCGTTCCCGCGCAGGCCGCAGAAGGCGAACGCGTTCAGATCACCGGAGAAATCATCGACACCTGGTGCTATTATTCCGGCGTGATGGGCCCGCCTGAATCCACCACCGGGACCGCGCATCGCACCTGCGCGCTCTGGTGTTCGGCAGGTGGCATCCCGGTGGGTCTTCTGGGCGAAGACGGGGAAGTCTACATGGTGCTCAAGATCGAAGGCGATGATGGCTCCGCCAGCGGCGACACCCAGCTGCGCCTTGCCAGCCATGAAATCGTGGCCGATGGCATGCTCTATAAGCGCGATGGTCTGAACTACCTGGTGGTCGAAACGGTCGTGGCCGACAACGGCATCGTCAACCAGACCCATGATGATTGGGGCGTGATCCCCGGCTTCGCCATCCCCGAGCCCAAAGAGGAGTGAGACCATGAAAAAACTGATCTCTCTTATCGCCCTCGTGGCCGCCCCCGCCGCGGCACAGGATTTCTCTGCCAACTCCGAGGCACGGCCGTGGAACCTCGTGGCCGAAGTGCCCGCCCGGTTTGAAGCCACCGTGGTGGATATGCTCTGTGAACTCACCGGCAACTGCGTGGACAATTGCGGCGATGGCGCCCGCCAGCTGGGCCTGCTGCGGTCTGCCGATGGCGTGCTGGTCTATCCCAACAAGAATTCCCAACCCGCCTTCACCGGCGCGGTGGTCGAATTGCTGCCCTTCTGCGGGCAAGAGGTTGAGGTCGACGGCCTGATGATCACCGATCCCGAACTGAACGTCGACAATGTCTATCTGGTGCAAACCATCCGAGCCGTGGGCGACACGGAATGGACCAAGGCCAATCAATGGACCAAAGACTGGGCCAGGAAAAACCCTGACGCCGATGGCAAAGGCCCCTGGTTCCGACGCGATCCCCGTGTGAACGGGTTCATCGAGGAAAGCGGCTATCTTGGCCTCGGCCAAGAGGTAGACGACGCCTTCATCGCCGATTGGTTCTGATGCGGATTGTCAGCCTCCTGACGGCGGTGCTGCTGGGC
>CAYMEC010000054.1:0-23088 GCA_964389425.1 uncultured Roseovarius sp.
CATTGAAAAGATGATCGACGGTCGCATGAAGAAATTCATGGCCGAAGTGACCCTTCTGGGCCAGGCCTTCGTTATCAACCCCGACCTGTCCGTGGCCGCCGCCGCGAAGGAAGCGGGTTGCGAGATCACCGGCTACGTCCGTTTGGAAGTGGGCGAGGGGATCGAGAAGAAAGAAGAAGACTTCGCCGCAGAGGTCGCCAAGACGGCCGCGGGCGGCTGAGCCAACTTCCTAACGAATATTAAGCTTTTGGGGGCGCTGAAAAGTGCCCCCATTTTGTGTTTTGGGGCTTCAAAAGTTACCCCAAATTGTACAAAACTGGGGTCAGGGCAGGGCGATGGCGTCGCTCTGCGACCTCACACCAAAACCATTCCTGTACGCCGGGATTTTCAATCGGGAGATTGAAGGCCCCGTGCCTTCATCCCCTTGGATAAGGAGATGACCCATGGCATGGTCACCTGAAAAAACCGTCGTAAACTCTTGGAATGAATGGGATCCTTTGCGTCACGTCATCGTGGGCCGGGCCGACAATTGCCATATCCCGCCCGAAGAACCCGCGCTTGATGCCAAAGTGCCCGAAGACAGCGACATGCGCGGGCAATGGGGCAGGCGGCCTCAAGAGACGATCGATCGTGCAAACGAGCTATTAGATACGTTCGCCAACCAATTGAAATCACGTGGAATTCGCGTGGATCGTCCAGACCCCATCGACCATTCCAAACCCGTCACAACGCCCGATTTTCACACCGACAGCCAGTTCGGCTGCATGCCGCCGCGCGACGTTCTTCTGACGGTCGGCTCGGAAATCCTCGAGGCCACAATGTCTTACCGCTGCCGGTGGTTCGAATACCTCAACTACCGCCCCCTCATGCAGCGCTATTGGGAAGAAGATCCCAATTTCCGCCACGAGGCCGCCCCGAAGCCGCGCCTGACAGACGCAGATTACCATCCCGACTATTTGTCCGACAAAATCGGCGTTGAAAAGCGTCTCAAATGGGCGGCGGAAAAGTTCTTTGTCACCACTGAAGAGGAACCTTTGTTCGATGCAGCAGACGTGCTGCGCTTCGGACGCGATCTGGTCGTGCAGCACGGATTTACCACGAATCTTAAGGGGATAGAGTGGTTGCGGCGGCACTTCCCGGATCACCGTGTGCACACCGTAAACTTCCCTGGCGACCCATATCCCATCCATATCGACGCGACGTTCACGCCGCTTCGCCCGGGCCTTATTCTCAATAATCCGCACCGGCGTTTGCCGGACGATCAGCGCGGGATGTTTGAGAAAAACGGGTGGGAGATCGTGGATGCCGCGCAACCCGCACATAACGCGCCGCCGCCGCTATGCTATTCATCCGTGTGGCTGTCGATGAATGTTCTGGTACTTGATCCAAAAACGGTTTGTGTCGAAAAAACCGAGGTTTATCAGGCGGAGCAAATGGACAAACTCGGCATGGAAGTAGTCGAAGTTGACCTGCGCGATGCGTATGCTTTTGGCGGCGGATTGCATTGCTGCACCGCAGACGTCTACCGCGAAGGCACGTGTGAGGATTACTTCCCGAACCTCTAATCCAGGTGCGATTTCAAAGCCTCCAAGGCCAGCGGATAGCCCGCTGGCCCGAAACCACAAATCTGTCCGACCGCGACCTTGGAGATATACGAAACATGGCGAAAAGCCTCGCGCGCATGGATATTGCTCAGATGCAGTTCCACGACAGGAAGTTCCACAGAGCTGATCGCGTCCATCAAAGCAATCGAGGTATGCGTGTATGCACCCGCATTGAGGATAATGCCGTCATGAATACCTTTGCATCCGTGGATCAGATCCACCAACGCGCCCTCTGAGTTGCTTTGCTCGAACATGACAGAAATGCCCAGGTCATCCGCTTTGGTACGACAGGCCGCTTCAATATCGGCGAGGGTGGTGGTGCCGTAGACCTCTGGCTGGCGCTGGCCAAGCAAGTTGAGGTTCGGACCGTTCAGGATCAGGATAGACGTCATGGGTTCGCTCGATGTGTGTGTGCCCATGTATTCGCGTGATGCGCCACGTGTCGAGCCATCTGCACGCTGGTAGCGGCTTTTATTGAGGATTGTGGCTTGGGTGCTGTAAAGCGATTTGTAAGTGTCGCAATGCTTTACACGCTGATTTTGCAGTTTTTTGATACATGTTTATTTAACATAATATATATTATACGTATTTCAGATGAGCTGAGGCAATCATAGGGTCCGCCCTCCTTTTTCCTTAGGTGGAAGCAGAACGCGTGTATATTTCATGCATCCGGCGTTGCAATTGGAAGCGACAAGTCAGTTGTTTTAGCGGGTTCTTTTGCTGGGTGATCATCCAAAGGCTCAGCCAGATGGACAGACCCGCAAAGATAACACCGCCGAGCGCCTGACCAATCAGAACGCCTTGTGCGCCGAAATACGTACCGCCAAGAATGGCCAGTGGCCAAGTGCCTAGAGTCTGGCGCCCCCAGTTTACCCATGTCGAATAAATCGGATGACCAAGATTGTTGTAGGACGCGTTGGATACAAAAATCGCCGCGTTGAAGAACATGGCAAGGGCCAAGGGTCCGCAGAACAGCAGCAGAAGATCACGGGCTTGGCCTGTGGCATCGAAGAGGTCGACAATGGGCTCCCGCAACGCGAAAAGAATGGCTGAGGCAAGGATCACGTAGATGCCCGCAAACTTCAGCCCGTCAAAGAATGTTTCCCGCACCCGATCCATCTGCCCTGCCCCGAAGTTCTGACCGATGATCGGCCCGATGGCACCCGACAGCGCCAAAACAACGGAGAAAACAACAGGAATGATCCGATTAATGACAGCCATGCCAGCCACCGCATCCGTCCCGTATTTGGCCATCTCGCGGGTCACGATGGCGGCGCCAACCGGTGTTGCGATTGTGGCCAGAACGGCCGGAAATGCGATGTCCGTAACCATCCGAAAATCCCGACGAACACAACCAGCGCGGATGCGGATGAATGCGTTGAATTCCCTATGCGCAGGGTAAAGCGCCCAAATGAGCGTCGCCAGACGCGCCAGAACTGTGGCCCAGGCCGCCCCTTCCAGCCCAAGCCCCAAGGCGAAGATCAAGATGGGGTCCATCACCGCGTTGACCCCTGCCCCCACCAATGCCGGATACATGGCCCGGCGGCCGTCGCCATAGGCCCGAATGACCGCCACGGAGGTCATGGCAAGGCCCGACAGCATCGTACTGGGCAGGATAATCCAGAGATATCCTTCGGCCAGATCGGCCATTTCCCCGGTCGCGCCGACAAGACCCAAGAGGAACGATAGGTTGGGCAACATGAGGATCGGTATCAAAATACCTGTTAAGACAGCAAAAACTGATGTCACGGTGGCGAATTCACGGGCGTCGGTTTCCTTGTCGGCACCCAAGGCCTGCGCAACAAGGGATCCGGCCGCAATGGACAGACCCATATTGACCGCACTGGCGAAGAACATCAGCGCTGAGGCGTACCCCGCTGCCGCCGCCAACTCCGCCTGCCCCAGCATGGAAATGAACACGATATCCAACAGATCGACGGCGAAGATTGCCATCAACCCGATGCTGGAGGTCAGCGACATCACGGAGACATGTCGCATCAGACTGCCTGTGGTGAAACGCGGGTCTGCTGTGTAGGCCATGGAGCACCTGTTTCTAAAACCGTTGCGCCAGACTTAAGCCTGATGCAGTCTTGCGCAAAGGCTCCAGAAACACAGGTTTCTGCGCGTTACTGCACAGAGTGGTACGCTTTAGAAAAACGCCTGCAATCCGGTTTGCGCACGCCCCAGGATCAGAGCGTGCACGTCATGCGTGCCTTCATAGGTATTTACGGTTTCCAGGTTCATCATGTGGCGGATGACCTGATATTCGCCGGTGATCCCGTTGCCGCCATGCATATCACGGGCCATGCGCGCGATATCGAGCGCCTTGCCGCAATTGTTTCGCTTGATAAGAGAGATCATCTCCGGCGCCGCGCGGGCCTCATCCATCAACCGCCCTACCCTGAGCGCGGCTTGCAGGCCCAGCGTGATTTCGGTCTGCATGTCGGCCAGTTTCTTTTGAAACAGCTGCGTTTGCGCCAGTGGACGTTTGAACTGTTGGCGGTCAAGCCCGTATTGCCGCGCCGCGTGCCAGCAGAACTCAGCCGCACCCATCACGCCCCAGCCAATGCCGTAGCGCGCGCGGTTGAGACAACCAAACGGCCCTTTGAGACCGTCCACACCCGGTAGCAGTGCGTCCTCGGACACCTCCACGTCTTCCATCACGATCATACCCGTGACAGAGGCGCGCAAGGAAAGTTTACCTTCGATTTTGGGCGCGGACAGACCTTTCATGCCTTTGTCGAGCACAAAACCGCGAATCTTGCCACCATGGGCCTCGGACTTGGCCCAGATGACGAAGACATCGGCGATAGGGCTGTTGGAAATCCAGGTTTTTTCGCCGCTGATCTTGTAGCCAGTTGCCGTTTTAACCGCACGGGTTTTCATCCCCGCAGGGTCGGACCCAGCGTCGGGTTCCGTGAGACCAAAACAGCCGATGAGTTCGCCAGAGGCCAGCCCCGGCAGATACTTCTGACGCTGATCTTCGGACCCATATGCATAGATCGGGTACATCACGAGGCTCGATTGCACGCTCATCATGGAGCGATAGCCGCTGTCGACGCGCTCAATCTCGCGCGCGACAACACCGTAGCTGACATAACCCGCTGACAACCCGCCGTATTCTTCGGGGATCGTGGTGCCCAGAAGACCCATCTGACCCATCTCGCGGAAAATACCCGGATCGACGGTTTCTTCCGCGAAAGCATCAATGACCTTCGGAGCCAGCACCTCGGAGGCAAAAGACCGCGCGCTTTCGCCGATCATGCGTTCTTCCTCTGAAAGCTGGTCGTTCAGAAAAAACGGATCTTCCCAATCAAAGCTGCCAAGATCGGGTTTGTCTTTGGGCTTCAGCGGCGCGGTGTCGAGGCTCATGGGACGCTCCTATGCGATACAGGTCTTTCCATATGTATAGGGCTTTGCGATTCATTCAAACAGGGGCAATCGCGCTAGATTACCCAAGCGCATACCCTGCCCCGCGAACGGTACGCAGGGGATCATCACCGCCGTGGTGACAAAGCGCCTTGCGCAGCCGCCCGATATGTACATCGACGGTGCGGGTGTCGACATAGATGTCGCGTCCCCAGACCCGATCGAGCAGTGCCTCACGGCTCCAGACGCGCCCGGGCTTTTCCATGAAGGTGGACAGCAGCCGAAATTCCGTAGGGCCCAGTTTCAAGCCTTTGCCGTCACGCGTGACGCGGTGGGTTTCCGCATCCAGAACGATATCGTCGTATTCCAGTCGTTCGCCCATGGCAGAAGGCCGTGTCCGGCGCAGTTGCGCGCGCACACGGGCCATCAGTTCGACGACGGAGTAAGGTTTTACCACGTAATCATCCGCGCCCGTCTCCAGCCCCCGTACGCGGTCCACTTCTTCAGAGCGCGCCGAGATCATGATGATCGGTGTGGATTTCGTGGCAGACCGGCTTTTGAGTTGTCGGCACACCTCGATCCCGGACACGTTGGGCAGCATCCAGTCCAGCAAGATGATATCGGGATTGACCTCTTCAGCCAGAAGCAGCGCCTCTTCGCCGTTTTCAGCAGGCGTCACGACAAAGCCATCGGCCTCTAGATTGTAGGCCAGCACTTCCCGTTGGGCGGGCTCATCTTCGACGAGCAACACATTGGGCTGATCTTGGGCCATGTCTGTCCTTCCTCATCAAACCGGAGCGATGTTCGCATCGACCGAAGTCTGGTCGTCTTTGGGCCGTTTTTCATCCGGGCGTTCCCCGGTCACGAGATAGACGACCTCTTCGGCGACATTCGTAACGTGGTCGCCCATGCGTTCCGTATTCTTGGCGATGAAATGCAGGTGCATGCACGCGGTTATGGAGCGCGGATCCTCCATCATGAAGGTCAGGAATTCGCGGAACAGCGCATTGTACATCTGGTCCACATCGGTGTCGCGCTGGATCACTTCCATCGCCAGATCGGCGTCGCGCTGAATATAGGCGTCCAGCACGTCCTTCAGCATCCGTTCAACTTCCTTGGCCATGCGGCGGATGGAGGCGGCAGAGCCATTGACCTGTTGCATGCCCGCCAGAACGGTGGTGCGCTTGGCCATGTTCTTGGCGTAGTCCCCGATGCGTTCGAGGTTTGAAGATACCTTGAGCACCGTCAAGATGACCCGCAAGTCCACAGCGATGGGTTGGCGCATGGCGATGACTCGGGCGACTTCTTCGTTGATCTGTTCTTCCAGTTGGTCGATAGCAACATCCGCGCGGCGCACTTCTTCCGCCAATTCCTCATCTCGTTTTTCAAGGCTGGTGGCGGCTTTGGTAATGCCGTCTTCCACAAGCCCGCCCATTTTCATGATCAGTGCCTGAAGCGTCTCCAGATCGCGGTCAAAGGCGGAGGCGATATGTGTGTCATCCATCATGGTGTTATCCAATCCGTCCCGTGATGTAGGATTCAGTCCGTTCATCCTTGGGGTTGGTGAAAATCTGGCTTGTGTCGTCGAACTCCACCAAGTTGCCCAAGTGGAAGAAGGCTGTTTTCTGGCTGACCCGCGCGGCCTGCTGCATGGAATGAGTCACTATCACCAACGAATAGTTCTTGCGCAGTTCATCCATCAGCTCTTCGATCTGGCTGGTGGCGATAGGGTCAAGCGCGGAACAGGGTTCATCCATCAACAACACTTCCGGCTCTGTCGCCACGGCGCGGGCGATGCACAGGCGCTGTTGCTGACCACCCGAAAGACCTGTGCCGGGGGCATCAAGACGGTCTTTCACCTCATCCCAGATCGCACCTCGGCGGAGGGATTTTTCGACGATTTCATCCAGTTCGGCCTTGTTTCGAGCCAGACCGTGGATGCGTGGGCCATAGGCCACATTGTCATAGATCGACTTGGGGAACGGGTTGGGTTTCTGAAACACCATCCCTACCTTTGCGCGCAACTGCACCGGGTCGACACGCTTGTCGTAAATGTCTTCCCCGTCGAGGCGGATGTCGCCCTCCACTCGGCAAATATCAATCGTGTCATTCATCCGGTTGAGGCAGCGCAGAAACGTGGATTTGCCACAGCCGGACGGCCCGATGAAGGCAGTCACGGTCTTATCGGCGATCTCAACATCCACGTCCTTGATGGCATGGGTGTCGCCATAGAAGACCTGCACGCCTGTGGCTGCGAATTTGATCTCGTTGCTGTTCACGCCGTGCTCCGTCATTGGTGTGTCGTACATCGTTTTACCCTTCCTACCAGCGGCGCTCAAACTTGCGGCGCAAAATGATGGCCAGGATGTTCATGGAAAGCAGGAATACGAGCAGGATGATGATCCCGCCCCATGCTTTGTCATAGAAGGCGACATCGGCGCGCGTGGCCCATGTATAGATCTGCGCCGGCATGGCAGAGTTTGGATCTGTGAAGCCAGCCGCTATGCCATCGGGGTATCCGCGCGCCACAAAACCGACCATGCCGATCAGCAGCAAAGGCGCCGTTTCGCCCAATGCCTGCGCAAGTCCGATGATCGTCCCGGTCAGAATGCCCGGCATGGCCAACGGCAGAACGTGGTGGAACACGGCTTGCATTTTTGACGCCCCTACCCCCAACGCCGCATCCCGGATGGAAGGCGGCACCGCGCGAAGCGATGCGCGGGTGGAGATGATGATCGTGGGCAGTGTCATCAGTGTCAGAACGAGGCCACCGACCAGCGGGGCCGATTGCGGCAGGTGCATGAACTGTATGAAGACGGCGAGGCCGAGGATGCCGAACACGATAGACGGCACAGCGGCGAGGTTGGAGATATTGACCTCAATCAGATCTGTGAACCGGTTTTTGGGCGCAAACTCTTCAAGGTAGATCGAGGCCGCGACCCCAATGGGCAGCGACAGGAACAAGACCACCAACATCATGAAGAAAGACCCGATGACAGATGCCCCGATCCCTGCCCCGCCCGGGTTGTCGACGCCTGAATCCGCACCTGTGATGAAATTCCAGTTGAAGGCGGATTTAATGATACCCGCCTCATAGAGCGCATCCACCAGATCGAGATCGCTCAGCATAAGGAACCGGCTTTCCACCAACGTGTCGCGCGTCACGCGGCCATTGAAGTAGCCATCCACCCGCGACGCCGCAGACAGTTCAAAGGTCTGCGGGGTTCCAATTGCCCCGGGATCTTCGCGGTAAAGTTCGCGTAAATCCGCACCCACCTTGCCCATGACCCGTTCAATGGCCTTTTCGTCAAAGGCGGCCTCAAACCCCTTTTCCTCCAGCTTGGATTGCAGTCCGGCGATGAACAGGTTGGAATAGGCCTTCGTTTTGAACAGCTGGCCTTCGGCGTCGTCGAACTCATCCTGGGTGATGGTGAACTCCATCTCCACCACCGTGTGTGTGAAGGCCGGAATGCCCGACCGGATGATGGACACTGTCAAAACGATGAGGAAGGCCACGCCCACGAGGATCGCGGCGATGCCGTAAAGCCGGAATCGTTTCTCGGCGGCGTTTCGTTTCTTGGTCCGCGCGTCTGAGGCAGTCAAAGACGCTTTCACCGGCGCGGCTTCCATCGGCATGTCGGTCATTCGTATTGCTCCCGGTATTTGCGCACGATGTAGAGGGCAAAGACGTTTAGCCCCAGCGTGATTATGAAAAGCGACATCCCAAGGGCAAAGGCCACCAGTGCCTCGGGGGAGGCGAAATCACTATCGCCTGTAAGCTGGCTAACGATCTTGGCAGTGACAGTGGTCATCGCGTCAAAAGGGTTGAGCGAGAGCCTGGCCGCGGCGCCTGCCCCCAGCACCACGATCATAGTCTCACCAATGGCGCGAGAGGCCGCGAGCAGGATCGCGCCTACGATTCCAGGTAGGGCAGCAGGCAGAACCACTTGCTTGATCGTTTCCGATTTCGTGGCGCCAAGCCCATAGGACCCATCGCGCATGGCCTGCGGCACGGCGTTGATGATGTCATCGGACAAAGAGCTGACAAACGGGATCAGCATGATCCCCATCACCAGGCCAGCGGTCATAACCGCTGTGCCCGACGGCATCCAGCCAAAGCCATCATCGCCAAACACACTCACCAAAAGTGGCCCCACCGTCAGAAGCGCGAAAAGCCCGTAAACAATTGTCGGGATCCCGGCCAACACCTCCAGCATTGGCTTTGCAATGGATCTTGTACGCGGAGAGGCATATTCAGACAGGTAGATGGCGGCAAAAAGACCAATCGGAACAGCCACAGCCAGCGCCACGATTGAAATGTAGAACGTGCCCCAAAGCAGTGGGATGATCCCAAGATCAGACCCCCCGCCACGGCCCGAAAAGCTAGGCGCCCAGGTCAGGTTGGTGAAGAACTCAGACGCCGGATAAAGCGTGAAAAATTCATAGGTGTTGAAGACAAGCGAAAGTACAATGCCGATGGTCGTGAGGATCGCGATGGATGCCGCCCCAATCAACAAAGCGCGCACCCCGTTTTCCACCACATTGCGGGCACGGTATTCAGCATGGGTTTCACGCAAGGCCCACAGAAAGCCCAACAGGGCCACCACAAGAACAGCGACGACCATGTAAAACGCGCCGGCTTTGTTCATAACCCGGTAGTCCTGCGCCGCACGCAAGACCGGCTGCGTGATTTGAGAGGTCACGATTTGTCCAGCATCCTTCAGGCGCTGAGTGACATCACTGAGGTCGGCGCGGGCATTTCCGGCGAAGTCTTCATCCATCAGTCCGGCGGCAACTGCGTTTTCGATTCCGTCGGATGTGCGCCGCACCTCGGCCATCACCAGACCCCGGGTAGAGCCCTCAGAAATCGCGCTGTCGGGCAGCGTGGCAGAAACTGTGTTGCCTACGTAAAGTGGCTGCGCAATGAGCCAGATTACCAGCAGGCCGAAGGCCGGAACGAGGGCCTTCAATGCCACGTTCCAACCATAATACGAAGGGAGGGAGTGGAGATCCCGGATTTCGCCACCTGCGCTCGCCAGCGCACGTTGGCGTCCCAGAACAAAACCAACGGCGGCGATAAACGCGACCATGGCGATTAGCCAGATAAGCGGCATCCAATCCCCCAGAACGCTCTGTTGCGAGCTTGTCAGTGTCCAACACCTGGGCGCGCTTAACCCGCGCCCAGGATAGTCTTGTCATTTCAGATCAGGAGCCGGAGCCGATGGTGGCTTCGTCCGCAATCGCGGCCTGCGTATCGGCCAGTTCAGGATCGGGGACCAAGCCGTAGGTAGCCAGCGGGCCGCCGGAGCCTGCGATCTCATCTGCCATGAAGAACTGTGCGTATTCTTTCAGGCCCGGGATCACGCCGATATGTGCTTTCTTGACATAGAAGAAGAGCGGGCGCGACACAGGATAGACACCCGATGCAATGGTCTCCGTGGAAGGCGAAACGCCGCCCATGGTCGCCACTTTCAGCTTGTCCTGGTTGTTTTCGTAGAAGGACAGACCGAAGACACCGATGCCGTTGGTGTTGGCGTCAATGCGTGCCAACGTTTCGGTGTAGTCACCGTCGATGTCCACGGATTTGCCATCCTGACGCACGTCGAGGCAGGCATCTTCTGCATCATCTTCAGACATGCCAGCTTCCATCATGGCAGCCATGGCGCCGGTGTCCTCGCAGCCCTTCAGCAGAACCTTGTCTTCGAATACTTCGCGCGTGCCGTGCTTGGTGCCCGGGATGAACATCGCGATTTCTACGTCCGGCAAATCGGAATTGAACTCGGCCCAAGTCTCATGCGTGTTGTCGACGATTGCGCCATCTTTCAGCACTTTAGCGCCAATGGCGTTGAAGATGTCCGAGGCCTCAAAAGCCGTAAAGGCCGGGCCGGTTTGCTGGCTGGCGAACACGATGCCGTCATAGCCGATCCGCACTTCGATGATGTCGGTGACGCCATTTTCAGCGCAGGCTTTGATTTCCTTCTCACGGATCGCGCGAGAGGCGTTGGCCACGTCGATCGTGTTCTCACCCACACCTTCGCAGAACCGCTTCAGACCGGCGGAAGAGCCGCCAGATTCAACCACTGGCGTCGGGAAATCCGTGTTGTCGCCGAACAGTTCTGCCACAATGGACGCGTAGGGCAGCACAGTCGAGGACCCAGCCACCTGCACGTTGTCACGGGCGGCAGCGGTGGTGGCAGTAACAGCCAGAATCGCCAGAACAGAGGCGGTCGATTTCGCGTAGGACATGAAAGTCTCCTGATTGCATGATGCCATCCCCACTGATGGCGATGCCGTTGAGCTATGCTCGTCTCACAACGCTTTTGTTACAGTTGAGTAACAGTTTTATGACACTTACAAGCGCTTCATTTTGCAATGAAAATCGAAGGGCTTTGCGCGTCTGTTTCAGGCCTCAAGAGGCAGCACGACACGAAACTCCGATCCCTCGCTTATAGTCGAATCAATCCGCAGTCGCCCACGGTGCCGACCGATAATGTGCTTAACAATCGCGAGCCCTAGTCCGGTCCCTCCAACTTCCCGAGATCGATGGTTGTCGACACGGTAAAACCGTTCCGTCAGGCGCGGGATATGGATGGGCTCAATCCCCGGCCCCTGATCTCGAATTCCTATCACGGCACCGGGTCCGCGAATGGTTGGGTCATGATCCGTTGTCGAAAGGTGCAGCGACACCTGCTTGTCCCGCCCGCCGTATTTGATCGCGTTCTCCACGAGGTTCGTGACCACCTGCTGCAATTGATCTGCATCCCCGGGGACAATGATGGGCGCCTCGGGCAGATCGGTCACCAGCGTCACGTTCTGATCACCCGCCACTGTTTTCAACGCGTGCATCACGCTGATCACTACATCTGACAGGTTCACAGCTTCTGTTGGCCGCACGCGCATCTGTTCTTCCACGCGGCTGAGCGACAGAAGATCATGCACCAGTCGCTCCATGCGGGCAGCTTCCCCCGCCATGACGGTCAAGAAACGCTCTGATGCGACCGTATCCCCAAGGGCCGGGCCCTGAAGCGTTTCAATGAACCCTAACAGAGACGTCAGCGGGCTGCGCAATTCATGACTCACATTGGCGACGAAATCCCGGCGCATCTGGTGGGCCTGCTCTAGATGGGTAACGTCTTCGAAACAGACCAGTACAGCTTGCCCGGCCTCGGTTTCTACCGGTGAACATGTGACCGAAAAGGCCGTGTCCTGCGCCCCGTCGCTCGACAGGTAGCGCGTGGTCCGCTTGGCACGGTCCTTGAGGCACCCTTCTATGGCGTCAAGGATCGACGGCTGGCGCAATGCAGTGATGAAATGCCGTCCTACGATCTGACCGCCAAGCAACTTTTCGGCGGGCACATTGGCCCCTAGAACCCGTTCCCCCCGACCAATCAGCACGGCCGGCAGCGGCAAGGCGTTCAAAAGCGACGTGATGGCATCGACACTCATGTCAGAGTTCGGTCAACCCCTCGCGAAAGCGGCGCATGTTTTTCTGATACCCTAGCGCGCTCAGCTTGAGGCTGTTGATCCCGGCTTTATCCATCTCTCGCACCACCTTACCCGGAACGCCCATCACAAGGGACCCATCGGGGATTTCCTTGCCTTCCGTGATCAGCGCGCCCGCGCCAATGAGACAATTGTCACCGATCTTGGCACCGTTCAGCACGGTGGCCCCCATGCCAATCAGGGAATTGGATCCAATCGTGCACCCGTGCAGCATGACCTTGTGCCCTATGGTGCAGCCTGCCCCGATGGTCAGCGGAAAGCCCATATCGGTATGCAATACGCAGTTTTCCTGAATATTCGTGCCCGCGCCCACCCGGATCAGTTCATTATCGCCACGCAGCGTGGCGCAAAACCAGACCGAGGCTGCCTCTTCCAGCACCACCTTGCCGATGACATTGGCGTCCTGAGCGATCCACGTGTCTTCATGGATATCCGGCGCATGACCCTCCAAACTGAAAACACTCATGACATATCCTCAAATTCTTGCTGCAGCCCGCGGACGTGATCACTCAGGCCCGGTTGTTGATGACGCCGTAGCCTTGCGGCGCTGACGATCCCGCGCAACTCCGCTTCAGTGCGGTCCAGATCATCATTGACCAGCACATAATCATATTCCGCCCAGTGGCTGATTTCATCCCAGCTTTTCTGCATCCGCCCCGCGATCACGTCGGCGCTGTCCTGCCCGCGCCCTTCCAAGCGTCGACGCAGTTCTGCAATAGAAGGCGGCAGGATAAAAATGGACAGCACATGCTGTGCCAGCGCTGAGTTCTGGATCTGCTGCGCGCCCTGCCAATCAATGTCAAAAAGCACATCGCGCCCTTCGCTAATGGCCGCCTCGACCGGGCCTTTGGGCGATCCGTAGAAATTACCAAACACCTCCGCATGTTCCAACATGTCGCCCGCAGACGCATCCGCCTGAAACGCCGCCTTGGTCATGAAGTGATAATGCTGCCCGTCAATTTCGCCGTCCCGAGGTGCGCGCGTGGTGGCGGAGACTGAAAACGAGAGCGTTGGATCCCATTTCAACAGCCGACGCGACAAGGTCGACTTGCCAGCACCCGAGGGCGACGACAGGATGATCAAAAGGCCTCGACGCACGCTCATTGTCCCCAGCCTGACTTTCGTTTTGGCACAAATATCTCAAGGGTTTGAGGGCAGGCCCTCCATCCTGCATTATTCAACATTCTGCACCTGTTCCCGCATTTGATCGATCACGGTCTTCAACGCCAGTCCGATCTGGGTCAACTCCGTATGCTGAGACTTGGAGCAAAGCGTGTTGGCTTCCCGGTTGAATTCCTGCGCCAGAAAATCGAGCTTGCGCCCGACGGGAGAGCCCGCGACGATCAGATCTCGCGCAGCAATCACATGCGCACGCAGGCGGTCGATCTCCTCGGTAACATCGGCCTTGACCGCCAACAGCGCCACTTCCTGTGCAACGCGGGCGCCATCTGAATTTCCCACTCCGTCCAACACGCGGGATAGCGCGTCGCGAAACCCCGCCTCCATGTCATCGCGGCGCGTGTCCAAAACCTGGCTGGCTGCACCCGTGAGACGTTCAATTTCATCGATCTGCCCTGACAGCACTTCCGCCAACTGCGCCCCTTCACTGGATCGCATGGCCAGAAACGCCTCTAGCACGGGCGCCACATCTTTCAAAAGCACGGCGCGCAGGGCATCCGTATCCTCTTCCATACTACCAGCTTCCATCACGCCGCGCACAGATAAAATGTCAGCCGCCGTCGCTGGTGCAAGCGACAGGCCTTTGACCATAGCGGCCGCTTCGACTGCGTCGAGCGCAGTCAGCGCATCATCGAGCATTTGGGCATTCACCCCAATCCGCCCTGCCCCGTCTTCCCGCGACATCTTAAGGTTCAACGTGACATTTCCGCGATCAAGTGCGCCAGAGACTGTTTCCTTAAGGGCCTGTTCGAGACCGGGAACCCAATCCGGCACGCGCAAGCGCAAATCCAAACCCTTGCCATTCACGCTGCGCACCTCCCAGGACCAGGAATATGCGCCTTTCGCCCCTTGGGCGCTGGCAAAAGCGGTCATGGATTTGAGCACGTCTGTTCCTCCGGTCGGCCCCCGCTTTTCCGTTTAAGCAATGCCCCTACGGAGGGCAAGCCAACCCTGACCGAACGAATTTTCCGATCGTTCCAGGGATCAGGATCTGGCGGCTACGTGAAAGACCGCCCGGTTAACCACTCTGATGGAATTCGCAACAAAAGTGGAGAAAATGTGTCAAATGATGGGCTAAAGATTTGAACGAGATGTAAACCATGTCCGATACACACTTCAGGTCCAATGATGAGCGTCGCGGCGATCTGATCCGCCGATTGCGCCCGATGCCGAATACGGACGGCACTCAAAGCCGGAATCTGCTGAGCTACTGGAACACGACGCGACGTGGGTCCGACGTGCCCTGCCGGTCAGACATTGATCCGCGCGGTATCGCTGGAATGCTGTCGCGCACGTTTATCATCGAACAGATTGCCCCTGGCCTCGGCCGCTTCCGCGTTGCGGGGACCCATTTGGGTGATCTTCTAGGCATGGACGTGCGCGGGATGCCAATCAGCGCGATGTTGTTGCCAAGTGCCCGGGATGAACTGGCCGCCGGCCTTCGAGATCTCTTCGACATGCCGGGAATTTTAAGAGCCGCACTGGTATCTCCGGGTCAATTTCGTCGACCCGAGATGGAAGCGGAACTGCTCGTCCTGCCGCTTCGGGACGATCGAGGGGACATGACACGTGCCATCGGGTGCCTGATCGCCAAAGGCCAGATCGGCAAAGCCCCTCGCCGGTTCGATATCCGACATATGCGGGTCGATCCCGTCTCCGTTGTCAAAGCGCTTGATTCTGAACCGTCAGAGGATCCGCAAAAGGCCAAGCATGTCGCGCTGAACCAAACACCATTGACCAGTTCGAACCGTACACTGGCCAAAAGGCAAGGAGTTGCAGAGGCTTCCGAAAACGGTCCTGTTTTTGCGCCGCCAAAGCCCGGGCAGCCAAATTATCTGCGCCTTGTTGTGTCCGATACCTAAAATTTACCTTAAAACGAAAAGCCCTGCGCCACCGACCACGTGACGCAGGGCTTTTTCTTTCGGATAAGGCCGTTTAGCCGGCCTTGCTTTCTTCCCGGCTGACCCGGAGGGCTGACAGTTCTTCGGCTACAAGGAAGGCCAGTTCCAGTGATTGAGACGCGTTGAGGCGCGGGTCGCAGGCCGTGTGATACCGGTCGGACAGGCTTTCATCCGTCACTTCACGCATGCCGCCAGTGCATTCGGTAACATCCAGCCCGGTCATCTCAAAATGCACGCCGCCAGGGATCGTACCCTCTGCGCGATGCACGGCAAAGAATTCCTGCACTTCGCGCAGCACAGCCTCGAACGGTCGGGTCTTGTAACCCGAGGCCGATTTGATCGTATTGCCGTGCATCGGGTCGCAGACCCACACCACATTGGCGCCTTCTTCCTTCACCGTCCGTATCAGACGCGGCAGGTGTTCACCGACCTTGCCGGCCCCAAAGCGAGCAATAAGGGTCAGACGACCAGCCTCGTTTTCCGGGTTCAGCGTCGCCATCAGGCGTTTGAGGTCATCCGCTTCCATGCTGGGGCCGCATTTCAGGCCAATGGGATTCTGTACGCCGCGCGCAAATTCCACATGGGCGCCATCGGGCTGACGCGTGCGGTCGCCGATCCAGATCATGTGACCTGACCCCGCCAGCCATTTGCCAGAGGTGCTGTCAAGTCGGGTGAGCGCCTCCTCGTATTCCAGCAGAAGGCTTTCATGACTGGTGTAGAAATCCACCGTCTGAAGCGTATGCGCGCTGCCACCGTTGATCCCGGCTGCTTTCATGAAATCAAGCGTGTCGGTGATGCGGTTGGCCATGTCACGGTACTTCTCGGCCTTCTCCGATTCAGTAAAGCCAAGCGTCCAGGCGTGCACCTGATTCACATCGGCATAACCCCCGGTTGAAAACGCGCGCAACAGGTTCAGCGTTGCCGCCGCCTGCGTGTAAGCCCGCAGCATCTTTTCAGGATCCGGGATGCGCGCATCGGCCGTGAAATCGAGCTCATTAATGATGTCGCCACGGTAGCTGGGCAATTCGACACCATCGACCACCTCTGTTGGTGCAGAGCGTGGCTTGGCAAATTGACCGGCCATGCGACCCACCTTGATGACAGGCACTTTGGCGCCATAGGTCAGCACCATGGCCATCTGAAGCATCACCTTGAAGGTGTCGCGGATGGCATCGGCGGAAAACTGATCAAACGCCTCCGCGCAGTCCCCGCCTTGTAGCAAAAAGGCATCCCCGCGCGACGCATCGCCAAGCGCTGCGCGCAGGCGTCTGGCTTCACCCGCAAATACCAACGGCGGATACTGCGACAGCTGCGCTTCCACGCGCGCCAGTTTTTCGCCATCGGTGTAGTCCGGCATCTGGATCCGGGGCTTTTTGCGCCAATCCGTTTTGTGCCACTGTGTCATCTGGTCTCTCCGCGTTTAAAACCAAGTTTGGTGTATAGCCTGCCAATGGTCCCATGGCCATAGACTATATTGACCCTTTCCACGCGTCTCTGACCCGGTCGTGATGGCTAAAATCCTTGCAAAAACCGCCCCTTTTGTGACACTCGGTTTCTCCAAAGACACTTCATCGAATTGAGTCGCGATGCCAACGGAGCCTGAAAAAATCGACGTGTCCACGGAGACCGCACCCAAGCGGTTTGTCTTCGCGCTTCTTGAGAACTTTTCGTTGCTCAGTTTTGCTGCGGCACTTGATTGCTTGCGGATTGCCAATCGCATGGCGGACCGAGAACTTTATACATGGGCTTTTGCAGGCGAAACGGGAGAGACGGTGGAATGTTCCGCCGGGACACGGTTTCAGCTTGATATGGGTCTAGAGGAACTGGGTCGTGATGACACGCTTTTGCTTTGTGGTGGCACGGATGTTCAGCGCGTGGCCACCAAGAAAATGCTCAGCTGGCTCCGACGTGAAGCCCGCCGCGGGCTGGCCGTGGGCGGGCTGTGCACAGCAGCTTATGTGATGGCGCGGGCGGGCCTTCTGGATGGGAAAAAGGCCACGATCCACTGGGAAAACCACGACAGTTTTATTGAAGAATTCGATGAGGTGGAACTGACCAAATCGGTCTTTGTCGTGGATGGTAACCGAATGTCAACGGCGGGCGGCACATCGTCGATCGACCTGATGCTCAAGTTGATTGCGGACAGACATGGCGAAAAGCTGGCGAATGCGGTAGCCGATCAGATGATCTATGCGTCGATCCGCACTGATCAGGATACGCAACGCCTGTCTGTGCCGACGCGAATTGGGGTGCGGCACCCGAAGCTCAGCCAAGTCATCCAGATGATGGAGGCCAATATCGAAGAGCCGATCAGCCCTGCGTTGCTTGCCAAAGAAGTCGGCATGTCCACGCGGCAGTTGGAGCGCTTGTTCCGACGCTACCTCAACCGATCGCCCAAACGCTACTATATGGAACTGCGCCTGCAAAAAGCTCGCAACCTGCTGATGCAAACGGATATGACGGTGATCAATGTGGCGCTGGCGTGTGGATTTGCGAGCCCGTCGCATTTCTCCAAGTGTTACAGGTCTCATTACAACACAACGCCTTACCGCGAACGTGGCGCGCAGTCGGCACGCTTGTCCGTTTAGATAATGTGCTAGGGTTCGCAAAATTCTGGCGTTTGGTGTGAACGAGGCGTGATCTTCAACCAGATCCCGTCCTTCCCCCGCACGGTCAGATGCGCAACCGGCATAGCCGGTTTCTCTGCCACGGCTTCAAACCGGTAGGCGCACACCAGCATTGACATCAGCAGCGTGCCTTCCATCATCGCAAAGCCTGCCCCCGTGCAGACCCGCTGCCCGGCTGAGAAGGGAATATATGCAGTGCGCAGGCAGTCTTTGCCATTCTCAGTGTCAAACCGGTCCGGCTCGAAATCATCCGGCCGATCCCACAACCGTTCGTGGCGGTGCAAATGCCAAGGGCTCAGCACGATCTGAGACCCTTTGCGCACGTCGCGATCACGGAACCGTTCAGGCTGACTGGCCTCACGCACCATCATGGGCACTGGTGGATATAGCCGCAGCGTTTCGCGAAAGACGTCGCGGGCCACGCGCAGTTTGCTGATTTGCGAAAATTCCGGGCCTTCCGCGTCATAGACTGCCTTCGCTTCCTCAGCCACGCGGGTCTGCCAATCCGGGTAAAGCGCCAGCAGGTAAAGGCTCCATGCCAAGGCCGAAGCGCTGGTTTCATGACCGGCAAGGAAGAAGATCGCCACCTGATCAACCATCTCTTCGGTTTCAAAACGTGCGCCTGTTTCCGGGTCCGCAGTCGTCATGATCTTGGTCGCCAGATCATCCGGGGCCACGCCCGCCTTGATCTGCGCCATTCGGTTCTCCGTCAACTGCGTGATCAGGCGCCGAATGATTGCCGCTGTCTCACGAGTTTTGGGTTTGTGAAATCGCGGAAACCAATGCGGCAAGGGCAAGAGAGCGCCCAGATTGACCACCGGTTGCGTGCGTTGATGGGCTTTGAATTCGTCAAAAACCCGGGCCGCGACCTGATGTTCGATGGGGATGGAAAACAGCGTCCTGAAAATCACATCCGCAGCGGCGTGGCTTGTCTGCGCCTCGATCTCTCGTGGCGTACCATCGGCAATCCCCTGCATCCGCTTCACGGCCGATTGGCTGGCCGCCCGCATGGCCGGGAAAGTGTCGCGCAACCGTCCGCCCTCGAATGACGGGTCGATGATACGGCGTTGTCGGCGCCACGTTTCCCCATTGGTTACGAAAACCGAATTGCCCAAAAGTGGCGTCAGGCCTTCGCGAATGCGGTCTGATTTCGGAAAATCACCTGGCCGACCCTTCAGAACCAGATCCACCAATTCGGGTTGGTTGCACATGTAGGACCGGAAGAATGGTGTCTTGAATTCGGCCATCCAGGCCCGGTAAAGCCGTGCGGGTTGGGCGGACAGGATATCCTGTCGGAAAAGTTTCAGATAGCGCCAGAGCGACACCCTTCCCTGTCGCGAGGGTGGTTTGGGCGGGTGCCGTGGTCCATTCCCGAACGGGCAGGTCGCCGGGGTGCTTTCGGATGGATCTGGACCTTGTTCCGAGGGCATGTTCATGCTGCCATATCCGTAAAGCGGTTGACCGGGGCCACGATCCGACTGGGGCTTGGCGCGCGACCATCAAAGCGCGCAGCCAGCGTCATCGGCCCCGCGGTGATCTGAAAATAATCGTAATCCCGGGGCCGGTCAAAAGCGCACAGATACTGAAAATGCAGACGGAAAAACCGCCAACGCAGCTCTTTCCAGCGATCCGGGCTCAGCGTTTGAGTGAAGGCCGCCGAAATCACCAGCGGCCAACGCTGCCCGTCGGGGGCCACACCGGAGACTTTGACCGGATCGCATAGTGCGAAGGCGCAACCATCGCCGGGCGCTGTCACGTCAATCCATGCCAGTTCGTCGCGTGTCGAAAGATAATTCAGATCACGCCTGAGGCGATGCGCATCTGGCAGGAACGACACCATGGGAACCACCTGACCCAGCGACAGAAAAGACAGTTGTGGCGTTTTGCCCGAAGCCCCACCAGCACGGATCAAATCGGCCAGCACAGATACTGCCAGATGGGCCCCGGAGGAATGACCGACCACCAGAACTTCATCGACATCCGAGTCCATAGCCGCAGCAATCGCAGTGGTGAAGTTTGCCATGCGCGCTTCCAAGGTGGGCGGTTCAGACCCGCGATGGCGCGCGGAGTAGGCATAGTCATGCATGAGGTAATAGGCGAAAAACCTGTTGTCCTTGCGCCTAAACCACTCCAGCACGAACGGCACAAGGATGAGGCCCGCCCACGAAAGCCATGGGTGGATCATGGCAAGTAGCCGCCCTGCGCCCCATGCAAGACCCAATGCGATGGCCAGTTGCACCAACAGGAAGCCCACAGGGTAAAGCGCTGCAATCACGGGCCCTTTCCGCAACCGCATAAGCCTGAAAAGCGCACCGGACATGATGTAAACCCAAGCCGTTTTTGCTAGCGCGGCATAGGTGCCCAAGATCCCGGTATCCATGCTGTCACGCACGATGTCAGACCAAACGAGAACCTCGAACTCGGTCGCTGTTTGTGTGCCATCAATCACGGCGGTCACTGACCAGCCATAGCGCTCGGCCTTGGGTTTTGCCTTGAGTTCAATGCCATAGCCCGAAATGCGCCCCTGCTCCGCCGCCTCCTTGCGGTAAAGCTCACGGTAGCGTCGGGGATGAATTGGGTCATACCCGGGAATGTAGAACACGTGACGTGTGCGCACTGGGGTCTGGGTGGGGCTGCTCATCTCACACCTCTTTAGAGGTGTATTCTAACGCAGCATTGGGGCGATAGTAAGGCTCAACCGATGAGGGCGAGCGCGGGGAAAACCTCAAGAAGCCAGAATGAAAAGCGGGCAAAACCACCTGTCAGCATCAGCAAGCCGATGGTCCATAAGAGGAGCCCCATGATTTTTTCGATCCGTTCCATGTTGCGTTTCATCCAAGCCATCAGACCGCCCAGTTTAGGCAGGAACGCGGCAAACAGGATAAACGGCACGCCGAGACCCAAGGCATAGACGCCGAGCAGGACAGTGCCACGACTGACGGAGGCTTCCGAGGCCGCAAGCGACAGAATGGCACCCAACTGCGGGCCGATGCAGGGCGTCCAACCGAATGCGAAAGCAAGACCCAAAACATAGGCGCCAAAACTCGACCCGCCCTGATCCCCGGCGTCAAGGCGGGCTTCGAAATCGAGGAAACCAATGCGGTAGATGCCAATGAAGTGTGCGCCAAAAATCATGACAACGACGCCCGCTACCACATTGAAATAGTTCTGATATTGCAGGATTGCTATGCCAGCCGCCGAGGCAGCGAACCCAAGGAACAAAAAGATGGTCGAAAGGCCCAGAACGAAAAAAATGGCCGGGACGACCGCGCGAGATCTTGGTTCTTCGGCTGAGTTGAGATCGTTCAACGTCACTCCGCTCATATACGCCAGATAAGGTGGCACGATGGGAAGCACGCAGGGGCTCAGGAATGAAACCAATCCTGCGGCCAAGGCCACGATCATTGCCGGTACGAGGGCGGCATCTATGATTTCTATTCCGAACATGCGGCAGACTTAGTCTATCGTGACAGCGTCGTCACGCGACTTCGGGGTGGCGAACGGTCACAAGGTTGTGGACCTTCTGTAACACCGGAGCTATCTGCGCGTTATGGACATGAAAAATACGATTGACGCCCGAAGTTTACTTTGTCCCCTGCCCGTTTTGAAGCTGCGCAAGCGGCTGAAAGCTGTTGATCCCGGTGACGTGGTGGACCTCTGGGCCGATGATCCGGCCGCGGTGATCGACGTGCCCCATTTCTGCACGGAAGCCGGACATGACCTGATCAGCAAGACCGAGGGTGCCGGATACATGATCTACCGCGTACGCAAACAGACGTAGCCGGAAAAGACGAGATTAAGATCCCCGCCTAATCCCATGATATAGTGTTTTTATCTTCCGCCGGACCACCATCCCCGCCGTTTCGGTTTGGTGGTTTCAGGTTCCGGTTGCGGCTCTACTTCCGCCACGGGTTCTGGCTCGGGTTCCGGTGCTGGTTCCGGCGTCGCGTCTTCCGTTGAAGCGGGCTCTTCGGCAACCTCTTCCTTCTTCTTACGCGGAGTCCGCTTCCGTTTGGGTTTTTCATCAGCTTCTTCGGGAACGTCATCTGCTTTTTCTTTCGGAGCCGCGTCTTCGGCCTGGTCAGCCTCCGCTTCCTCGACTTTCTTCTTCCGTGAAGCACGCTTGCGCTTGGGCTTTTCTTCGGCTTTTTCTTCTTCCGTTTCCGCCGCTTCCGGCTCTTTCGTCATGTCGGGCTCGCCACCGTCTGCGGGTTCAACGGCCTCTTGTCCTTCGTCGTTGTTCTCTGAATCGCCGTTTTCACCGCGACCGCGGCCCCTGCGACGACGACGGCGACGGCGTTTTTTAGGCTTGCTCTCTTCCCCGTCCTCAGACGCTGGAACGGTCTCCTCGGCTTCAGCTTCTTCTGCTTCATCCACCTCATCCATGAGCGAACTGTCGACCGACACGACCGGTGCGCTGGCCTCTGGCACGACCCGAGTAGCTGTCTTGAACTTTTCGATGGTAAAATCGGGGCTTATCAGCATTGGATCGCCTTCAACCCGAACCGAAAGGCCGTAGCGGGCCTCAATCTGGGCCACATGTTCACGCTTTTGGTTCATGAGGAAGTTGGCGATGCCGACGGGGCATTTGACCAAGACCTCGCGCGACCGGCGGCGCACGCCCTCTTCTTCAATCTGGCGCAGAATGGACAGGGCCAGATTGTCGTCAGACCGGATCAGACCGGTGCCGTGACAGACCGGGCAAGGTTGAGTCGTGGCTTCGATCATACCGGGGCGCAGGCGCTGGCGGCTCATCTCCAGCAGGCCAAAGCCCGAGATACGGCCCACCTGAATGCGCGCGCGATCCGACTTCAGACGGTCCTTCAAGCGCTTTTCAACCGCGTTGTTGTTCTTGCGCTCATCCATGTCGCTGAAGTCGCTCACCATCAGGCCGGCAAGGTCGCG
>CAYMEC010000055.1:0-23022 GCA_964389425.1 uncultured Roseovarius sp.
CACGGTGGAGCTTTGCCAAGGCGGCGCGGCCCATGGCGTAGTGGCGGATATGGTGGCCCTTGCCGGCGGGCATCACAAGAACAAACAACTCAGGGGCATGATCAACGCCGTACTGCGTCGCGTGGCCGAAGAGGGTGTCGGCCCATGGAAAGACCTGCGCATCCCGCGCTTGCCGAAATGGCTACGTGACCCGTTGGTCAGTGCCTGGGGCGCGGGCGCTGTCTCTGGCATGGAAAAGGCGCACTTTCAGGGGGCAGCGCTTGACATCACCGTCAAAGAGGATGCGCCCGGCTGGGCGGAGAAACTTGGCGGTATGCTGCTGCCCACTGGCTCCATTCGGTTGGAAAGCCCGGGCCGGATATCAGCTTTGCCCGGCTACGAAGACGGGGCGTGGTGGATTCAGGATGCCGCTGCCGCGCTCCCAGTGCAGCTGTTGAAACCGAAGGCCGGAGAGGCAATCCTCGATCTCTGTGCTGCGCCGGGCGGCAAGACGTTGCAACTGGCCACCAGCGGGGCCAAGGTCACCGCCCTTGATATCTCGGACCGGCGCATGGCGCGGGTGCGGGAGAATCTAGATCGCACCAAGCTGAAAGCGACCTGTGTGATCGGAGATGCGCTGGAACACCAAGGCATCTATGACGCAATTCTGCTTGATGCGCCCTGTTCAGCGACAGGCACGATCCGGCGTCATCCTGATCTGCCGTTCGCCAAGGATGGGTCCGAATTCAGTGACCTGATCGTGCTGCAAACCAAGATGCTGGACCATGCCGTCACATTGCTGAAACCCGGCGGGCGGCTGGTGTTTTGCACATGCTCTCTGCTGCCCGACGAAGGCGAAGTACAGGTGGAAGATGCCATCACGCGCCACGAAGGGCTCGTCGCGGAACGCGCCTCGCTTGACATGCCGGGAATAGATCCCAAGTGGATCACCGAAGAGGGCGGATTGCGCCTGCGCCCTGACCACTGGCCGGACTTGGGTGGGATGGATGGATTCTACATGGCCGCTCTGCGCAAGGCATAGGCGTCAGAGGAAACTCCCAAACGGAATGAACCGCACCGGATCGCCTTCTGCGATCTTCATCTCTCCGTCGGGCAATTCGACCAACCCCTCGGCCCAACTCAGCCCGCTGATCCGGCCCGACCCTTCGGACTTGAACACCTCCGCTCGTCCGTCGCGCATGCGCGCTCGCAGATATTCCCGTCGACCCGGTTTCTTGGATTTCGAAAATCCGGCGGGTACCTCGAAGCCCTGCGGCAGGGTCCAGCCTTGTCCCGCCAAAAGCGCCATAGCTGGCCGCGCAAAGATCAGTGTGCAGACAAGCGCGGCCACGGGGTTGCCGGGTAGCCCAAAGACCGGCGTGCTGTTCCAAAGCCCCAAGGCCAAGGGCCGCCCGGGTTTCAACGCCACCCGCCATTCCGCCATCGCGCCTGTCTCTTGCAAGAGCGCGGACACATGATCTTCGTCTCCTGATGACGCGCCCCCAGAAGTGATTACAACATCTGCCTCCTCTGCGGCCCGATCCAATGTCGCGCGCAACGTTTCCCGATCATCCGGAACCCGGCCCAGATCGACACAGTCAAATCCGAATTGATCAACCAGCGCGGTAAGCATGGGGCGGTTGGCATCGTATATCTGCCCAGGGGCGGCCACGTCGCCCGCCTCCACCAGTTCATCCCCGGTGGACAGGACAGCCACACGCAAACAGCGATAGACGGGCAAGCGATCGACGCCCACGGCGGAAGCCAGGGCGAGATCCGCAGGCGTCAGTTTTCGCCCGGACCTGAGCGCCACATCGCCGGCCTTTACATCCTCACCTGCCTTGCGCGTATTGGCACCGGGCTTCACGCCGGGGCGAAAGGCAATCTGCCCACCGCCCGCATTCACATCCTCTTGCAGGATTACCGTATCGACACCTTCTGGCAAGGCAGCGCCGGTCAGAACACGAATGGCATGGCCTGCCGGAACCCGACCGCCATAGGCGATCCCTGCGGCGGCGCGGCCATCGACCAGCGGTAGCACCTGATTGCCCTCTCCAAGGCTGTCAAACGCAAACCCATAGCCATCGACGGCGGTATTTGGCAGCGGTGGGTTGGATCGGACCGCGATCACATCTTCCGCCAGAATACGCCCCGAGGCATGTTTGACGGCCACGTCCTCTAGCCCGACCACGGGATGCAGCCTGTGCTGAAGCATCGCCAGCGCGTCATCCACCGGCGTCCAATCCACGCCCGCGGGCAAGGCAAAGCAATCATCGCGTAAGGGCGGTGGGGCAAGTGCGGCAGGCGGGGCGGGCATCGCGGCCTCGGTCAGTTCGGCTTCAAAACCCTGTCCCAGGATCCAGCCTTCCTCACGGCGGGCGTGCGCGATATCCACATCCAACATCGCGTTCAAACGCGCGTCGGGCAAGCGGCTCAACGTTTGGGCCAATAGACGCACCTGATGAGCATCCCGGATGCCGCCCTGCACTTCGGCCCGCTTCACGGCGGGGTTGATGATGCCGGGCCAGATCTCCACGAAGGCCACTGGTGCGTCCAGCGCCTCAAAAGGCCAAACGGCGATCTGACCAGAAAACCGTTGGCGCAGGCGTTGCAGCACCGGAAGGCCCGTCAGCACCTGCCCGCCCACGGCTCCTGCGCCGCCCAATTGCCAGCACGAAAAGGTGCCCTTGCTGTGGGCTTCGGCATGGCGACGTTCGACCATCCCATGGTCCTTGCGCGTATCCCTGCGGGGCAAACCCTCGATGTCGCGCTTCTGCAAGCCATTGAACCAAAACGGACCAACGCCCGGAAACATACCGTTGATTTCGCCAGCTAGGTCAAAGCGGTTATTGGACTTCGGTGCGTCGTTCATCCGCGCCTCAAGCCACGACCAGACTGCGAAAGGATCGCTATGCCCTGTCAACGCTTTGGCAAACCCGCGCGGATAGCCAAAGGGAAAATCGAACCCCAGGAACAACCGCCGCCCCGCGCGCAATTCTTCGTCGATTAGCGTGGCAATAGTGGCCTCCGCCTCCACACGGTTGCGCAGATAAACCGGTTCTTCCGACTGCCCTTGCCGCGCCACGCCCATCCAAATCGCATCCTTGCGTGGTTTAGGGCCAGTGTCATTGCCGGACGACCAGTCCACCATGGCGACCGTATCAAACCGGTTCATAAATCGACCTCAGACAGAATGAAATCCGCGATCGTGCCCGTGTCGTTGAGGTCAAAGACTGGGCGATCCATGTCCACGCCGGTGTCGGCGGCGATGGCTTTCACCGTCTCATCCTCCCGCGCGATCAGCGGGTTACCGGTCTCCGCGCGGTAGGCTTCCACCTTGGGGTGACGATCTCGCTTGTAGCCTTCCACCAGCACCAGATCGACGGGGGAAAGCCGCGCCAACAAGTCTTCAAGCGTCGGTTCCTGCGCGCCGCGCAGCTCATGCATCAGGGCAAAGCGATTAGCGGAGGCAAGCAAGACTTCGGTCGCGCCCGCTTGCCGGTGGCGAAAGCTGTCCTTGCCGGGTTGGTCCACGTCGAAATTGTGATGCGCATGCTTAATGGTGGAAACAGAAAAGCCGCGCGATGTGATCTCTGTCACGAGCCGCTCCATCAAACCGGTCTTGCCCGCGTTTTTCCACCCAACAATGCCGTAAACTTTCATGTCATCTCTTCCAGCATCTCGGTCGCGCGGATTAGATCCTCGGGCGTGTTCACATTGAAGAAGGGTTCGCCGGGACCGTCAAACATCGCGTTACGGCCTTCGTTGCGGTCTGTCCACATGACAACCTTGCGCATGCCGTTATTCAAAGCCTCGCGCAGATCATCCCGCAGGGCCACGGGCCACAGGCCGAATGTTGGCTGTCGCCCGTCCGGTGTCCGAGCCAGTGCGAGAGGATAGTCCATCCCTTCCGCCGCCAATTGTAAACGCGGAACCAGATCGCAGGGGAAAAACGGGGTGTCAGCGGCCACGGTCACGATCGTGTCGGCGCCTTGTTTTGCCGCCCAATCAAGCCCGGCCAGCACACCTGCCAGTGGCCCCGCGAAGCCAGTGATGCTGTCCGACAGCACCGGCAGACCGAACGCGTCAAACCGTGATGCATCGCCATTGGCATTGAGCGCCATATGCGCCACCTGCGGACCAAGTCGATCCATCACGTGGGTCAGGATCGGCACATCGCCCAATGCCAAAAGCCCCTTGTCACCGCCGCCCATCCGCGTCGCCTGCCCTCCGGCAAGAATGATACCCAAAGGCTGTTTCACGGCCTCCACCATTGGTCGAGCTTAGCGGCCAGCACCGTGTAGGTTTCCACATCCATAGCACGGTTGGGAAGAATGTAGATGATCCCGCCCACCATCAGAAAAACACTACCCCTATCGGAGATCACGTTGTCCACCATCGGCCATGCAATTTGCCATCTTGCCCCGTCGGCGTTCATCTCAAAGCCTGTCTCATCGAAGCTGTAGATCATCGCATGGCGGTACAGCGGGGACTCCAGAATGCGGAAATACATCGTGTGCCACATGCTACGATGGTAGAGCCACCAGATTGCCCAAGCCACGGGCACGGCCACGACAAAGATCACCACAGAGTTCACGGCATCGAGACCATAGAGGAGAATGATCGTGACAACGGTCGCCCCGCCGACGCCGAAGACCAGAAAACACATCGCAAGTGCTGCGGCGGCCTGATAGGTCAGTTCCGCTTTGCCGAAAAACCGGCTCCTGTAATGCAATCCGGACGCCCGGATGTAGAGCGCGGGATCAACCGGGTCGGACACTGTAACTTGGAGGCTCACGCTTCGGCCCCTTTACGGCGATGCCTGGACCCTTCTTCGGCCACCGCATCAGGATCCGCATCCCGTGTCAGCCGGTTTTCTCCGGCCAGGCATACAAAACGGTTCCCCCGCATCCTGCCAATCAGTGTCAGCCCAACTTCCCGCGCAATTTCAACGCCCCACGCGGTAAAGCCAGATCGGGATGCCAGCGCGGGAATGCCCATCATCGCCGTCTTGATCACCATCTCTGAGGTAAGCCGCCCGGTGGTGTACAGCAGCTTGTTACCAGCTGGCACGCCTTCCATGTGCATCCAGCCCGCGATCTTGTCGACGGCGTTGTGACGACCGACATCTTCCATGTAAACGAGCGCGCGGTCGCCCTGACACAGCACCGTGCCATGGATCGCACCCGCCTCCAGATAAAGCGAAGGTGTACGGTTTATCCTTGCGGCAAGACTGTAGAGATCTGAGGTCTTCACGGACAGGTCAGGCAGTTGCACACCTTCCAGCCCTTCCATCATGTCCCCAAACACTGTGCCCACGGCACAGCCCGAGGTCCGTGTCTTCTTCTTCAGTTTTTCCTCGTATGTTGTCTGTCCGTCGGTGCGCACGACCACCGTCTCAAGCTCTTCATCATAATCGACACCCTCAACGACCTCTTCATCGGCCAGCATGCCCTGATTGCGCAGAAAGCCGACGGCGAGGTATGCGGGATAGTCCCCGATTGTCATCGCAGTCACAATTTCCTGCCCATTCAGAAAGATCGTCAACGGCCGTTCCTCCACCACAGAGATGTTTGTCGCTTGGCCGTTATGATCGACTCCTTCTACCACACGGGTCAGGCGCGGCGCACTTGGGTTTGGCGCTATGAGGTAGTTGTGAGCTTTGTGATCAACTGCCAATTGCATATCTCCGCGTGGCGGGTTAGCGATTACGCGTGGCAGTATTCTACGGATTCCCATGACAAGGCAAACCACCAATTCACCCTTCTGGATGGGCTGTAGGGATGCGGCGCCGTTCCTTCTGGTGGTCGGGCCCTTCGCCGTGCTTTTCGGCGTGGTCGCGACCGAGGCGGGTCTCAATGTTCTGGAGACACTGACATTTTCTTTTCTCGTCATCGCGGGTGCTGCGCAGTTGACCGGGTTGCAACTGATGGTCGATCAGGCGCCGGTTCTGGTGGTGCTGGGGTCGGCGCTTGCGGTGAACCTGCGGATGGCAATGTACTCGGCGTCCCTGACGCCCTATCTGGGCGGCGCATCGCTTTGGACACGAGCAATTGCCGCCTATTTCATTGTTGATCAAAGCTACGGGCTATCGGTCCTGAAGTTTGAACAAAACCCCGATTGGTCGCTGCGCCAGCGGTTGGCTTACTTTTGGGGCACCGTCGCGCCCGTCTGTCCGTTCTGGTATGTCTTCACGGTGGTCGGTGCGCTGATCGGCACGTCTATTCCCGAAAGTTTCGCCATCGATTTCGCGCTGCCCATCTGCTTTTTGGCGATCATCATGCCGATGCTGCGGACGCGGGCGCATCTGGCGGCAGCCTTGGTTTCGATCGTCGTGGCGCTGGCCTTCGCGTGGTTGCCCTACAATCTGGGTCTGATGGTGGCCGGGATTGCGGGAATGATGACCGGTGCGGAAATTGAGCGCCGGTCAGAGATGACAAAGCCGGAGATGATCCATGATTGATCAAACGACACTTTGGATCGTGATCATCGGGCTGGGGCTGGGCAGTTATTTCTTCCGATTTGTGTTCCTCGGTGT
This sequence comes from uncultured Roseovarius sp., assembly GCA_964389425.1. GTDB lineage: Bacteria > Pseudomonadota > Alphaproteobacteria > Rhodobacterales > Rhodobacteraceae > Roseovarius. The sequence continues at coordinate 6,518 of CAYMEC010000055.1, forward strand.
CATTGGCGACCGTCAATTGCCCCCATGGGTCCTCCGCCATCTGCGTTATACGGCTGTCGCGATCCTTCCGGGCCTTGTGGCCCCTTTGGTTCTTTGGCCCCCTGCGACGGGCGGTGAACTTGACCCTCCACGACTTATGGCGGCTTTAGTGACGGTCGTAGTCGGCATTGCAACGCGCAGCCCCCTTGTGGCGATCTTCTTCGGAGCAGTGGCGCTTTACGGTGGCCTTTACCTGGCAGGCTAGTCCCGGCGCGGCATCAAGGCCCTCGTGCCGTCCCGCTTTCGTCCTGCGCCACCCATGGCCTGGCGAAAACAATCGCGCTGCATAGCGCGGATGTCGTCCGGGAACCCGGTCGCAAAGCGCTACTGATCAAAGGAAGGGGTTGCCAGGCCGGGGCCAGAGGAAACCGCGATCTTTGTGCTTGAGATTTACCGCCCCTCATACCCCTTCTTCTGCGCCTTATAGAGCTGCGCATAAAGCCCATTGTTCTTCAGCAGCGCCTCATGCTTGCCCTGTTCCACAAGCCTACCCGCCTCCAACACGAAGATCGTGTCTGCATCCGCTACCGAAGACAGCCGGTGCGCCACCACGATGGTTGTTTTGCCCTTGGTCAACCGATCGAGCGCCGCGCGGATACGCTCCTCCGTGGCCTGATCCAACGCGCTCGTCGCTTCATCCAAAAGCAAGATCGGAGCATCCCGCAGAAATGCCCTGGCAATCGCGATCCGCTGCTTCTGCCCACCCGACAATTGCGCGCCCTTTGGACCCACGGGTGCATCGCCTCTTGCGCGGATCAGATCGGCAATCTCGGCGTTTTCCGCGGCCTGCCAAACCTCTTCATCGCTTGCGTCAGGGTTCACGTAGCGGATGTTTTCCCAGATCGAGTTGTTGAAGATCACGATATCCTGCGCCACCACGGAAAACGCCCCGCGCAACGTCCGCACCTTCAGCCCACCGATGGACTGATCGCCAAAGGTGATCTGCCCGCCCGTCACGTCATACAGCCGAGACAGAAGCGACAGGATGGTTGTTTTCCCCGACCCCGTCGCGCCCACAATGGCCGACACCTTGCCGCCTTTGAAGGTCATGTTCAGCCCGTCAAACAGCGGCTGCTCAGCGCTATAGGCAAAGGACACCTCGTCCAGCACGATATCCGCGCCTGTGTCAAAGCGATCCACCGCACCGGGTTTGTCAGTGATGGTTGCCTGCTGCCCAAACACCCCCCGCACCCGATCCAGGGTCACTAGGTTGGCCTGCAACGACCCGAAGAACTGCGCCAGCAAGCGCGCCGGGTCAAACACCATCACCATGCCCAGCAGGAAGGTGATGATCCCCGCACCGTCCACGTCGAAATCGGGGGACAGCACCATGTAGCCGCCACCGCCAATCACCAGCACATAGACAAAGGCAGAACTGAGATCGATCGACGGCATGACCAGCGCCTGTGTCACCTGCACCCGGTTCATGAGGCGCCGAATGCTGCCAGTGCCTGTCATGAGGCGGGCCGCCTCCACCTGTTCCTGGCTCGCGATCTTGACGGTGCGCATGCCGTTCACAGTCTCTTCGATGCCGTTCATGTAATCGCCAATCGCGGTCTCCGCCTGCCCCTGAGCCCGCTTCACTCGGTCGGAGACGAAATTCATCACCCAGATGATGAAGGGCAAAACGACAACGGCAGACCCGAAAAGGATCGGATTTTTCCAGATCAGATATCCCGACACGATGATCACGGTGACGGCATCCCGCACCGCACCTGCGATGGCCAATCCGATGAATTGTCCCAGAGCTTGCGTCTGCGTGACAACGCTGTGAATGATCTCACCTGACTTGGTGCGCTCAAAATACGCCAGATCAAGCGACATCAGATGTCCGATCATGTCCCGTCGCATTTCGAAAATCGCCTGGTTGGCCACCCGCACAGTGACAAGCGGCACAAGGAAGGACATTAGGCCGCGCAGCGCAAACAGCCCAAAAACCGCCGCGCATACCCAGATCAGATCCCGTACCGCGCCAGCCTCAAAAATCAGGCGCAAACCGCTTTCCGTCAACGCCAGAAACTGCTGATAAACAACCCCCTGCACCAGGATCATCAGCAACACCAGCGCCAGCCAACCCGCGTGTTTTTTCAGGTAGTTGCGCCAGAACCAGCGAATGTTGTCGCGATCCTTCGGCGAATAAAGCGGCTCGCGTTGTCTAGACGTTTTTTCGGTCATGCACTCTTCGCATCAAAACCCAAGCAAGCCTGCTATACGCTTTGCACACGCAAAGGTCAGCCCCCGGCTTCATCTTTCCAAAAATACTCGAATCCCGGTTTTTCAACATGCGTCAGACGCCCACGTACTTGTCGACAATGGAATGATCTGCCCTGAGCGCCTCCGCCGACATCACCTCCCCATTGCGCCCGTTTTCAATAAACGCAACGCGGTCCGCAATAGACAGGACGGCATCAACCCTCTGTTCCACCAACAAAACGGCCACCCCCGCCGTCCGCATCTTCACGATCACATCGCGAATGGCGGCAATCATGGACGGTTGCAGGCCTTCTGTCGGTTCATCCAGCAAAAGCGCCTTTGGTTGCAGGCAAAGCGCGCGCGCCGTGGCCAGCATCTGTTGCTCCCCTCCCGATAGGGTTTCCGCTTTCTGATCCAGCCGCTCGCGCAGGCGGGGGAAAAGTTCCAAGACTTCTTCGCGTACATCCATGCCCGATCCGCGCACGGACAGCCCAATCTCTAGATTCTGCGCCACACTCAAACCTGCAAAAAGCCTGCGGCCCTGCGGAATGTATCCCAGTCCCGCGCGTGGCACCTGATGCGCCGGCAAGCGGCTGACCTCCTGTCCGTCCAGCATGACCCGCCCCGACATCAGCGGCAAAAGACCCATCATCGCCTGCATCGTCGTGGTCTTGCCCGCGCCATTGCGGCCAAGAAGGCAAAGGATTTCCCCTGCCTCAACCTTCAATGACAGTTCCCGCAGCACCTGTGCTTCGCCGTAGCCCGCGTTGATGGCCTCGACCTCAAGCATCCGCACCCGTCCCCAGATAAGCCGCTTGCACATCGCGGTTGGCGCGGATTTCAGCTGGTGTGCCCTCTGCAAGAATCTCCCCGAAGTTCAGCACGCTCACTGTGTCGGCCACTTCCATCACAACGCTCATATTGTGCTCGATCAGCAGGATCGTAGCCTCCTGCGACAGATCCCGCACCAAGGTCTTGAACCCGTCAATCTCCCCGTCTGCGAGGCCCTGCGTCGGCTCATCGAGAATGAGCAATCGAGGGCGCTGCACCAACCCCATGGCAATTTCCAATAGCCGCTGATGTCCGTAGCTAAGGTTGCCCGCGTCCTCATCCGCCCGGTCTTCAATACCCACTCGGGTCAACGCCGCATCCACCGCATCGTCAAGCTGCCGTGCGGGCATCCGACGCCGCGCGGCCAATGCCACGTTTTCCCGCGCGGGCAGCTTTGCAAAAACGGATGTGATCTGAAACGTATAGGCCATCCCTGCCATGATCCGTTTATGCGCGGGCAGGGCCGTCACGTCACGGCCATCAAACCGCACGGTGCCCGAAGACGGCGCAATACGTCCCGAAATCATGCTGACAAGTGTGGTCTTTCCCGCCCCATTTGGCCCGATCAGCGCGCGCACTTCGCCATCGGGCAGGGTGAAATCCACGTTCGTCACCGCTTGCAACCCGTCGAAGTTTTTCGACAGCCCCTTGGTTTCCAGCAAGACAGTCACGGTAGCCACTTTGCCCCGCGCCTGCGGATTTCCCCCACCAGTCCCTGCGGCGCAAAAAGCGTCAGCGCGACCAAGGCCACACCCGCGATCAACATATGCGCCGTGGTGATGCCAGAGCTGAGATCGATCAGGTAGAACATGAACACTGTGCCTACGAACGGTCCCAAAACCGTACCCGCACCACCCAGAAGCACCCAGAGAAGTGGCAGAATGGAATACTGCACAGACGCAAAGCTCGCACCCGCATAGCCAAACAGCAGCCCGTAAAACGCCCCCGCCGCCCCCGCTATAGTGCCGGATAGCACCATGGCCGACAGCTTATGGGCGAAGGTGTCATAGCCCAGCATGCGCACCCGCTCTTCGTTCTCCCGGATGGCCACGAGCGTGCGCCCGAAGGGTCTGCTCACCACGCGCAAGCAGATCAGCATGCAGACTGAAAACAGCCCCCATGCTGCGAAATAGCGGTTCGTTTCATTGGCCAAATCAATGCCCCACAAAACGCGCTGGGTGGCTTGAAGGACGAACCCTTCATCGCCGCGCGTATACTCGCCGAAATAGAGCACCGTCAGATAACCTGCCTGTGCAAACATCAGCGTCACAATCATAAAGGCGACACCCACCGTGCGCAGCGCGAGCAGGGCAAGTGCCGCTGAGACCACAGCCGCCGCGACAATCCCAACCAAAATCGCTGGCGCTGGCGTGAACCCCGCATGCTGAATGGTCAGCCCCATCCCGTACATGCCTGCCGCAAAAAACAGCGCATGCCCAAGGCTCAAAAGACCCGTGTAGCCAAAAAGAATGTTGTAGCCTACTGCATAGGTCGCCAGCACCATGATCCGCGCGATGTTGCCATGGTGGTAGGGCGGCAGCACGAATTGCAGCGCGAAAAGAACCGCGATCAGCCCCAGATGAAGCGTCAGAATACGCACCTTCACATTCATGCCGGGCGCGTCCCGAACAGCCCTTGAGGCCGGAAGACCAGAACCAGACCCACCAGAAGGGTCGCCAGTATTTTTGCGAGCGTCGGTGAAAAGAAGACTGAGATGATCCCGTCAGACAATCCGATGATCACCGCTGCCAACACTGTTCCCGGCAGGCTCCCCAAGCCGCCGATAATCACCACGATGAAACTGAGCAGCAAGGGATCCGCCCCCATCAGGTAATGCGCCTGCTGAATGGGAACGATCAGCACAGCCGCCAGCGCGGCCAGCCCGGCGCCAAGACCAAAGACGATGGCATAGACCCTCTCGACCGGGATGCCGAAGGCCAACGCCATCTCGCGATCCGCCTGCGTGGCGCGCATCAGCAATCCCACCTTCGTTCGCGTCATCATCGCCCAGACACCCGCCAGCACGACCCCCGCCGCCCCGATCACGGCCAGCTTGTAGCTCGTCGTCGACAACCCCCACGGGTAGTAGAATTCGAGCCCGTTCTCGCCAAGTTCGAACCACGGCAGGGCAATGCGTTCGTTAAAGGGTGGCTCCACGGGCCGTGCCTCTGGCCCATAGGTCATCAGCGTCAGTTGCTGAATGATGTAGAGCAGGCCGATCGTCGCCACGATGGTGCGTTCAGGGTCATAATCGATCCGTTTCAGGATGGTCATGTCGGCGGCCACGGCGATCGACCCCACGAGAAGCGGCGCGATGATGAGCGCCGCCGTGAACCCAAGGGCCGGATGCCCGCCCATGTAATGCGCCACATACCAGGCAATCACCGCGCCCAACATGAAGAATTCGCCATGGGCGATATTCACCACCCGCATCACGCCGAAAACGAGGCTCAACCCCACCGCCGTCAGCGCCAGAACCGCTGCTGTCACCGCGCCTTCCAGCGTGGCGAGTAGAATGTAAGGACCAAGTTCCATGTTAACCGCAGACTTGCGCAGGATACCCCGCAAGGGCAAGCGAAATGGACATCAACCGGTCTTGGCCCGCGACGCCAGCAGCACCTCAATCACCCCTGCAAACAGGATCATCAAACTGCCCACAGTTTCGCGCCAGCCAAACGTCTCGCCCGCCCAGACGGCGGCACTGATCGCTCCGAAGATAAGCTCTGACAGGATCAGAATGCTGAAAAGCCCCGCGCCAAGCTGTGTTGGCGCCCAGGTGACCAGAATATTGGTGGGCAGGAAAAACCCCAGGCACAGCGCCAGAAACCACGGCGTCAACAGGATCCAGGTCTCCAACGGCGGCATCGGGCCAAGCTGATCCGCCAACATGAAAGACTGTGCCACTGCAAAGAAGCCACCAAAAACGAAGAAGGCGAACAGCATCGGGAAAACGCCATCAACGCGCGCGATTTGCACTCGGGCGGCCCCCGTTGCGAACATGGCACCGCCCAAAAGTGCCAGCCAGTCTCCTGCGTTTTCCGGCAAAGGCAAACCTGTTTCGCCACCGATTACGATCCACACACCCGCCACGGACATCGGCAACGTGATCGTCCGTCGCCAACCGGGTGGCTTACGGAAGAACAGGATTTCGATCAGCGTCGCCCAGACAGGTGTCAGGTAGAAAAGCAGCAGTGTACGGATCACGTCGGTAAGAAGGAACGCGTTGGCATAGCAAACAATGCCCCCGCCCATCAGCAGCCCTGCCAGTGGCAGGTTCAACCCGGTTTGCTTTCCCTTCATTCCGCGCCAGATCGCAATCGGCCCAAGGATCGCGATGCAGAACAGGTATTGCGCTATTGTCCCCCAGCCGCCGGTCATCCCCGCAGCCTCCAATGCCCTTTGTGGAATCCAGTAAAGCCCCCAAGCGCCCGCCGCGAAAAACAGTCCGACGCTGATTGCAAGGAAACGGGCTTGGGGCACAGCCTAGCCGCCTTCGACCAACTCGGCCTTATGCGCCTCTACCAATTCCGCCATGGAATGGAACATCATATCGTAGCGGGGCATCTCACCGGGGTTCATCGTGGCGCCGAACCCTTTCTGGTCATGACGGCGGTATATCCAGCAATTGGCGAGACCGAACACATTGGCAGGCCCGTGATCATGAAACATGCTTTCGGCCGTGTGCAGGATCTGATCCTTGGCAATGCCTATCCGCGGGAGGTTTTCCAGCATGTAGTCAAAATTGCGTGGGTCGGGCTTGTAGCTACCGATATCGCCCGCCGTGTAGGCCGCGTCGAACGTCACGCCCAGTTTGGCGTTGGAATGGGCAAAACTCACATTGTCCACATTGGTGAGCACAACCAGTTTGTAGTATTGTTTGAGATAGGCCAACGCTTCCGCGCTGTCCGGGAAGGCAGGCCAGTCTTTGACCGAAGCGCCATAGGTCAGGCACTCTCCCCACGACACCGGCACGCCCCACTCTTCGGCAAGGCGCTTGTACACGACGGCAAGGATCTCGGAATAGGTCTTGGTCGGGGTGTATTTCTGCGTGCTGGATTCGTGATGGGCGTGGGCTTCAAGGATATCATCCCGGCTTAGCCCACCCACCTTGTCGGTCAGCGGCTTGAGCCCGTTCACCATGCCGGTTTCCCAGTCGATGAGCGTGCCGTAGACGTCGAAGGTAAGGGCTTTGTAATCGGTCAGCTTCATCGGACGGTCCTGCATTTATGTGTCTTCTTTCGCAGTACATCACCTCGGCGCGGAATCAAGGCCCCTTGGGGTCGCCGCGTTTCGTCAGGCCCCACCCAGAGCTTGGCGACTACGCACTTGCAGCCTTTCGTTCGGATGTCGTCCGGGTGCGGATGGATAAAGCGCGGTTGCTCGCAGGTCAGGATCGTCAGACATGGGCCTGACGAAGCGCAGCTCCTGTTTCGCGGACGCTCAGAACGATTGCGTCGTGTAATCCACCTCATCGGGATAGAACGTGTCTTCAATCGTCGTGGTGTGGACGACCTTCAACGTCCCATCCTCGACCTTCGAGATGTATTGATGCCCAAAGACCTGATGGGTCTTTCCGTTGAACAGTTTGGCCCCCTGCGGATGCGCATTTGAATGGGGCATGTCGGTCATCGTTTCGACGGCCTCAATCAAAGCGGCACGATCGGCAGGTCCGGTGTAACCCGCAGCTTCCATCCCGTCCTTGATCACATGCAACGTCTCCCAGCAGCCGAACATGTGGGCATAGGTCGACACATCGGTTGCATCACTGACGGACGCCCCGCGCGCGTCCACGCCAACGCGTTCGCGGAAGAACTTGTCGAACTCGCTCTGATCCGCCTGAACGTGGCGCGGATTGCCTTCCCAGAAATAGGTGCCATCGAGGAATTCCAGCCCCGGGCTCGCGATATCGACAGCTTCCAGGCTGTCGATGAAGCCGAAAATTTCCGGCCGGGAGGGGCCAAAGAATTCGCCCAGTTCCTTCACGAAGGTCAGGACCGCAGGACCGACCATGACGTGATACAACACCTCGGTGTCCCGCGGGATCTTGGGGAAATACTTGGTGAAGGACGTCTCCGCCGGCGGAATGGCAATCTTTTCCAGAACCTCGCCGCCCTCACGCTCAATCGCCTCGGTGAAGAAATCCCGGTGGTCATGGCCAAAGGCAAAGTCAGGGAAGATCATGGTGACCTTCTTGCCAAGGTTCTCTGCCACATAGGGTGCCATCGCCTGAACTTGGCTTTTCACATCCGTGATGCCGGGTTGCAGCGTGTAACGGTTGAGCATTCCAGACGCGACGTGATGGCCCTCAGAGACGACGAAATAGGGCAGCTTCAATTCCCCTGCGCGAGGGGACGATCCGATAACGACGTGGCTGAACAGGGTGCCGAACCCCACATCGCAATTGTGCTGATTGGCGAATTTCTCCACCACCTCGGCGCCTCGCTTCGGGTCGGTGCCGTCATCCTCGGCGATGATCTCCACCATGCGACCGTTGATGCCGCCATTTTCGTTCAACAGCGCCGCTGCGGCCTCTGTCGTGCGACCATACCAACGGCCATAGGCAGCCCCGATTCCAGTGCGATGCACCTGAAAGCCGATCTTTATGGGCTCGGATGTCTGCGCATGTGTGTAGCGCGCCCAAAGCGGCATGGTCGCCGCACCCGCAACCCCGCCTGCCAGCGTCTTCAAAGCGCCCCGGCGTGATGTCTTGATCAACTTGGTCATTGCGTTCTCCCACATGGTATCTTGCTTCAAGTGTGAGAGGGCGCTGCGTTTTTGTCCAGTGTTTTGCCTGTACCGTGATGGGCATGGTGACCCGCGCGTCGCTCTGCTACGGCATGTGCATGGATTTTGCGCTCCTCAGTGATATGAGCCTTTGGCTCCTTGCGGCCGCATTCGCGGTGGCGATCCTGTCGGGTGTGATCAAGGGGTCCATCGGATTCGGGATGCCGCTTGTAATGCTGTCCGGTCTGTCCACGTTTCTTGATCCCAAGCTCGCGCTGGCGGGCATGATCTTTCCGATCCTCTTTTCCAATGCTCTGCAGGCCTTTCGCACCGGGGTCGCCCCGGCGATAGAGGCGACACGCATCGCATGGCGCTATATCCTCATCGTCTGCATTGCCATTTTTGCCGCAGCGCAACTGGTCCCCGTGATCCCGAGTGGGGCGTTCTATTTCGTCCTCGGCATTCCCGTTCTGATATTGTCGCTTGTTCAACTGATGGGCCTGCGCCTGATCATTCCGGTGCGCCATCGCGGCTGGGCGGAATGGGCTGTGGGGCTCATCTCTGGCATTCTGGGCGGTCTTGCGGGCACGTGGGGGCCGACAACGGTGCTTTACTTGCTTGCCATCGAAATGCAGAAGGCCCGGCAGGTCATCGTGCAGGGCATCATCTATGGCGCGGGATCCGTGACGTTGCTTTTCGCTCATCTGCGGTCGGGGATTTTGAATGTCCAAACCATCCCCTTCACACTCGTCCTTCTGCCCACCGCGCTGATCGGCATGTGGATCGGGTTTCAAATTCAGGACAAACTGGATCAGGAAAAATTCCGCAAGATCACCCTGATCGTTCTCGTCGTTGCCGCGCTGAACCTTCTGCGCAAAGGGATAGGCCTATAGCCCCCTCGGCGATGCCAGAAGCCATAACCCAAAAAACGTATAGGCCACCATGAACGCTGCCAGTGGGGCTTGACCAAGAATGGCCTGCAGCGCGCTTTTCTGATCGCGCATGGCCAGCGCATGGGCCAGCAGGATCGCCACCACATGCCCCACGATGACCGCGCCGGCCTGTGTCAGCCAAATGGCTTTTACCGTGCCGGGCGTGTTGAAAAAACCGGTGGTGACGTAGAACTGACCCAACTCTGCCGCGTCATTGAGGGCCTTCAGCACATACTGCCCATCCACCATGAAAGAGGTCAGGAAATGCGCGACATGATAGGCAATCGCTATCGGCAGGATCGAGGGCGCGAAAAGGCAATAGGCCTCCCGCAGGGTGCGCTTGGACCCGGCAATCCGCTCCCCCAACCACAAGCACGCGGCAAATGCGGCGATGAGCACCAGATTCACACCAATAAGCCCGGCCAGTGTTTGAAGAATGACAGCCGACCGCCCGGGAAATTCCAAAGGATTGATACCCAGAACGCCCAGCCAGAAGAATGTCTCGTTCAGGCCATCAAAACTTCCTGTGCCCAGAAGCACGAGCGCGAATGTGGCGAGCGCCGCCGGCGGGGCACGGCGCCGCACTGTCTGCCAACCCCAAAGTCCGACGCCAACCCGCCTTCCCCGCGGGCCGAATAGACCGATTTGTCCATAGGCGCGCAGCATCACGGTGAAGGCCTCTGCCCGCACCAACCACGCGGGCCCGAACAGCACCAAGCCCAAAAGCGCCGTGTACCAGTATAATCCCGCAAAGGCCGCCAGGCGCGCTGGGTCCGCCGGTGCTGGATCGGCCAGAAGAAAGGCAGCAAAGGCGACGAACAGCACCAGCGCAGGCCAATGCCCCAAAGCCCGCGGATAACGAAAGGGCGCGCGCGTGCCGGTGATCTTCGCCAGAAGCGCGGCCACCCCCGTCCACGGATTGGTATAGCGCCAGTGGTTTCCTATGATCCCCTGAAGTGACACAAGGCCGATCCACCAGACTGTCCAGATCATCAAGGGCATCGGGTTGGCCAGCGGATCACGCGGCCCTGTAAAGCCCCGCAAAACCGCATAGGCCAGCGCAACTGTCGCCAAAAGGCTGACCCCGTGGCGCAGACCGCCTTGAAAGCGGGGAAACACGGGAAGGGAGGCGAAAACCAATTCTGCCGTGCGAGCCGGCAAAACCGCGATCAACAATATGGTCAGCGCCACACTGGCCACGCCTGCATTGATGTAGAAATCCGTGGGCAACAGCAGAACAAACCCCTGCTCCGCCGCATGACCCCATGCCATGCCCGCCCCGCCGACAATCAGTAAAACCGCCAAAACCCCATTTTTCATACCAACACCGTATCAACGGTGCTTTTCAGGCGAAATGCGTTTCGGACGTGTCAGTGCCCGCCGCCCAATGCACCCGTGCGGACAAAGTAATCCACCGCGATCTGGTAATCAGGGTCATCATCGCTATCGACCATTAACTGCCCCGCTTTCTGAAGCAGCTTGTGACAGTCCCGGCTCAGATGGCGCAGCTGTAGTTGCTTTCCCGCCGCCTCGTATTTCGCGGCCACCGTCTCAATCGCATTGAGCGCGGATTGGTCGACCACGCGGCTTTCCGCGAAATCCACGATCACCGCGCTTGGGTCGTCGGCCGGGTTGAAAAGCTCCACAAACCCTTCTGATGAACCAAAGAACAAAGGTCCCTGCACCTGATAGACCCGCGCGCCCTCCGGCGTGTCATGGCGACGGGCCGAGATGCGGGAGGCATTGTTCCATGCATAAGCCAGCGCCGACACGATCACACCTACGACCACCGCTGTGGCCAGATCAAAGAACACGGTCACGACCGTCACCAACACGATCACGATGGCGTCGGTCAGCGGGACTTTCCGCATGATCTTGAAACTGTTCCACGCGAACGTCCCGATCACCACCATGAACATAACGCCCACCAGCGCGGCCAGAGGGATTTGTTCGATCAAGGGTGCCGCCACCAGAATGAACGCCAGCAGAAACAGCGCCGCGGAAATCCCCGACAGCCGGGTGCGCCCGCCCGATTTCACATTGATCATGGATTGACCGATCATCGCGCAGCCGCCCATGCCGCCGAAAAACCCGGTGACGGTGTTGGCGGTGCCTTGGGCGATACACTCCTTGGACGACCCGCCCCGTTGCCCGGTGATGTCACCCACAAGGTTCAGGGTCAGCAGGCTTTCGATCAGCCCAATGGCGGCCAGGATCAGCGCGTAAGGCAGAATGATTTCAAACGTCTCGAGGCTCAGCGGCACCATCGGAATATGGAAAGAAGGCAGGCCGCCGTCGATCGACGCCATGTCACCCACACGCGGCACATCAATTCCGAACGCAATTACCGCCAGCGCCACGATCCCGATGCCAGCCAAAGGCGCGGGAATGGCTGTGGTGACCCGTGGCATGACCCAGATGATCGCCATCGTTGCAGCCACCAATGCCAGCATCATGTAAAGCGGTCCACCCGATAGCCACTCGCCGTTGGCCATCCCGTGGCCGGCATGCTCCGCTGTACCGGGCACCTGAAACTGGCTGAGCTGTGCGAGGAAAATCACGATGGCCAGCCCGTTCACAAATCCCAACATGACCGGATGGGGCACCAGCCGGATGAACTTGCCCAACCGGAACACACCGGCGGCAATCTGGATGAGCCCCATCAACACGACGGTGGCAAAGAGGTATTCAACCCCATGCAGCGCTACCAAAGACACCATCACCACGGCCAATGCGCCTGTGGCACCGGAAATCATCCCTGGCCGCCCGCCCATAACGGCGGTGATCAGCCCCACTATGAACGCGGCGTAAAGCCCGACCAGCGGATGCACACCCGCGACAAAGGCAAAGGCGACCGCCTCTGGCACCAGCGCCAGCGCCACGGTCAGCCCGGCCAGCAATTCAATGCGGATGCGGCCCATGTCGAACCCCGTATCAGTGCGCAGGGACGAAAAGTTGGGCCCGGCGGCCAGGGCCGCCATCATGAATTTGGTCATCGAGTAACTCTGCCTACAGGTGCTTAGAGGGGCTCAGATAACTCTGCTGCCGCCAAAAGCACGGTATTCTTGGGTATGCCGGTTATCACTGTGACCCTTAAGACAATCTCAAGAAGCACGGGATCAAATCGATCTGCTCAGCGCCACGCCCTACCTGCGATGTGCCGCCACTGCAAGCCCGTTACCCCGGCCCGTGCAGAACGGTCACGAAGCCTTCATCTTCCGTTGGCCGTGAGACAAGCTGCGAAATCTTGTGAAATTGCGCTTCTGACACGGCAAAAGGATGATCGCCAGATGCATTGCGTGCCCGCAACCGGATCAGGCAAGCCTCATCGGGCGTCGTCATCACATGCAGGCAGTGGTCGACACCTGCCTCTTTCGCGATACGTTTCATCCACGACCTTTGCTGCGGGGTGTTGGCGGAGAAATCCAACACGACGCTCAGGCCCGCACGCAACAGTCCAACAACATGCGGTCCCACCGCGGCGCGCAGTTTCCCGGTGCAGCGCACATAGTCATCAAGTGTCTTCAGCTCTTCCGAAAACAGCGCGTGCAGCCACGCGTCTTCGGAAATTAGAATACTGCCTGGCGCTGACGCGATCTCAGCGGCGAGCGTGGATTTGCCCGACGCTATATTGCCGCAGAACATATGAAGCACGGAGGGTTTCAGACCGGGTCGCGGATCAGGCTTTGGCACATGCAATGCACCCCGCCACCGCCTTGGGTGATCATGCTGAGATCTGGATCATAGATCGTAAAGCCAAGCGCGCGCAGCTTCTCTTTCAACACTTTGGAGCCTTCTGGCAGCAGCACGCGATCCTCCCCCAAGGCCACTACATTGCAGCCCAGTGCAATGGTGTCCTGAAACGGCACCTCGACAATCTCGATGCCCTTGGCCCTGAGCCAATCCACGATCTCGGGGTCCGTGCAGTCGGTGCAAACGGCGGCCAGCTTCGGGGCCAGCATCACGACCATCAGGTCGATATGCACATAAAACGGGTCAATATCAGCCAGTTTCACTTCCCAACCCTCGGCCTCCATCCATCCTGCGACTTGCTTGGCGCCTTGCTCCTGTGAACGTCCTTCATCGCCTTCCCAACCGATCAGAACGCAACCCGGTTCGATCACGTTGAAATCTCCGCCTTCGAATGTACCAGCCGTGACGAAATCGTAGATCGGGATGCCCAAGGACTGATAAGTTTCAATCGCGCGGAAGTTCTCACCCCGCCGCCACCACTGCGCCATGTGAGTGATGATCGCTCCAAAGGGCGTCATGACGGAACTGTCGCGGGCATAGACCTGATAGGGCAGATGCGGGTCGGGTTTATGGGTATGCACCTCCACGCCAGCGCTTTGATAGGCGCTGACCATCTCAGAGTGCTGTTTGCGGGCAGTGGTTTCATCGAAAGGCACGCCCCGGCGCAGGGTCTTTTTTGAAACGGATGAGGTTTGTAGCCAGCGATAATTGTCGATGGGCCCGAGCAGCACCGACCGCAGCGTGCCATAATCCGAATTCGCGCCCCAAGTGTTCAGCGTCGGCGTCCCCCCACCGTCACGCCGGGCGCGCAGGGTGAAACTGTCGGCAGAATGATCGTCCATGATGGCCTCCTGTTGCCTAGACGCACGGTCGACGCCTTGCCTCTGTGAGTCAAGCACCGCACGCGGTTCAGCGGCCTATGGGTAGCTAGGCTCCAACCCCATGACTTCATCCAATTGCCGCGCGATCCAGCCGCGCGGTATGAAATGCCCCCTCGGATGCGTATCCAGCGTCACGCGTCCCCCATCGCAATCCCATGCAGTCTTGGTGAACAGATCCAGTTCCGTGATGCGCCAATCGCCATTGGCCTCACCATCGCCGCACCCCAGACGATCCCGCCAAAGCCGTACCGCGTGGCTCGTATCCTCGCCTGGCCCATATGGAAACGGCAACACATTGTCCGTCAGACCGTAGACCTGCCGCACCTCAATGGGCGCTGTTTGACACTCCTGCCCTGGCCGCAACGTGCCCGATATCCCCAGCAGCACCGCTACATCCGCCCCGTCATGACACACAAACCGCCACGCCATGTTCGACCCCCAGCTGTAGCCTGACACATAAATCCGCGTCTCATCCACGGGATAGCGTGCCTTCACATCCTCCAGCACTGCGCGCGCAAAGGCGATATCGGGGCTGTCTTCTGGCCAGAAATTCCACGTCCGGTTTTCCCCGTTGGGCGCGACCAACAGGACACCGCGTTTCGACGTGGCGCTTACAATCCGATCATGGCGCACGATCAGCGTGCCCTGCCGCTTCCAGCCGTGAAAATGCATCAGTACTGGCAGGGGAGAGGAGCCATCCCACCCTTCTGGTTCCGCAATATGATACGATCGCTCGCCTATGAGGCAGGGGCTTTGTCCGTGGCACAGTTTGCGCTGCTCTGAGGAAAGGGCAAAGACAGGTACCAAGGACAGGATCAGCACGGAGACAAATATACGCATGACGCCGAACCTAACCGGCCCGCGCTTCAAGTCACCTCACGAGTTTGCGAAGATCAGTGCGTCACGCCTTTGGGCGGAAACGCCGTCACATCCTCTGCCGCCAGCCGCGTGAAAAATCCGAGCGCCTCATCCTCTGTCGCCCTGTCCACGGCCCCGTCCTGCACCTCGTCAATTGACCAGACCCAACTTTGCGCCGGATCGTCCTTCATCGCCCAATCCGGGAACAGCCGTGTCTTGATGGATCGTTTCATCAGCGTGCGCGGGTTGGCATGCCGATCATCTTGCCGGATGCGGTGGTAACAGTCTTCCACCTTCTTTTTCGGCCCTTCCAGCAGCTGAATGTACAAATCACCGCGTACAATGAGCGCCCCGGTGATCCCGTCGCGCGCGTTACACCGCCGCGCATCAAGCAAGATACCCGCGAGCATGGCATCGTCAAACCCAAAGGGTTCAGATGCGTAAATCAATTGATGCAGAGCCATAGGTCACGGTCCTTTCCGGATCGCTGTAGGGTGGGGTTTCACCCCACCAATCACCATCATGTCCCTACCGCGATAATCCACCATGCAGGGTGGGCACGTCAAGCGGGGCAAAGCCGTAGTGCTTCAGCCACCGCAGATCGCTTTCAAAGAACGCCCGCAAATCCGGGATACCGTATTTCAGCATCGCCAGCCGGTCGATCCCCAAACCAAAGGCAAACCCTTGCCATTCTTCGGGATCCACACCCGCCGCTTTCAGCACATTGGGATGCACCATGCCGGACCCACCGGCTTCCAGCCAGTCATCCCCTTCGCCCAGCTTCAGCGTGCCGCCTTCCCAGGAACAGCGGAAATCAATCTCGGCAGAAGGTTCCGTGAATGGGAAGTGGGAGGCGCGGAAGCGGACCTCGATATGATCAACCTCGAAAAACGCCGCCGCGAATTCCTCCAAACACCATTTCAGATTGGCCATGGAGATATCGCGATCAATCGCCAGCCCTTCGATCTGGTGGAACATCGGCGTATGCGTCTGGTCATAATCCGCGCGATACACGCGACCGGGCGCGATGATGCGAATAGGTGCACCATTGGCCTCCATCGACCGGATCTGCACGGGGCTCGTATGGGTGCGCAGCACGTGAGGCGGGCGGTTATCGCCATCGGCCCGGTGGGTGTAGAACGTGTCCATCTCCGCCCGCGCGCGATGGTGGCCCTCGTGGAAGGGAGCGCCGGCGCGCTCTTCGACTCCGCCTTCATCGACGTGGAGGCCACCGCGGTGCCGCCCCTCACGAGCTCGAACGTGCTGATCCACGCCGAGCGCGTGCGCGACGAGA
>CAYMEC010000056.1:0-22798 GCA_964389425.1 uncultured Roseovarius sp.
GGCGCGCCGGGCACGTTGTCGACGCTGTCACCGGCCAGCGCCTGCACGTCCACCACACGGTCGGGGCGGACGCCGAATTTTTCCTCGACGCCTTCCACGTCGATGCGGCGGTTTTTCATGGCGTCGAGCATTTCGACGCCGCCGCCAACGAGTTGCATCAGGTCCTTGTCCGACGATATGATCGTCACGCGGCCGCCGGCGTCGCGGGCCTGCACGGCGAGGGTGGCGATGATGTCGTCGGCCTCGTAGCCTTCCAGTTCCTTGCAGGCGATGTTGAACGCCTCGGTCGCCTGGCGGGTGAGGGGGATTTGAGGGCGAAGGTCTTCGGGCATCGCCTCCCGGTTGGCTTTGTAGTCGGGGTAGAGATCATTGCGGAACGTGTGGCTGCCCTTGTCGAAGATGACGGCCACGTGGGTGGGGGCGTCCTGCCCATGATCATCGGTGACATAGCGGTGGAGCATGTTGCAAAAGCCCGAGACCGCGCCGATGGGCAGGCCATCGGATTTGCGGGTGAGCGGCGGCAGGGCGTGATAGGCGCGGAAGATGAAGGCCGAGCCGTCGATGAGGTGCAGGTGGCAGCCTTTGCCGAAATTCATGTGAGTGCTCCTCTGGTCGTTTGTTCTGATATGGCACGCAGGGCGGGGGGCGGCCAGTGTAATCCTGCCTTCAATATGCGCACGGTGCGGAATCAAGGCGCTTGCGCCGCCGCACCTTCGTCAGGCCCCACCCTGGGCCTGGCGAATTTGTGCGGTTGGTGCCTTGCTCGGACCTACGGCGAGAGTGAACGATAAAGTTCTGCTGATGGCAGGTTGGGATCGCCATGCCGGGGCCTGACGAAGATGCTCTGTGGGGTTTAATCGGCGAGGTTGGGTTGGTAGAGCAGGGGAAATTCGAGAGAGGTTTTTTCAAGTGGCAGAACTCATTCTTGTGCGGCACGGGCAGGCCAATAGCGAGGCGACTGATGAGATCAGTTATGATCGGCTCTCGGACCTTGGGCGTCAGCAGGCGGTGTGGCTTGGGGAGCATAAGCGGGCGACGGCGCCGCATTTTGATCGGGTCATTACGGGGACGCTCAATCGGCAGGTGGGCACGGCGGAGGCGATGGGGTTTGAGATCACTGAGCGGGATGCGCGGCTCAATGAGATGAGCTATTTCGATCTGGCCCATGCGATGGAGGTGGAGCATGGGGTGGCGCAGCCGCAGCATACGTCTGAGTATGTGCATCATTTGCCGAAGCTGATGGAGTATTGGCGGATGGATCGGTTGGAGAGCGTGGCGGAGCGGTATGCGAGTTTTGCCGAGCGGGTGACGGAGGTGATCGAGGAGCAATGCGCGGCCAAGGGGCGGGCGATGCTGGTGACCTCGGGCGGCGTGATCGGGATGGCGATGGCGCATACGCTGGGGTTGGATCATGGGGGGCAATCCAAGGTGATGTTGCAGATCATGAATTCGTCGGTGCATCGGCTGGAGCATGTGCATGGCGCGCTGATGGTGGGGGCGTTCAATGCGACGCCGCATCTGGATGGGCCGGAGCGGGCGCACGCGCGGACGTATGTGTGATTGGGAGCGGGGTAGAGCGCGTTTGGCTGGCCCCGGTCTGGCGATCCTGAATCATGAACAGCAGTGGTTTATTGTTGGGTCCCGCTGAACGGTTGAGCGGCGGGCTGCAATTGCCAATTCGCCAGGCCCTGGTGGGGGCCAGACGAAGGCGCGGCGGCCCAAGGGCCTTGATTCCGCGCCGGGGCGCTGCAAGGACTGTCGGTCTGAGGATTGGAAGGGTTTGACATGACGCATCTGTGGGTACGGGCGGAACAGCGGGAAAATGAGGAGCGCGTGGGGATCACGCCGGAGGGTGTGGCCAAGCTGATGGCGGCGGGGATCCGGGTGACGGTTGAGGAAAGCGCCACGCGGATTTTGCCGGATGCGGGCTATGCCGACACGGGCTGTGAGATGGCCCCTGAGAACAGCTGGCCCGAGGCGCCGCAGGACGCGATTATCTTTGGGCTGAAGGAATTGCCGGAGGATGGCACGCCGCTGCCGCATCGGCACATCATGTTCGGCCATGCGTTCAAGGGGCAGCATGCGGGGCGGGCGCTGCTGAAGCGGTTCAAGGCGGGCGGGGGTGCGCTCTATGATCTGGAATATCTGGTGGATGAGGATGGCCGTAGGGTTGCGGCCTTTGGCTATTGGGCGGGTTATGCGGGGGCGGCGGTGTCACTGAAGGCATGGGCGGCGCAAACCACGGGCGCGGTTTGCCCGCCCGTCAGCACATGGCGCAACAAGGATGCGCTGTTGGCGGAATTGGCGGAGGACATGGGCGGGCGCACGCCTTCGGCCATCGTGATCGGCGCGCTGGGGCGCGTGGGCACGGGGGCTGCGGATCTGTGCGAGGCGATGGGGATCACACCGACGCGGTGGGACATGGCAGAGACGGCCACTGGCGGGCCGTTTCCGGAGATCCTCGCCCATGATCTGTTTTTCAACTGCATTCTCGCCCGGCCCGGCACACCGCAATTCGTGCCGGGCCCGGCGCTGACGGCAGAGCGAAAGCTGAGCGTCATCGGAGACATCGCGTGCGACCCGGACAGCGATTACAACCCGATCCCCATCTATGATGCGGCCACAAGCTGGGATGCGCCGGTGGTGCGTGTGCAGGACGATCCGGTGCTCGACGTGATGGCGATCGACAACCTGCCGTCGCTGTTGCCGCGGGAAAGTTCCCTTGATTTTGCAGACCAACTCTTGCCATCGCTGATGGGCTTGGACAATCTGGACGAAGGCGTATGGGGACGCGCCCGCGCCACGTTCGAGGCGCATCTGAAAGAGGTGTGAGAGATGACAATTCATTGGTGCGGGACGGGGCTTTCCGCGGTGCCGGGGCTGCGGCGGCTGCTGAGCGCCGGGCGGAATGTGAAGGTGTGGAACCGGACGCCGGCCAAGGCAGAAGCGGCGGTTGGTGATCTGACCGGGAATATCGCGGCGTTTGATTTCGACGCGATTTCGGCGGAGACGGACAAGGGCGATATCGTGGTGTCGATGCTGCCCGGGGATTGGCATGTCCCGTTGGCGGAGATGTGCATCAACAAGGGCGCGCATTTCGTGTCATCAAGCTACATCGCGCCGGAGATGCGGGCGCTGCATGGCAAGGCGCTGCTGGGCGGTGTGGCCTGTGTGAACGAGATCGGGCTGGACCCGGGGATCGATCACCTGATGGCGCATCACCTGATGGGGGAATATCGCAGCGCACATGCGTTCTCGGATATCAATGACCTGAGTTTCATTTCCTATTGCGGGGGCATCCCGAAACACGCCAACCCGTTTCGGTACAAATTCAGTTGGTCGCCCTTGGGGGTGTTGAAGGCGCTGCGGTCGCCATCGCGGTCGATCAAGGATTTCGCCGAGTTGGATGTGGCGCGGCCATGGGATGCGATTTCGAGCTATGAGGCACCCCTGCCGGAGCCCGAGACATTCGAGGTGTATCCCAATCGCGACAGCATTCCGTTCATGGAGGATTACGGGTTCGCGCCGACGTGGCGGGTGAAGGAATTCGTGCGCGGGACGCTGCGGCTGAATGGCTGGGCGGAGGCGTGGAAGGACGTGTTCGCGGAGGTCGAGACGCTGGAAGGCGCGGCGGGGGAGGCGCGGCTGAAGGAGATGTCGGATCAGTTCTGGGCAGAGAATGCCTATGATGAAGGTGAGCCGGACCGGGTGGTGCTGTGCGTGTCGCTGAAGGCGGAGCGGGGCGAGGATGTGGTCTGGCACAAGAGCTTCGTGATGGATGCGTGGGGGGACGCGCACGGCACGGCGATGGCGCGGCTGGTGTCGGTGCCGGTGTCGCTGGCGGTGGAGAGCGTGCTGGCGGGTGAAATCCCGGCGGGGGTGAGTGCCGCGCCGAGCGATCCAAGGCTGGTGCTGCGGTATCTGGGGGAGGTGGACCGGTTGGCGCAACATTTGAAGGTGGTGGATCACCTTTGATCCGGATGATCTTGCGCCATCGCGGCGCTCGCTGAATTTCAATCACATCCTGACGATGGAACCGTCGGTGCGCGGTCCTGAACGCGTGCCTTTAGGTTATCGGAATCCAAAAAGATTGACGTGGAGTAAAATTATTATAAGAATTTTTACCAAGCGAGGGGGAGGTGTTCCAGATGAAAGACGGTCAGCAGAGCGGCAATGCCGACCAGGATGTGACGGCGCGGGTGAAATCCATTCTGGGCGATGATGGATATGCGCGGGTCTTTGAACCCATCGAACGCCCGTCCGGTTTGCCCAATCCGGCCTATTGGTCGGAGGACTGGCTGGCGCTGGAGCATGAGCGCATCTTTGCGCGATCCTGGGTGTTTGTGGGTGCGGTGGATGAACTTTCTGAGACGGGGTCCATCAAACCTGCGCAGGTTGCGGGCAGGTCCATCGTGTTGGTGCGGGATGAGGGTGGGGAGGTGCGGGCGTTTCATAATTTCTGCCGGCATCGGGGCACGCGGCTGGTGATGGAGCCTTGCGTGGCCAGGACGATCACCTGCCCTTATCACGCGTGGGTTTATCGGCTGAACGGTCAGATCAAGTCGCGTCCGCATTTTCATGGGGCGGGCAAGCTCGAAACGTTCGAGGAGGGTGACGAGAGCCTCAACCTGCTGAGCCTTCGGTGTGATGTGTGGAATGGCTGCATCTTCGTCAATCTCGACGGTCAAGCAGAGCCTTTGCTGGACTGGTTGAGCCCGATGCTGAACCGGCTTCAACAGTTCGATTTCTCGCCCATCCGATGGATTGGCAAGAAAAGCTATCGGATCAAGTCGAACTGGAAGCTGGTGCTCGAAAACTACATGGAGGGCTACCACGTCTTCGCGGCCCATCCCCGCCTGATTGCCCATGCGCCCATGGACATCCGGTGGTCCGGGGAGTGGATGGAGCATGTGTTCTACAATGACTACGTGGTGCCGGAACTGACCAAAGGGCGCGGTGATGGCTTGCCGCAATATCCCAACCTGAGCGAGTTTGAGCAGCGTCGCGGCGCATGGTTTGCCTGCATGCCCAATTTCGCGGTGGAGCTTTATGCCGACCAGTTCGTGGTGCTGGCCACATGGCCCATTGGCCCCGGCGAAACGATGGAAGAGCTGCATTTCTTCGTCATCGGGGATGAGGCGGCGGAGGACCCGAAATACGCGGAGGCCCGCGAAGAACTGATCAACATGTGGCATGAGCTAAACCTTGAGGATGTCGAGCTTCTGGAGCGGCTTCAGCAAGGGCGGCTGAGCCCGGAATTCGAGGGCAATGTGATGTCGCCTGCCTGGGAAGTGCCGGCGCATGAATTGGCGCAGCAGATCGTCAATACGATCATGCGGGATTAGGGGTGCGCCATGCCAACGGTCAAAACCTTTGATGCGAGCGAGGCCCGGTACAAAGAGCTGCGGACGCAGGATGGCGGCGTGCAGAAGGTGTGTGAGTGGATCACACCCGAAGACGGCCATCATAATTCCATCGGGGTGGCAGAACTGCGCAATATCCGCATCGCGGAGTATCGGTTCGGATTTTCGGATTTCCTTTATGTCACTGGCGGGGCCGTCCGCATCATTCAGGATGGTGTGCCCCATGACCTGACGCCTGGGCAGGCCATCCTGATCCCCGAGGGCACGGTGGTGACGATGGAGGTTCCGGACTGGCTGCGGTGGGTTTACGTCACCGATCCGGGCAACTGGCGAGACCTGATGGGCACGCCGGGTCGTGTTGAGGCGATGGCCCCGGATGCGGATGACTTGACGATATGAGCATGGAATGAGGGCGTGGCCCCGCGGCGCGCTGACAGGAAGGATCGTGAGATGGCTGGAAACACTGCCGTAAAATCCAAGGACGAGGCGGATAGCGGCGCGCCGCTAGTCGGCCCGGGTGCGGAAATCCGTGGGATGCGCCGGGCGCTTGGCATGACGCTTGGTGATCTGGCCGAAGCGTCGGATCTGTCGGTCAGCTTCCTGAGCTTGGTGGAGCGCGGCAAGAAACAGCCCTCACTCGACGCATTGCAAAGGATCAGCAAGGCGCTGGGGGTTGAGGTGGGGTGGCTCTTTCCGCCGTCGCCCAAGGATGACCCTATTGAGAACGCCTATGTCGTGCGCAAGAATTTCCGGCGCAGGATCGATTATTCGAGATTGGCGGACACGGAGTATCTGGGTGAGACGGATTATTTGCTGTCCCCCTCCGTGGATGGGCAGCTTGCCATGTCGATGATGACCTTCGCGCCCGGCGGACATTCGGGCGACAACCCCTTGTCCCATGAGGGCGAGGAGGTGGGCTACATCCTGTCCGGGACGCTGACTCTGGAGGTCGACGGCCATACAATGGTGCTGGAAGAAGGCGACAGTTTCGGCTTCACCGGCGACCGGCCGCATCGCTACGTCAATAATGGCGATGAGGATCTGCGCATCCTTCTGGCCAACACGCCTGTGATCATGAATTCGAAATGACGGGCGGCATGGATACGGCACGGGTGGTGGTGATTGGTGGCGGCAATATGGGTGCGGCTGTTCTCTATCATCTGGCCAAGGAAGGCTGGACCGATTGCGTGTTGGTGGAGAAAGCCGAGTTGACATCGGGGGCGACGTGGCACGCCGCCGGGTTGGTCAGCCGGATGACGGCGGGGCATGCGTTGGGGACGTGCCATGACTATGCCGTCGACCTTTACAAGAGCATCGAGGCGGAGACCGGTCAGGGTGTGAGTTGGCACAATTGCGGGTCGTTGCGGGTGGCAGCCAGTGAGGCGCATCGCGATTGGCTGATGCACACGCGCGATGCGATCATCGCCCGGGGGCAGGAGTGTCACTGGGTCACGCCCGAGGAGATTGCGCGGCTCAATCCAATCTATGATGTGTCGCATATCATCGGTGGCATTCACACGCCGGATGATGGCCATGTGGACCCGTCCGGCACCTGCAATGCGATGGTCAAAGGCGCGCGTCAGATGGGCGCGCGGGTGATGCGGCGCAATCGGGTGACGGATGTCCGGCCCGCCCCCGCCGGCGGGGAATGGGAGGTGATCACGGAAGAGGGCACCATCCTGTGCGAACATGTGGTCAATGCGGGCGGGTATCATGCGCGCCAGATCGGGGCGTTCACGGGTCTTGATCTGCCCATTGTGCCGATGCAGCACCATTATGTCGTGACCGATGTGGTGCCAGCGTTTGAGGGCATGGATCACGAGATTCCGGTGACACGGGATGATTACTTCACCGGGTATCTGCGCCGCGAACAGGGGGGTGCGCTGATCGGGCTTTATGACACGCATGATGCCATCGCCAAGTGGCGGGACGGGTGCCCTTGGGACAGTGAGAACGAGCTTTTTGAACCGGATTATGATCGGATCACGCCGTGGCTTGAGAAATGTTTCGAGCGGTATCCGGCATTGATGGATCTGGGCATCAAGCGGATCGTGAACGGCGCGATCACCTATACGCCGGATGGTCATCCGTTGGTTGGACCGGCACCGGGGGTGCGGAATTACTGGCTGGCCTGCGGAGCGACGGTGGGGATTGCCTGGGGTCCCGGGATGGGCCGGGCGCTGGCGCAGTGGATGGTGCATGGCACGGCGGATATTTCGATGCGCGGGTTTGATCCCCGGCGGTTTGGCACATGGGTGGATGAGGAACACGCGTTTGTCCGCGCGCGCGAAAATTACATGACCCGGCTGTCGCTGCCGTTTCCGCAGGATCAATATGAGACCTGTCGCGAGATCAGGGTTTCGGGCGCGCATGAGCGGACGACAGCGCTGGGGGCGATTTATGAAGAGGCGGGCGGGTGGGAACGTCCGCGCGTTTACGGCCCCGTCGATTGGAACGGGCAAGAGCCCAGGACATGGCGGCGCGGGCCGTCCTGGGCGGCGGCGGTGGCGGAGGTTCGGGCTGTACATGCGGGTGTGGGGCTTGGGGATTTCAGCGCGTTCTCGAAGTTTGAGATCACAGGGCGGGAGGCAGAGGATTTCCTCAATCGGGTGTGTGCCAACCGGATGCCGCGCAAGGTGGGTGGGACCTGCCTGACCTTGCTGTTGAATGCGAAGGGCACGATTGAAGGCGAGGCGACCGTTGCGCGGCTCTCTGAGGATCGGTTCTGGTTCGTGACGGGGGGCCCGTCAGAGCGGCGGGTGTGGGATTGGCTGACGATCCATCAACGCGGCACGGAGGATGTGAGTGTGCGCAACCTGTCGGACGCGTGGGGCATTCTGACGGTGGCGGGACCCAAGGCGCGGGATGTGATGCGGCCGTTGACCGATGGCTCACTGGAGAATGCCGATTTCGGCTGGCTGCAAGCGCGGGAGATGACGGTGGCGGGCGTGCCGGTGATCGCGCTGCGGCTGTCGTTTTCCGGGGAACTGGCGTGGGAATTGCATGCGCCGAATGATCGGCTGGGCGCGGTGTGGGATGCGCTTTGGGCCAGTGGGCAGGGTCACGGGATCACGCCGTTCGGGTCCAAGGCGCTGGAGATGATGCGCATGGAGAAGGCGTATCGCGGGGGGCATGAATTGGCGAATGATGCCTCACCGGTGCAGACAGATCAGATGCGGTTCGTGAAGCTGGATAAGCATTTCGTGGGGCGCGATGCGGTGATGGAGCGGGCTGAACGCTCGGTGATCGCTTACCTGGATCTGGGCCATACGGATATGGATGTCTTGGGTGGCGAGGCTGTGTTTTTGGACGGGACCAAAGTGGGTTCCGTCTCCTCCGGTGGGTTTGGTCCGGTGACGGGAAAAAGCCTTGCCTTCGCGTTTGTCGCGCCGCCTGCCGCGCAACCGGGCACGGTGCTGGAAGTAATGATTTTTGGGCAGATGTATCGGGCGGAGGTTTTGAAGGACGCGGTACTGGACCCAGAGAACCTGACGCTGCGCGATGTCGCGCCTGTTGCAGTGTAAGGCGCCGGGAATGAAAATCGCGCGTGTCGATATTGCCCCGTTCGAACCCCGCTATTCCGGGCAGGGCTACATGATGTCCACGGGCCGGGTGACGCGGTTGCATGATCGGCTGGTGCGGTTGACGGTCGATAATGGCATGGCGGGGATTGGGGAGATCGTGCGGCCGTGCATTTACGACCCAAACGAGGTCGCCGCGTTGGAAGACGCCCATATCCCGGAGCTGCACGGGATGGAGGTGGCGGATTTGCCTGCCGTTTTGGCGAAATGGCGCAGCGGGGGCAAGCTCTTGCAAGGCTTCGTCTTTGGGGTGGAGCTTGCGATGCTGGATCTGATGGCGCGTGTGATGCGGGTGCCGGTCAGTGCGCTGCTGGGCGGGGCCCTGGTGGAGGATATGCCGGAATACCTGTCGCTGTCCTGCGAAAGCCCCGAAGAGATGGCCGAAACCGTGCGCCGCCATGGCGATGATTTCACCGTCATCCAGGCGAAGCTGGGCGATGGGTCGCTGGATCGGGATCTTGACCGGGTGCGCGCCGTGTTGGCCGTGATGCGCCCTGATCAACAGTTGTTGGCCGATTTCAATGGAGCGCTGGCACCGGATGATGCGATCCATGGCTTGCCGGAGGTGAGCGACCCACGGATCATGTGGGAAGAGCCATGCAACGATTATGATGACAGCATGCAGGTGGCGCGCGCCTTGGACGCGCCTGTGATGCTGGATCAATGCCTGACGGATCTGGCCACTTATGCGCGGGCTTTGCATGACGGTGCGGCGGCTGCGCTGGTGATCAAATCAGATTCGATTGGGGGGCTGACGGTGGGCCGCACAGTGCGGGATATGTGCGCGGCGGCGGGGATCAGGACGCGCATCGATGGGTGGTGGGTTGGTCAGGTCGCGGGCGCAGGTGCGTTGCATCTGGCAGTGGGCACACCGGCTGGGTCGCTCATCGCGTCCATTGATCTGACCGACCCGCTGGAGACGGATCGCAGTCTGATTTGCCGGCCGAAGCCGGGGCGCGTGGCCCATGCGTCTGGCGCCGGGTTGGGAGCCATTCCGAATGCTGTGTTGGACTGTTTTGGATAACCCGAAGTCGCGCGGACCCGTCACGACCAAT
Organism: uncultured Roseovarius sp.; assembly: GCA_964389425.1. Classification (GTDB taxonomy): domain Bacteria; phylum Pseudomonadota; class Alphaproteobacteria; order Rhodobacterales; family Rhodobacteraceae; genus Roseovarius. The sequence continues at coordinate 10,000 of CAYMEC010000056.1, forward strand.
TGCGTTTGAGCAGGAACTGGTTTTTGTAGTTTTTCAAATCCGTCATGACTTCGGTCGATGCGATGTCATCATTGCCATGGACGTGTTCGGACAGAAATTTGACCAATGACACGTCGCTGCGGCTGATCACCTCCACCAACAGATCATAGCGCCCGCTGACCCATGCCACGTAGACCACATCGTCCAGTTCGGACAGACGCTTGGCCACGCGATCCGGATCCACGCCCGAGCTGACCTTGATGCCCAAAAGCGCCTCCGTGTGGTATTCTTTCGCGGCGGCATCGGTGACCGCGACGATCTGCAACACGCCGCTGCTTTTCATTGCGCTGACGCGGTTGCGCACGGTGCCTTCCGAAACATCGAGGCGCTGGGCAATGTCGGAAAAAGCGGTCCGGCCATCTTTGCGCAGGATGTGAACGATTTTCTGGTTCAGTTTGTCTTCTAGCACGGTGGAGTCCTCTTTTTTCGCAATCTAAGAGCAAATTGCTGCGAATTTCGTAGATTATACACATTAAATTGCAGGTTTCGAAGCAAAAAGAGTTGACAGGAGAAAGGCGCGCAAATCTACTTTGTCAGAATCGAACCGTTGCCATGTGAGGAGCCGCCCCCGTGTTGAAGAAAGCCACTGCGCCCAAACCGCAAGGGCAGTTCAAAGGATATGATCAGTCACACCCGGCTGCCGCAGATGAAGAGATTGCGCGGATTGGCCCCGGGACGCCCGGCGGCGAATACATGCGGCGGTTCTGGCATCCGGTCTATGCCACCGCTGATCTGGGGGACCTGCCGGAAGCGATCAAGATCCTTGGCGAAGAGCTGGTTGTGTTTCGGTATGGGGAGAACCGCGACCAGATTGGTCTGGTGCATAAATACTGCCCGCATCGGCGCGCCTCGCTTGAATATGGGAAATGCGAGGCGAGCGGCATTCGCTGTTGTTATCACGGGTGGCTGTTTGCGCCGGATGGTGAAGTGTTGGAAACCCCGGCGGAGGATGTGACATCGGCGGCCGTGCAACAGGTGAAAGAGCGCACGCGGTTGGGGGCCTATCCGGTGATTGAATATCGCGGATTGATCTTTGCCTATATGGGGCCGCCTGACCAACAGCCTGACTTTCCGGTCTATGATGCGTTTCTTTACGAGGATCAGACCAGTGCGGTGTATCAGGCGCCTTATGCTTGCAATTGGGTGCAGGTTCTGGATGCCATTCTTGACCCAACGCACACCACCTATCTGCACAGTCAGAACAGCCATCCGCAGTTCTCGGAAGGGATGAAGAAGGACGGGGTGCTGAAATTCTATGAACGGCATGAGTGTCATTTTCTGGGCTCCAACACGCGGCGGGTGGAGGACAATGCGTGGGTGCGGGTGAATGAGTTGGTGTTGCCCAATTTCACCCAGGCCGGATCGGCCTATGCCGCTGACGGGACAGAGCCGCGGTATTTCGGGCGGTCGTGTTTCACGCGCTGGGTGGTGCCGGTGGATGACGAGCATTCGATCGTCTACGCCTGGGCCAATTTCGGGGATCGCTGGGACCCGCATGACTACAACACCCGCGAAGGCCATGAGATGATCGAACAGGGCGAGGTTCTCGACCGGTCGCCCGAGGAGAAGAAGCGCTATCCGGCGGATAGCGAGGCGGTGGAAGGCATGGGGCCGATTTCGACCCATTGGGGCGAAAACCTGATGCCCACGGATCGCGGCATTTCGCTCTATCGTCGGCGGGTGCGCCAAGCGGTGCGGGATCTGGCCCGTGACGGCGTGGAGCCGCCCCAACCTGTGAAACACGGAGATGCGTCGGTTCATACCTATGGGCAGGACACGGTTTTGAAGTTGCCACCGCGCGAAGGCGAGGATGATCGTGCGTACCTCAAGCGGATTGGGGAGGCGGTGATGGATCTACAGTTTGACGTGGAAGACTGGAGCGATGAGACCCGCGATCTTGAGATCATCAGCCGGTTGAAAGCGCTGGAAGCGGGCGGGTTGGAGTGATGAGCCCCATGAAAATTCACGTCAAAAACAACCGTTGGAAGCCAGGGTCCTTTCCCAACACGCCAGAGGGCGAAGAGGTGTTCACGATCACGCAGGAGCGGATCGATGCTGTGTTGGAAGATTTCCCCGATCTTAGAGGCAAGGCCGAATATGTGATCGATTGGGACACGGACAATTTCACCAGTTCGATGGCGGAGGCGGATGTGCTGCTGACCTGGGATTTGCCGATGGACAACCTGGCCGAGGTGGCGCCCAAGCTGCGTTGGATCCACTGTATCGGTGCGGGTGTGGAACACATGTTGCCGATGGATTGGCTGCCGGAGGGTGTGACGCTGACCAACAACAAGGGCGTGCACGCGGCGAAGGCGGGGGAATTTGGGTTGATGGCGGTGCTGATGCTGCATTCGCAGATGCCGGCCATTGTGAGCAATCAGAAAAACGAGGTGTATGACTCGCTATACTCGTCGCCGATTGCCGGAAAGACGTTGGTGGTGCTGGGCACGGGCAGTCTGGGCGGGTCGGCGGCCGAAAAGGTGCAGCAGCTGGGTGTGCACGTGATCGGGGTGAACCGGTCGGGCCGCGCGGTGGCGGGGTGTGATGAGGTTGTGACGACCGAGAGGCTCGATGATGTGCTGCCCCGCGCGGACTACATGCTGATCGCAACGCCGGACACGCCGGAGACGCGGGGGTTGATGACGCGGGCGCGGCTCGATCTGATGAAACCAACGGCGGGTATCATCAACATCGGGCGCGAGGCGGTGATGGATTACGACGCGCTGTGCGACAAGCTGGAAGAGGGGACGCTGGGCGGGGCGATCCTGGATGTGTTTGATCCCGAACCCATCGCGGAAGGTTCCCGCTTGTGGGGTACGAAAAACCTGATCATCACGCCGCATGTGTCCGCCGATGACGGGGATGCGTATGTGCCCATGACCCTGGGCCTGTTTTTCCGCAATCTGCGGCTTTTTTTGGCGGGCGAACCCCTTCTTAACCCTGTGCGGCCCGACCTGGGGTACTGACGCGCTCTTCAGTAGCCCCGGTCAGGATTCACGACATTTTCCAAGGGCGCGCCTTGTTGCCAGCGTTTCAGGTTTTCGATGAACATCTCGAATGACGCCAGCCCCCAGCCCGCGTAAATGGCGGAGCTGTGAGGGGAGATGATGGCGTTGGGCGCGTCCCAGAAGGGGCTGTCGTCGGGGAGGGGTTCAAGTTCGAACACGTCGAGGCCGGCGGCGGCGATCTGGCCGGTGTTGAGGGCTGTCAGAAGGTCGTTGCCTACGATCACGCCGCCACGGGAAACGTCGATGAGGATGGCGCTGTCCTTCATGGCGGCGAAATCGGGCCCGCTGATGAGGGATTTGGTGCTGTCGAGCAAGGGCACGCTGACGACGATTAGGTCGGCGCGGGGCCAGAGATCGGGGAGGGCGGAGGCAGGGTGGACTTCGTCGACATTGTCCATGGGCGCGGGGCGCGCGCGTGTGCCAAGGACGTGCATGCCGAACGCCTTGCCTTTGGCCGCGACGGCTTGGCCGGTGTGGCCGAGGCCCACGACCAGAAGCGTCTTGCCCTTGAGCGGTGTCATGTAGCGGGGTTTCCAGCGGTGGGCGGCTTTGTCGGCCTGGAACTGCGGGACATCCAGGGAGAAGTGCAGGGCACAGCCGAAGGCAAATTCGGACATCATATCGGCGGCCACGCCTGCGGCGTTGGTGACGGTGGTCTTGGAGGTGTCCCAAACACCCAGGTGATCGCACCCGGAGCCGCCCACCGAGATCCATTCAGGTCCGTATGGTCCGAGCACATCTTCGGTGGGAAATCCGTAAGTCCCGCCGAAGCGGACGGAGTAGAGAATGTCGGGGCGAGTGTCTTTTAGGACGTCTTCCATGCCCTCATAGCTGTCATGGGTGAAGATCTCTGCCTCGGGGATGGCCGTGCGGAGAGGTTCGACCAAACGCTTGGGTTTGTCGTTGTGAATCAAGACTTTGGGGGCGGATTTGCTCATGCGTCGGGTGGCTCCGTCAGAAGGGTGATGAGGTCGGTGAGGCGGCTGTCAGGTTTTAACATACGGTTCCGCATGTTCCAGATGGCTTGGGTGCGGGCGGGTGATAGCACGCCGTCGCAGAAGGAATGGAATTTGGCCTCAACTTCTGCATCCGTACGCCACGTGCCGGGGCCGCCGCTGGCGCGGATGTCACCGGAGGTGAGGGTGCGGCCGTCGTGGAGCGTGATGTCGACATCGGAGACGCGCTCCGCCGGGAAGAGAGCGCTGTGGTGCGCGGTTTCTTCGACAGTTATGTTTGGGATGATGGCGGCGATTTCCGGGTCAGAGAGGGCCGCGCCTTCGATATGGCGGGGCGCGACCTCGCCGTGGCGGATCATGGTGGCGACGGCGTAGTGCATGGAATATTGCGCTTCGGTCGTGGTTCTGGGCATGGCCGGGAAGAGGCGCGCGGCCTCGGCGAAGGTGCGGATGTGGACCGAAGCGATTTGGGTGTGATCCAGCGCGTTGTCTTCCATCAGTTTGCGGGTGGCATCGATGGCGGCGTGGGTCCAGCGGCAGATGGGGTAGGGTTTGATGTAATTGTCCTGCACGGTCCAGCGCGTGCCGAGGTCTTGCCAGTACTGCGCGACCTGCGCGTCTTCTATGGTGATGGCGGGCGCGCCGGTAAAGCCGGATTGGGCGAGCAAGGCCGCGCTGAGGCCGATCAGGGCGCCCATGCCGGAGCCGTCATGGAGCATGGTGGGGTTGTCAATTTCGCGCATCATTTGGCTGCGAGGACCGTGATATTCGGCGATGCCGAGGGCGTGGCGGAGGGTGTTTGCGTCGGTCTGCGCGAGGTGGCAGGCGAGTGCGGCGACGCCCAGCGCGTTCCATGCGCCGGAGGTGTGGTAGTCGGAGACTGTTGCGTGGAGGGAAACGCCAGCGCGGGCGGCGATTTCATAGGCCATGGCCATGGCGCGAAGGGCTTGCGGGCCAGAGAGATCGTGACGCTCAGACAAGGCGAGAAGAGCGGGCACAACGGCGCAACCGATATGGCCCTTGGTTTCCATTAGCCCGTCATGACCGTCCAGATTGTCGATTTGAGTTGCCAAGGCCCAGGCCGCGCCGGGTTGGCTGACGTGACGGCCATCAAACAGCATGGGCGCAGTGTTGCCCGAGGTCGCGAGGTGCATGGTGGCGGCGTAATCGCGGGCAATCTGGCCGACATGCAGGCGCGTGGCCCCGGCGGCAACGCCGATGGTGTCGATGAGAAGCGTGGCGGTGTGGAGGAGGGCGGCCTCGGGGATGTCCGGTGGATCGAGGGTGAAGGCGGCGATGCGGTCGAATTGGGTCATGGGGTAAGCCTGTCCATCAGCGTGCCGAAGCCGGGACCGGGAGAGGGGAGGGAGAGCATTTGCAGGGCTTGGAAGACCATGGCCTGGTTGGAGGTGATGATGGGTTTTTGGAGATCCTTTTCGAGGCGGTCGATGACTTCGACCGCGCGCATGTCGGTGCAGGACAGGACAATAACATCCGTATCCGTATGGTTTGCGCGGTGGGCGAGGGCGGCGACATCATCGGGGGTCAGCGCGCCCTGACCTTCATTGTCGAGGGTGCCTTCGACATCGGCGCGGTGGACGGTTTCGATGCCTTCGGAGGCGAGGAAGGCGATGGCTTGATCGTTGATGGTGGGCACGTAGGGTGAGGCGAAGCTGATTCTTGAGGCGTTGAGTGTTTTGATGGCGTGGACGAGGGCACCGGCGGCAGTGACGGTTCTCGCGCCAGATTGCTGGCTGATGGTTTGCGCCAGATCGCGGTCGAAGCCCGGGCCATGGGTGAGGGTGGCGGAGGTGCAACCGTAAAAGACCACGTCGGGTTTGACGCCTTGGAGGAGCCGAAGGGGTTCGGACATGTCCGCCGCGCCAAGCCCTGCCATTTGGTCTTCGTCGGGGATTTCGTCTTCGTCATAGCCCCCGAGGCGGGCGAAATGCAGCGAGACGCCGGGGGGGCGCATCATGACCATGTCCGGTTCGAGATTGGTGTTGGTGAAGGGGACGAAAACGCCGAAACGCGCTGTGCCGCGGCTGGTCATGTATGGGCCCTCCCTTTGATCCATTTTTCGATGAGGTTTGTTGCGATGTCCATGTCTGCCGCCGTGCCCGTGGTGGCGCGCAGGCAATGGGGAAGGCTGGCACCGGATTGGGCGCGGAGGAAGAGGCCGTGGGATTTGAGGTAGGTGTCGGCGTCTTGCGCGGCCTGCGGTGAGGCGAAAGGGATGAGGGTGAAATTGGTGTGGCTTGGGGGGACTTGGAAACCGAGGGCGCGGAGACTGGCGGCGAAGGCATCGCGGATTTGGGCGGTCTGGGCGCAGGTGTCGCGCATCCAGTCTTGGTCGCCCAAAGCGGCCTCGGCGGCGGCGAGGGTGGGCAGGGTGATGTTGTTGGGATTGAGGGTTTTGCGAACCTCCGCCGCGATTTGGGCGGGGAAGAAGCCCCAGCCGATACGCAGGCCGGCCAGTGCGTAGGCCTTTGAAAAGGTGCGCAAGATTATGGTGTTGGAGGTTTTTGCGAGGTCAAACATGGGTTCGTTTAGGTCGTCTGCGAATTCGCCGTAGGCTTCATCGAGGACGAGGAGGATGTGATCGGGCAGGGCGTCACGAAGCGCGAGGATGTCAGCGCGGGGGAGGCGGGTGCCCGTGGGATTTCCGGGGTTGGCGAGAAAGAGGATCTTGGTGTCTGGCGTGATCGCCGCCAGCAGGGTGCCGGGATCGGCGTGAAGGTCGGTTTCGGGCGCCGTGTCGAACCGCGCGCCTGTGAGGCGGGTCGCAGTGGAGAAAAACGGGTAGGCATGGGCAGGGGCGAGGGCGGCGTCTCCGGGCGAGAGGTAGGTGCGGGTGATGCAGCCGATGAGGTCGAGCGAGCCGCTGCCCAGAAGGATGCAATCTGCGTCTATACCGTGATGCGCGGCGAGCGCACGGCGCAGCGTTGTCCAATCGGGATCGGGGTAGAGATGGGCGCTTGAAACGGCCTGTACGGCCGCGGCAACCGCGTGCGGGCTGGGGCCGCGGAGGCTTTCGTTCTGGGAAAGCGAGATGAGGCGTTTGCCTTCAGGCGCGGAGAGATCGGCCAGGGCATAGGCCGCCATTTCTGCGATATGGGGATTGGGTTTGGTCATGGGTCTTCCCAGCCGTAATGCGTTTTGGCGGCATTTTGCGAGATAAGGCCGCGGTCAAGGTCTTGTTTGATCGCGTCCCGGGGGCGGTCTGCCGGTTCGCCAAATCCGCCGCCGCCGGGCGTTTCGAGGATGAAAGGTGTATCGCCCGGGACGCGGAATTCGCCCTTGGAGGGGAGATCTGCCCCATCTTGGCCAATTCGGATGCGGCCCTTGGCGCCCGGTCCTCCGCCGTGCCGGCCTTCGGCGGCGAAGCGGACGCGTTCAACGGAGAGGAAGACGAGGTAGTCTTCGCCGTGGCTTGAGACCATTTCAATGTGCTGGCCCAAGCCGCCCCGGTATTGCCCTGCGCCGCCGCTGTCGGGGCGGAGTTCACGGCGGGTGATGCGGATGGGGGCGGTGGCCTCGGTGGGTTCGACCTGAGACCCCCAGACGCCAGAGGGGAAGGCAGTGGCTGACAGACCGTCCAGCGTGGGGCGCGCGCCGGTGCCGCCGTTGTAGACCAGTTCGAGGGCAAAGGTTTGACCGCCGTCGCGGGCGGCCTCTGGGGTGTGGCGGAGGGGAACGTCGTAGAGGCAGGAGGCGCCCTCGGCAGGGACGTGTTGGGGAAGGGCTTGGGAAAGACAGCCATAGACCAGATCGGGGGTCATCTGCCCGATGGAGTGGCGCATGGCCACGGGAGAGGGGGGTTGCGCGTTGAGGATGCAGCCGGGCGGGCCAGTGACGCGGAACGGTTCCAGAGAGCCTGCGTTGTTGGGGATGTCGGAGCCGATGATGCAGCGCAGGGCGAAGACGGAATAGGCGGTGGCATAGTTCAGCGGCACGTTGATGCCCTTGTCGGAGCAGCCGGAGGTGCCGGAGAAGTCGAGGAGAATGTGGTCCTCGGCGATGGTGAGGGCGGCCTTGAGGGTGATGGGGGCGTCGTAGCCGTCGACTTGTAGGGTGTGATGATAGGTGCCTTTTGGGATGTCGGCGATGGCTGCGATGGTGCCTTGGCGGGAGGTGTCGATGATGTAGTCGGACAGCGCTTCCAGCGTGTCGAGGCCGAATTCCTCCATCATGCCGGTAAGGCGAGCGACACCCGTTTCGCAGCAGGCGATGAGGGCGTAGATGTCGCCTTCATTCGCGATGGGTTCGCGGGAATTGGCGGCGACGATGTTCATGAGGAGGGCGTTTAATTCGCCTTCTGCGACCAGTTTGCAGGGGGGGATGAGCAGGCCTTCGTCAAAAACATCAGAGCCTTCGGGACCCATGCCCTTGCCGCCCAGATCAGCCAGGTGCGAAGTGCAGGAGGTAAATCCCACGACGCGGCCCTTGTGGAAGGCAGGTTGGAGGAGGAGGAAATCGTTGAGGTGGCCCGAGGCGAGCCACGGGTCGTTCGTCATGTAGATGTCGCCGGGTTTCATAGCCTCGGTCGGGAAAACGGCCATCAGGTTTTTGACGGCCTCGGCCATGGTGTTGATGTGGCCGGGCGTGCCGGTGACAGCCTGGGCGAGCATGCGGCCTTGGACGTCAAAGATGCCCGCAGAAATGTCACCGCTTTCGCGGACAATCGGGCTGAACGCGGCGCGGATGAGCGCCTGGCCTTGTTCCTCCACCACGGCGAGGAGGCGGTTCCACATGACTTGAAGGCGGGTTTTGGGGATCATTTGGTTGCCTCCTGCGAAGTGAGAACAAGGGTGCCATTTGCGGCGACTTCCGCCGTGAAGTCGGCGCTGACATAGGTGGTGGTTTGCGGCTCGATGATGAGGGCGGGGCCGGGGATTTGGGCGCCGGGTTCGAGGGCCCTGCGTTCATGGATGGCGGCGCTGCGCGGTGTTTGTATGACGTCGCAGAGGATGGTGGTGTGGCGCGCCGGCGGTGGTGTGCTTGTCGCTCCCCTTGGATCCGCGCCTTGCACCGAGGCGGTTCGGCTGGCCACGCGGGTGGACCAGTTGAGTATCTCGATCGTCATGCCGGGGACAGCGCGGGCGAATTGATTGCGGTATTCCGTCTCAAAGGTCGTGCGGAGGGTTTCGATATCCTCGGGCGTCAGATCGCGGTCGGGAAGGGGGATTTCGATCTCATGACCCTGCCCGTGGTAGCGCATGAAGGCGGAGCGGGAGCAGTCGAGCGCGCCGCTGGCGCCCGCGCGAACAACGGTTTGGGCTTCCTGTATCATCGCGGTGAAGAACATGTTGAGGCCCGGGATGTCGAGCGTGTCGAGCACGGCGTAGCGGCTACGGACGATTTCAAAAGATACGGGAGCGTATAGAAAACCCACGGCAGAACCGACGCCTGGATCGTGGGGTATGAGGATGCGACGCACGCCCGCGCGGCGGGCGACCCGTGTGGCGTGCAGCGGGCCGTTGCCCCCGAAGGCGATCATGGTGCGGGTGGACAGGTCCTTGCCGGATTCCACCGCATGCATGCGTCCAGCCCCCGCCATGTTTTCATCGACAATTTCGCTGATGCCAGCGGCGGCGTCCTGTGGGGAGAGGCCCAGGGGATCGCCCAGATGGGTTGCCAATGCGGTCTCGGATCTGGAGATGTCGATCTGAAGGCGGCCTTCGGCGAAACTGGCAGGCTCAATGAGGCCTTGCAGGATGTCGGCATCCGTCACGGTGGGGTGGGTGCCCCCTTTGCCAAACGCGGCGGGGCCCGGTTCGCTGCCGGCGCTTTGAGGGCCAACCTGCATACGGCCCAAACGGTCCGCGGACGCGATGGAGCCTCCGCCCGCGCCGATCTCGATCATTTCCAGCACGGGGATGCGGACGGGCATGCCGGAGCCTTTGATGAAGCGTTCCGCGCGGGCAATTTCGAACCGGCGAGCGGTCTGGGGGCGGTAGTTGTCGATAAGGCAGAGTTTGGCGGTGGTGCCGCCCATGTCGAAGGAAAGGACGTCTGTTTCCCCCGCCTCCTTCGCCACGCGTGCGGCGAGGATAGCGCCCCCGGCGGGGCCGGATTCGACGAGGCGGATGGGGAGGGCGGCGGCGGTGGTGAGCGTGGTCATGCCGCCGCCGGCGGTCATCATCAGGATCGGGCAGGCGATGCCGCGATCCGCGAATTGTGCCGCAAAGTCAGAGAGATAATTCGACATGAGCGGTTGGATGTAAGCATTTGCAATGGTGGTGCAAAGGCGATCGAATTCACGGGCCTCGGGCGAAACCTCGTGCGAGAGGGATATCGAGACACCGGGCAGTTGGGCGCGGAGAAGGTCGCGGAGGCGCACCTCATGCGCAGGGTTGGCATAGGAATGGAGCAAGCAGATGGCGACAGCCTCCGTGCTCGCACCTTTCAGGGCTGAGACGAGCTTTGGAATGGCCGCCTCGTCCAGCGAGGTGATCTCGGTGCCCGCGACATCCATGCGGCCTGCGATGGTGAAGGCGCGGTCGCGGGGGACGATCAGGTCGGGTTTCTGCAGGTTGATGTCATATTGGCTGTAGCGGCGTTCATAGGCGATTTCGAGGATGTCACGGAAGCCGTCATTGGTGATTGTAGCGACCCGCGCGCCGCGCCGTTCGATCAGGGCGTTCGTGGCAAGCGTTGTGCCGTGAACGAAGCCGGTGACATCGGCCCAGTCGCGACTTTCCATGACGTGGGTGACGCCCTCAAGCGCGCCGAGCGTTGGATTCTGAGGTGTTGTGGGGGTTTTGGTGGTGGCGAGGACGGTTTCGCCCTCCATCAACACGGTGTCCGTGAAGGTGCCGCCGATATCGACGGCGAGGCGCAGGTTCGGATTTTCGGGCATTCGGGGAGTTCCAAGTGAGACAGGACAGGCGTGAGCGATCGCCTGGGTCTAGTCGACCAGGTTCGTCTTCTCCGCGCGGCGACCGATGCGTCTGTTGGTCACTTGGTTTTCCATGGAGACGACGCTGCGCCTGTCGCGTGATTCTGTCAAATGAATTGAGCGCCGCGCTTGGTGTCACCGGGGGGATCTGAGTATTTTTGGCCCAAAAGAAGGCAGTAGATGGCGCTTCTTTCTTGTCCGAAATACCTCGGGGAGCGTCGGAACGCTTGGCGTTTCGACGTGGGGCAGCGCCCCATCCGGTCGTGATCAGAAATCCAGGTTTTCGACGCTGAGGGCGTTTTGCTGGATGAATTCGCGGCGAGGTTCGACCACGTCGCCCATCAGCTTGGTGAAGAGGTCATCGGCCTCGGCCACGTCGTCAATTTTCACCTGCAAGAGCGTGCGCGCCTCGGGGTCCAGCGTGGTTTCCCAGAGCTGATCGGGGTTCATTTCACCCAATCCTTTGTAGCGTTGCAGGGTAAGACCCTTTTCGCCTTCTTGCAGCACAGCTTCGAGCAGGTCGAGCGGGCCGTAAATGTCCTGCGTGCGTTCCTTGCGATGGAGCGTGGCCGGGTCGTCATAGACCTCGCGCAGGCCCGTTGTGAGCGTGCCCAGGCGGCGGGCCTCGCCGGAGCGCAGGACGGGGCCGTCAAGCGTGCGGGCCTCCTCGACGCCGCGCAGGACGCGAGTGAGGCGGATGCCCTTGTCTTGCGTGGGGCGGCCGGACCAGCCGCGTTCGTATTCGAGAGCGATCTGGTTCAACCGATCGGCCACGCGATCGGCCACGGCTTGCAGATCGGTATCGACACGTCCGGGCACGAAGGCCTCTGCAATGGCGGCCTGTTCGAGGATATGGCGGGGGTAATGCGTGGGGAAACTGTCGAGGATGCGGCGGACGATGCGCGCCTCTTCAACCACGCGCACGAGGTCCTGGCCGGTGATGTCTTCCCCGCCGCCAAGGCGCAGGATCGCATCTTCGGTGCCCTGGCCAATCAGGTAATCCTCCAGCGCGGGTTGGTCCTTGAGATAGACTTCTGAGCGGCCGCGCATGACCTTAAAGAGCGGGGGTTGCGCGATGTAGAGGTAACCGCCTTCGATGAGTTCGGGCATCTGGCGGTAAAAGAAGGTGAGCAAGAGCGTGCGGATATGCGCGCCGTCGACGTCAGCGTCCGTCATGATGACGATCTTGTGGTAGCGCAGTTTGGAGATGTCGAATTCATCGCGGCCGATGCCGGTGCCCAGCGCCATGACGAGGTTGCCGATTTCCTGGGAGGACAGCATCCGGTCAAACCGCGCGCGTTCGACGTTGAGGATCTTGCCGCGCAGGGGGAGGACGGCTTGCGTGCCGCGATCCCTGCCGGTTTGGGCGGAGCCGCCGGCGCTGTCGCCCTCGACAAGGAAAAGTTCGGTCTTGGTGGGGTCGTTTTCGGAGCAGTCCTTGAGTTTGCCAGCGAGGTAGTTCACATCCATTGCCGTTTTGCGGCGGGTGAGTTCGCGGGCCTTGCGGGCGGCCTCTCGCGCCAGAGCCGCTTCGATGATCTTTCCGACGATCATCTTGGCCTCGTTGGGGTTTTCTTCGAACCACTCGGTCAGTTTTTCGTTCATCAGCCCTTCGACGGCGGGGCGGACCTCGGAGCTGACCAGCTTGTCCTTGGTCTGGCTGGAAAATTTCGGGTCTGGTACTTTCACGGAGAGCACGCAGGTCAGGCCTTCGCGGGCGTCATCGCCGGTGAAGCTGACCTTTTCTTTCTTCGCGATGCCGGATTCCATCGCGTATTTCTGCACGACGCGGGTGAGCGCGCCGCGGAAGCCCGCCAGATGGGTGCCGCCGTCGCGTTGAGGGATGTTGTTGGTAAATGGCAGGACGGTTTCGTGGTAGCTGTCATTCCACCACA
>CAYMEC010000057.1:0-3436 GCA_964389425.1 uncultured Roseovarius sp.
AGGTGGAAGACGTCCTTCACCCCTTCGCCCAGAAGGTAGTTGGTGGATTTCTCGCAGCGGATGCCGCCGGTGCAGAACATGGCGATGCGCTTGCCTTCATATTCGTGCTTGTGCGCGGCCCACCATGCGGGAAAGTCACGGAAGGAGGCGGTTTGCGGGTCGACTGCGCCTTGGAACGTGCCGATGGCCACTTCGTAATCGTTGCGGGTGTCGATCACGGCGACGTCTTCGGCTTCAATCAGCGCGTTCCAATCAGAGGGGGCAACGTAGCGGCCGGTGCCCGCGCGGGGGTCCACGTGAGGCTGGCCCATGGTGACAATCTCGGCCTTCACGCGGACCTTGAGGCGGCGAAAGGGTTGATCGGTTGAGTGGCTTTCCTTCCAGACCAAGCCGTCGAAACCGGGCAGGGCGCGGACGTGATCCAGCACTTTTCGGATGCCCGCGTCAGGCCCGGCTATGGTGCCGTTGATGCCTTCTTCGGCGAGGATGAGGGTGCCGGAGATGCGTTCCCTTTCACAAAGCGCAAGAAGTGGCCCTTGTAGGGCGCTGGGGTCTGCGACCCTGGTGAAGTGATAGAGCGCGGCGATGGTATACATGGGGCGCGGTATGGACGATTTCGCGCGTATTGCCAACGGGGTGACGTTGACGGGCGAATCCGGCAGACTGGCCGCAATCAGGCGCGAAGGAGAGGCCCCATGCATGCTTTGATCGTTGTGGATGTACAGAATGATTTCTGCCCCGGTGGAGCACTGGCCGTGGCCGGTGGGGATGAGATCGTGCCGGGGATCAATGCGTTGATGGGGGAGATGGACGCTGTGGTTCTGACGCAGGACTGGCACCCGGCGGGGCATTCGTCATTTGCATCGTCCCATCCGGGGCAGGACGTGATGAGCGTCATCGAGATGCCATATGGGCCGCAGGTGCTGTGGCCGGATCATTGTATCCAAGGCACGCAGGGTGCGGCATTTCATGGGCGTCTGGACACGGATGCGGCGGATATGATCGTGCGCAAGGGCTATAACCCTGCGATTGATAGCTATTCAGGGTTCTTTGAAAACGATCACATTACGCCAACGGGGTTGCATGGCTACCTGCAAACGCGGGCGATTGAGCGGCTGACCATGGTGGGGATCGCGACGGATTTCTGCGTGAATTACACCGCGGTGGATGCGGCGAGGCTGGGGTATCAGGTCGAGGTTCGGGAGGATTTGTGTCGCGGGATTGATCTTGATGGATCCTTGGCTGCGGCGAAGGCGGGCATGGACGCCGCCGGGGTGCGGATTATCTGAACGCCGGATGGGACTAAGTCAGAAAATCGAAGCCTGTAGGCTGTGTGAGGGCCGCTTTGCCGAGACGCATACGGGCCATGAACCGCGCCCTGTCGTGTGGTTTCAGCCGGGGGCGAGAATGTTGATTGCAGGGCAGGCACCGGGGATGCGGGTGCATCAATCGGGGCGGCCATTTGATGATCCTTCGGGCGATCGATTGCGCGATTGGCTGGGGCTCGATAGGGCTGTGTTCTACGATACGACGCGGGTGGCCTTTGTGCCGATGGCGTTCTGTTTTCCGGGCTATGACGCGAAAGGGTCCGACTTGCCGCCGCCCAAGATTTGCGGGCAGACATGGCACGGGCATGTGATGAAAGCGCTGCGCGATGTGCGCTTGCGGATTTTGATCGGGCGGTATGCGCATAAGTATCATCTGGGGCCGCAGCGTTCGGTAACGGAGACGGTGAAGGCGTGGCGGGACCGCGCGCCCGATGTCTTCACCCTGCCGCACCCAAGCTGGCGCAATACGGCTTGGATCAAGAAAAACCCGTGGTTCGAGACGGAGCTTTTGCCCGAACTGCACGCGCGGGTGAGGCAGGTGATGGATGGCTGAGACGGCGCTGGATCGCGCCCACGGGGCGATGGAGGCGACCGCGGACGAAGGCACGCGGATGGCGTTCTACCAGCAACTGGTGGGCACGGAGCTGTTCATGCTGCTGGAGCGGGAAACGGTCGGCGACAGCATTGAGCCGAAGGTCTTTCCGGTGGAAGCGCAGTCTTTCGTACTTGTTTTTGATACCGAGGCGCGGCTGGCGGAATTTGCGGGGGCGGGAGCGGCCTATGCCGCGCTGTCGGGTCGGGCGATTGCGGGGTTGTTGGCGCCGGAGGGGTTCGGGCTGGGGATTAATCTTGGCGTGGCCCCGTCAGAGACGTTGTTGCCGCCGGATGCCGTGGCGTGGCTGATGGAGACACTGGGCGATGGGCCCGATGAAGTAGAACGCAAGGTGCGCGAGTTCGGCCCGCCTGGCGTGTTGCCCGAGAGCCTGCTGAAAGCCCTTGATGCGCGGCTGGCCAGTGCCGAAGGGTTGGCGGAGAATGCCTATCTGGCTGGCGTGACCTATGAGAATGGCGCGGGCGGGCATTTGCTGGGCATTATTGATGCCATGCCGGGGGCAGAGGCGGCCTTGGCGCGGGCGGTGTCCGAGGTGTTGCAGTTTTCGGGCTTGGAAGCGGCGGCGCTGGATGTGGCGTTCTTCCGGGCGGAGGATCAGGTGGCCGCGCGGTTGGCGCGCGTGGGGTTGCGGTTTGATTTGCCGAAACCGGCACCCGTGACATCCGAAGAGGTGCGCCCGCCGGGGATGGATCCGGACAAACCACCGAGGTTGAGATAGGCCCATGCGTTTTTTGATGATCTGTCTCTTTTTGGCCTTGCCCAGCCTTGTTTCGGCGCAAACGCAGACCCTGCCGCCGGTGGATGAGGCGGAGAAGGATGACAGTTTCGCGGCCTACCGCGAGGCGCTGATCACAGCTGTGGTGGCGCGCGATATAGAGGCGATCCTGAAGGCGTCTGCCCCGGATATCATGTTGAGTTTCGGGGGCGCTGAGGGGCGCGATGCGTTGCGGGCATTTCTGGAAGTGAACCCGGAGGAGTTTGCGCCGGAGCAGAAGCATGAGGCGCCTGCCCTGCGGGAACGCAACTGGGCGGAGTTGGAGACGGTTCTGCGGTTGGGGGGCATGTTCCGCGAGGACGGGACGTTTGTGGCGCCTTACACTTTTGCGGCCGAGCAACCCGGTGATCTGGACCCATTCGAGGTGATCTTCATCACCGGTGACGGGGTGGCGCTCCGGGATCGGCCCATTCGGTTCGGGGCGGTAATCACGCGGCTCAATTACGATGTGGTGCGGTTTCGGAACTGGATGACGGGGACGCAATTCGTAGAGATCGAGATGGCGGATGGTACGGGCGGGTTCGTGCAGCGCGATTTTGCAAGGTTCTTGCTGGATTATCGGGCGATTTTTGCCAAGCGGGATGGGGCTTGGGTGATGACGCATTTTATCGCGGGGGATTGAGCTTCCAATCTGCACACTGAGGCGCACCGCTTAATTCAAAAACCCCGCATGATTGGCACAATCATGCCGCGCCGTCCCGCCCCCACGGGGCGGCGCGT
>CAYMEC010000057.1:3536-22277 GCA_964389425.1 uncultured Roseovarius sp.
CGGCGCGTGAACTACGATTGGAGCGCCTCAGTACCCCAGTTTCCGATCCACCAAATGCAGGAACGTCTCGCCTGCCTCCCCCCGCCGGACGTTTTCGGCAATGACTTTGGCCGAGGTTGAGGGACGCGTGTCGGCGGCGATGTGGGGCGTGATGGTGACCTTTGGATGCGCCCAGAAAGGGTGCTCCTTGGGCAGGGGCTCGACCCGGAAGACATCGAGCGTCGCGTGGCCGATATGGCCGGTGTCGAGGGCGGTGATGAGGTCTTCGTCGTTGATGAGGGGGCCTCGGCCCGGGTTGATGACGACCGCGCCCTTGGGGAGTAGGCCCATGGTTTCCGCGTTCAGGATGTTTTCGGTCGACGGTGTGTTGGGCAGGAGGAGGATGAGGATTTGCGCGGTGGAGAGGGCCTCTTGCAAGCCGTCGTGACCATGCAGGCAGCGGATGCCGGGAATGGATTTTGGGCTGCGGCTCCATCCTGTGACAGGGAAGCCGAGGTTGATCAGAGGCGCGGCGGAGGCTTGGCCCAATTCGCCCAGACCAAGGAACGTGATGGGGCGTTCGTGGGCGAGTGGCGGAATGGGCGCGGACCAGTCGCCGGGCGCGCGGGTGATGTCCTTGTCGATGTCGAGGTGGTGACGCAGGACGTGGCCGGTGACCCATTCGGCCATGCCCAGCGTTAACCCTTCGTCCACCATGCGGCAGAGGGGTTGGGTGAGGGTTTTGTTGCCCACCACCTTTTCCACCCCGGCCCAAAGGCTGAGGACAGCGCGTGCGCGGGTGTAGGGTGTGAAATCCTGCACTGGGCCAGTGGGGGCGTAGACAATGTAGTCGACATCCTGAGGCGCAATGTTTTCGGAGAGGTTCACATCGAGACCGGCGGCTTTGAATTCGGCCTCAAGAGGCGGTTGGAATTCGGGCCAGCGGGCGGGGCGGCCGGCATAGAGGATGTTGAGGGGCATTTAGCGGGGCCTGTGGATATGGGCGGATTGAACGAGGCCAAAGCCGATCATGAGGATCAGCATGGCAGAGCCGCCGAAGCTGACGAGCGGCAGGGGCACGCCCACGACAGGGGCCAGCCCCATCACCATGGACATGTTGACGGCGAAGAAAAGGAAGAAGGTGACGGCGATGCCGAGCGTCAGCAGCGAGGCGAAGCGATCCTTGTTGGACAGCGCGGAGACAATGCAGAAGAGGATGATGAGGCCATAAAGCACCAGAAGGGAAATCGCGCCTATAAAGCCGAATTCTTCCGCCAGCGTGGTAAAGATGAAGTCGGTGTGTTTTTCGGGCAGGAAGTTGAGCCGCGATTGCGTCCCCTGCATGAAGCCGCGCCCTGTCCAGCCGCCAGAGCCGAGGGCGATCTTGGATTGGGTGATGTGATAACCCGCGCCCAAGGGGTCGGTGGAGGGGTCAAGGAAGGTATCAATGCGGCGGTACTGGTAATCCGCGAGCATTTGCCAATCGGTGCCGCGGCTTTGGAAAACGGCCACCACAAGGGCCACGACCGCAGCGATGACCACAGCGAAATAGGCCCAGTGAACGCCAGCGAGGAACATCAGGACGGCACCTGCGGTGATCAACAGGATCGAGGTGCCAAGGTCGGGCTGGCGCAGCACGAGGCCCACGGGTGCGAGGATCATGGCGCAGGGGACCAGCACCCAGACCGGGTGGGAGACGCGCGACATGGGCAACCAGTCGTAATAGGCGGCAAGCGCCATGATGAGGCTGATTTTCATCAATTCCGAGGGTTGCAGGCGCATGAAGCCAAGGTCGATCCAGCGTTGCGCGCCCTTGCCTTCAATCCCTGCGAATTCCACGGCGACCAACAGGATCAGCGCCACCAGATAGGCCAGCGCGGACATGTTGCGCCAAAACCAGATCGGCACCATGGCCACGACAAACATGAGCGCGAAGCCCACGGCGAACCGCTTCATCTGAGGTTCTGCCCAGGGCGAAAAAGACCCGCCTGCAACAGAAAAGAGCATAAGGAACCCCACACCCGCCACGGCCGTCAGCAAAACCGCCAGCCCCCAGTTGAAGTAGAGCACCTTGCGCAGGCCCGTGGGCGTGGTTTTCACGGTGTATTCAAGATAGCTCACGCCTGATCGCTCCCGTCGGCCAAGGCCTCTTCCTGCAATTTGCGCAGAACCTCTTGCTGCGTGCGGATCGTTGCGCGGTCCTTGTTGGGATAGGCCTCAAGCGGCGGATCGCCCTTGTAAAGCGCCTGCAAGGTGATGTCGCGGGCGATGGGGGCGGCGGCCTTGGACCCGCTGCCACCGTGTTCGACAACCACGGCCACGGCGACCTTGGGATTGTCGAAGGGTGCGAAACTGACGAAGAGCGCGTGATCGCGGCGTTCGCGAGGCAGGTCTTCGTTGCGGAACACGCCCGCGGCCCGTTCGGCGGCGGTGATGTTGCGAACCTGGCTGGTGCCGGTTTTACCCGCGATGCGTGCGGCATCATCGATCACACGGCTGGCATAGGCGGTACCATCGCGGTCGTTCGAGACATCGAACATGGCCCGGCGCACAGCGCGCAGGTGATTTTCGTTCAGGTTCAGCGAGCCTGCCGTCTTGTTCTGGACACGCGCTGGCGTGGCCACGCCGCCTACGGATTTCACCAGATTGGGCAGGATTGCCCGGCCCGTCGCAAGGCGCGCTGTCATCACGGCCAGTTGCATCGGAGAGGTCAGAACGAAGCCCTGCCCGATGGAAGCGTTCACGCTGTCGCCGATCACCCACTGTTCGCCGCGATTGACCAGTTTCCAGTCGCGCGTCGGGGCAAGACCGGCGGCCACCGAGGTCAGCGGCAGATCGTAACGCTGACCCAGCCCCAGCCGTTCGGCCATGGCGGAGATTTTTTCTATGCCGACGCGCAGGGCCATTTCGTAGTAATAGACATCGCAGCTTTCGACGAGGGACGCGTTGAACGCTACATTGCCGTGCCCGCCGCGTTTCCAACAGTGGAAACGCCGACCGCTTACCTCCAGAAAACCGGGGCAGTAGACGGTTTCGCGCAGATCCAGTTGGCCGTCTTCCATGGCCGCAAGGGCCGTGGCCATCTTGAAGGTGGAGCCGGGCGGGTAAACGCCCTGCACCGCCTTGTTGGGCAAGGGGCGATATTCGTTGTTGAGAAGCGCGTTGTAATTGGCCGCGGAAATGCCGCGCACGAAAAGGTTGGGATCGAAGCTGGGGGTGGAGACGGACGTGAGAATGTCCCCGGTTTCGCAATCAATCACCACCGCCGCGGCGCTTTCGCCCGACAGGCGCGCATGGGTGTAGGTTTGCAAGGCACTGTCTATGGTGATCTGCATATCCGCGCCGGATTGGCCTTCCTGGCGGTCCAGCTCCCGCATGATGCGGCCTGCGGCGTTCACCTCGACCCGTCTTGTGCCGGCCTCGCCGCGCAGGGCATCTTCGTTTTCGGCCTCAAGCCCGATCTTGCCGATCTGGAATCGCGGGATCAGCAGCAACGCGTCCGGCGCGTCGATCTTTTCCAGATCGCGGTCACTGACGGGCCCGACATAGCCCACCAGATGGGCATAGGCGTTGCGCATCGGATAATGGCGCGACAGGCCCACTTCGGGCGTGACACCGGGCAGGGCAGGGGCGTTGACGGCAATGCGGCTGATTTCCTCCCATGTCACCCGTTCCGCAATGGTGACGGGCGTGTCGCCGCGCAGGCGTTCAATATCGCGGATGGCGCGATCCAGTTCATCGGGATCCAGTTCAACGAGTTGGCCAAGTCGTTCGATGACTTGGGCCACGTTGCCCATTTCTTCGCGCACCACGGTGATGCGGTAGCTGGGCACATTTTCGGCCACGATCCGGCCTTCGCGGTCAAAGATACGGCCGCGCGCGGGTGGGATGAGGCGGATATTGATGCGGTTTTCTTCGGCCAGAAGGCGGAATTCATTGGCTTGATCCACGGACAATTGCCGCATGCGCAGGCCCAATGTGCCGACGGTGGCCGCCATGGCGCCGCCCATCATCAGGCTGCGCCGGGACAAGCGGCGGAAACTTTCTTCGTTGTCGCGGACAGGGCGGCGCATCAGGTGTTCCTCATCGCGTCAATCTCACCGGGGGCGATCTTGCGCACGCGGAAGATGGTTTGGGAGGCGAGCACCATGAACGGATATGCGATCAGCGTCATCAGAAGTTGCACGAGGCTGAGCGACAAGGGCGGTACATCGACCACGAGAAGGGCAAGGATGATGCGGTAGGCCAGCGTGATGGCGACAAGGGTGGATGCGACGCTGAGCCATTCCATGGTAAAGGTCAGATCGCGCAGGTCGAGCGCCTTGGACCGCAGGGTGTAGGAGCCGACAAGCACCAGCGCGGACCAGAGCCCGGGCGGGCGTTGCAGCAGGAAATCGGCCAGCAGAAAAACGCCCGCGATCAGAATGACGGGGGCGAATTCGGGCCGGCGAAGAACCCATGCGAAAGTGAGCGCAATCATGAGGTCAGGTGCCGCCCAGAAGCGGGAAACCGGTTCGAGGGGCAAAAGGTGCAGGAATATGATGAGCCCGCAAAGGGCCAGGTACAACAGCCGCATCGCCCAGAGATATGTGACGGAGCGTTCAGCCATCGGCGGGGTCCGATTCTGGCACCTCTTCGGTGGCGGTATCGGCGATGTCCGGTGTCTCTTCGGGGGTTTCGGGGTCCACGATGCTGCCGGGGTCTTCGATGCGTTCCTGAGGCCAACTGCGCAGGACGCGCAGGAATTCGAGACGTTCGTAATCGGCCGACAGGCGGATGCGCATGCGACCACTCGCATCCTGCGTGACGCGGCCCACGACAAGGCTGGCCGGGAAAACGCCGCCATCGCCGGATGTGATCACCCGGTCGCCGGGGCGCACGCCGTCATCATCGTCAAGAAAGGTCAGAAGCGGTGCGGCGGAGTTATCGCCTGCAACCAGTGCTTGCCTGCCTGAGGGTTGCACGGTGATCGGGATGCGGCTGGAACTGTCGGTCAGCAGCACCACCCGGGCGGAGTTTTCACCCACACCGGAGATGCGGCCCACGAGGCCCAGCCCGTCCATCGCCGCCCAGCCATCCACGATCCCGTCGCGCGCGCCCACGTTGATCAGCACGGATTGCCGGAAAGGGGAGCCGCTGTCCGCGAGCACGACGCCCGTGACGAAGGTCAGGCGCGGATCGAGTTGGACGTTGTTGAGATCGAGGAGGCGCGCGTTTTCCTGTTCCAGCTGCAGAGCGGCTTCGCGCCAGGATTTCATTTGCTGTAATTCGCGGCGAAGTTCTTGGTTTTGTTGGTAAATCCGCTGGTAGCTTTGAAAGTCACGCAGGATGGTCACAGTCGCCGTGACAGGTGCCAAGGCCCAGTCGAAATTGGGGACCACGGTGTCGACAACTTGCGCGCGGAAGCGTTCCACGCGGGGGCTGTCGATGCGCCAGACGAGGAAAACAGCGAGCAGGCACAGCACCAGAACGGCCAAAAGCAGCTTGCGCAGCTGGCCCACGTAGTCGTTGTCCTGATTGCGGTCTTTGGCCAAAGGCGGTTCCCTCTAACCTTTGAAATCGCTTAACTATCGTAGTCTATCGCGTGTCGGAGCTGTTTTTCAAACTCTAGTGCCTTGCCGGTGCCCAAGGCCACGCAATTGAGGCTGTCATCGGCGATGGAGACGGCCAGCCCGGTTTGTTCACGCAGCGCCAGATCCAGATCGCCCAGAAGCGCGCCACCCCCCGTCAGCATGACGCCACGGTCGACGATATCGGCGGCCAGATCGGGCGGTGTGGTTTCCAGAGCGGTCATCACGGCCTCGCAGATGGATTGGACCGGTTCGGCCAACGCTTCGGCCACCTGGGCCTGGGTGATTTCGGTTTCCTTGGGCACGCCATTGAGCAGGTCGCGGCCCCGGATCTGCATCGACGACCCCCGTCCGTCATCGGGCATGCGCGCCGTGCCGATGGAGGTTTTGATGCGTTCGGCGGTGCTTTCGCCCACGAGCAGGTTCAGCTGACGACGCAGGTAGTTGATGATCGCCTCATCCATCCGGTCGCCCCCCACGCGGATGGAGCGGGCGTAGACGATGTCGCCGAGCGACAGAACGGCCACCTCGGTTGTCCCGCCGCCAATGTCGACAACCATGTTGCCGGTGGGATCGGTGATGGGCATGCCTGCGCCGATGGCCGCTGCAATGGGTTCGGCCACCAGACCCGCGCGCCGCGCGCCCGCTGACAGCACCGATTGGCGAATGGCACGTTTTTCGACCGGTGTCGCGCCATGGGGAACGCAGACAATGATCTTGGGCTTGGAGAAGGTGGAGCGGCGGTGGACCTTGCGGATGAAGTGCTTGATCATCGCCTCGGCCGTGTCGAAGTCTGCGATGACGCCTTCGCGCATGGGGCGGATCGCCTCAATACTGCCGGGCGTGCGGCCCAGCATGAGCTTTGCGTCTTCGCCCACGGCCAGGACTTTCTTCACGCCGTCCTTGACGTGATAGGCCACCACAGACGGCTCCGACAGGATCACGCCTTTGCCCTTGACGTAAACCAGCGTGTTCGCCGTGCCCAAATCAATGGCCATATCAGAGGAAAAAAGCCCCGGAAGGTTGTCCAGAATGCCCATGAGTGCCCGCGTTCCCGTCTTACCAATGCTATGGCGGGCCTGAATCGGCCCGGTCTGCAACGTGATCTATATAAAGAGGTGTCTTGGCAGGTGAAAGTGCCTGTTTTGGCCTGGCTCGGCAGCAAGTTGCCGTGGGCGGCGGCGGTTACGTGGCGTTAGTTGTCAAAACAGGCGGGGTTACGCGCGCAGCGGTCGATCGCGTCCTGCAACGCTTCGGTCATAACGCCATCTGCGTCGCCTTCGTAAAAGCCCATGTCTGACAGATGCGTTTGGAAAGACCGGATCGCGGGTTCATTGCCGACGGTTACCGCCTGTGCCCAATCGGCCAAAGCGGCATCTGCCTGGCCCATTTTCTGGTGAATTCGTCCCCGGTTTTGCAGTGTTTTTCCATTCTGGGGGTCTTGGTCCACCAGAGTGTCATAAATCACGAGGGCCTCGTCATAGCGCCCCAGCTGTTCCAGCGCGAAGGCCCGATTGGTGACCAGTTGCGGGTTGTCGGAGTCGAGGGTTTCTGCCCGGTCATAATTGGCCAGCGCCATGTCAAAATTGCCGAGTTCGGCATGGGCCGTGCCGCGGTTCATGTAGGCGTCCGCATTGGAGGGGTCGAGTTCAATGGCGGCGTCAAAATCCTCGATCGCGCGTGCGGCATCGCCCTGTTGGCCAAAGGCCATCCCCCGTTCCAGAAGATAGCCAGGGTCACGGGGATTCAGCGTGACGGCGCGATCAAGATCGGGCATCGCGGCCTCCAGATTGCCGACACCGCGCAGAAGACGCCCGCGATTGTGATAGGGATTGGGGTAGTCGGGCGCGACCTCGATGGATCGGGTGAACATGCGATAGGCGCGCTCAAGATCCCCGCGCTGCGCGTAGAGAAACCCGATGCTGTTGAGGGGTCTTGGGTCTGTCGGATCAATCATCGCGGCTTCGTGCAGATCGGCCAGTGCGGCGTCAGTACGGCCAAGGCGCGCAAGGACATCGCCACGATTGAAGAAGTAATCCCGCAAGGTCGGGTTGATCCGGATCGCCTCATCAAAGGCCTGAAGCGCGGCTTCAAGATCCAACAACGCGGCATGGGCGTTGCCCAGGTTGTAATGGGCGGTGGCGGTGTTGCGTGCCGACAGGCCGTTTTCGGCCAAAACGGTCTGACAGGCCACAACACGGTCTGCCGGGTCCGGCGCGTCAATGCAGTCTTTTCTTGGGTCGGCTGCGACCGGTCCTGACAGGAACAACAAGACACATACCGTAAGGAGACCTGAAAGAAGGAAACGATGCATGCCATGCCTCAAGAACTGCTGGACGGGATGTGATGTCGCAACCGTATCGCGTTTTCAGCCTGGTTTGAATCGTCTTTCACGGCCTTGGTGTCTGGCGGCTAGTGGGGATTGTATTCCAGTTGTTGGGTATGAGTGTTGTATTCAAGTTCGTAGAGGTCCCATTTGGCCCCTTCATTTCGCGGTTCTTCCAGTTTCTGGGCGAGGATGACCTTGTCGCCCAAGGCGCGCATCGTGATCATGCCGTAGACCACGACATTGCGATCCTTGGCATACTCCATCCTCGCCTTGATCGCGTTGCGCTCCGTGTTGTCGGTAGCGGCGTCCATGTCCGCCTCGAAGGCGCGCAACTTGTCGAGATGCTTGATGATGGGTGTGAATTCCCGGGTGGATCGGGCCAATTCGGTCGAGAAAATGAGGGGTCTGCGCCCGCGCCCGTGCTTGCCATAGGCACCCAAGGCATCCGGCCTTGGGTGGGAGTGACTTTCTTCATCGCCACTTGAGATCACCGTGACCACCGGGTTTATCGTGCTCAGGAACGTGTCGAGGACGTGGGAACTGCCGTGATGACAGGCTTTGGCCACGTCGCATTCAAAGGTCTGTCTGGCCTTGGTCACGATGGTCTGAATTTTGGCCTGCGCGGCGGACAAGGCGCTTTCTTCCGAGGCGGAGCGACTGCCGCCCTTGGCCACGAGCTTGTCGATTTTCTTTTCGAGAGACGATGTTTTGGAGGGCGCATCAGCGTAGAGTTTGAGCAGGAAATCCTGCGACTGCGTGTTGAGGTCTCCGCCCAGCATGACGCGAAGGTTGCCATAGGCCAGTTTCAGAATCACGGAATGCCCGTTCTTCGTGACCCCTTCCGTGCCGAGCTTGCGGAACGCCTGTCGCGTTTCCCCGTTATGGGTGACCGTTTCCGATACTGGGCCGAGAAGCTGCATGGCGATGGATTGACCCTGTGTGCCGTCAAACTTGTCCATGAAGACAGGAGCGCCGTCTTCGATGTTCTTGTCGGTCAGACCCAGTGCGGAAAACACCACGTTCGGGGAATTCCTGAGGCATGCGCGATAGGTTGAGATCAGCTGTTTTGTCGTTCTGGGGTGATCGCTCACGATCGTCTTCAGCCGGTCATCGGTGAAGGCGACATCCCAGACGTAATCGGGCGAGGCATCGACATATCCGCCCAGATCATCGCCGGACGGATACTTCAAGGTCGGGTCCTTGTCGCCGTCAGAAATGGGCCGTTCCACGATCCCGTTGTGAAAGACCTTGTCAAATTGCAGTTTTGGGTTCTCAAAGACTGGGCGGAAGCCGAGATAGTGATCATTATCAGGGTGGGAAACGACCACATAATCGATCGTCCACGGGTCTTTTGCGGGTTTGTCGCTGTCGAAATCGGGAGCGCGTTCGACGTTCCGGCGCCGCAGATTGTATCGCCAGCTCAGGAACCGTTCCATGTTGGTGCCCACGCCCGCATCAATCAGGATGATGTCATCTTCGGGCGTAACGATATGGCATCCATCGCCCTGTCCGATATCGACGAAATTGACTTCCAGCGCGCGGGTCTCTGTCACGTCGTCTGCGCGCACCCAGCCTTCATCGCCGCGACAGCGGATCTTTATCTTGTTGCCCGAAGCCTCACCCAGATATCGCAACCAATCGCCGAGGATTACATGGTTGATCTTGTCGCCGCCTGAGGCTTTTGAGCGCATCACAACGCTGGGTTTCGCGATGAAATAGTTCTTGTCGGTGTCGAGTGTCATACTCTGTCCTTCCAATTCATTTGTCTAAAAAACGGCGTGCCGAAAATCCTGAGGGGTGCCGGGCGTGGTATGAAATCCGGGTGCTTTGGCTCCCTTAGAAACAAGTCCATTAAAATGCCGACGTCGCGTGATAAGCGAAATCATGCTAGGGTTGTATCATGAATACAAAGCCTAGCACATCCTCCGGGACATCCTTACGTCATGTGGATACGCGCTATTTCTTCATTGTTTTGGTTCCTATTGCCGTTTTCGTCACGGAAGCGATCATCACCGATCATATGATGGCCCAGAGTGTGAATGTTCCCATCGAGATCCTGGACAGCCAGACACAATGGCTGGAAGCGGCGGGGCGCTACAGGTTCCTTGCCGCGACGTGGTTCTTTGCGGCGCTCACCGTGCTGGCCGCGTGGTTTCTGCTGCGCAGACTCTGGCAACCCACCACACGCAGCACACGGGTGGCGGCGGTGGTAACACTGTCGGTTGTCATTGCCCTGGCCCTGTCGCCCACGATCACAAAGGCGTTGAGCGATGGCGGGTCGCCGACCTATCGTATCCTCGGGGCGGCTTTTTTCGAAGCCGCTTTGTCGCAAGGGGCGTTGCCGGGTTGCGAGGCACCCGACGATGGATGGCTGCTGGGGCGGTGCGGTGCGATGCCAGCCATTTCCCTGTACGAGCGCATCATGGATGGGATGAACCTTCTGGCCGGGCTTGGCGTGGGTGCCCTGATTGTCGGTATGATCCTGTGCCTCGACACGAGGACAGGCGCGGATACGGACGAGGAGGCCAAACGCCTCGCCGACAACCTGCGCATGATGCGCCAGCAGCTATACCTTGCGAGCCTTGTCCTTTCATTCGGGATGTTCTTCGTGACCAGTTGGATGAACTGGCCCGTTCCCATGGTCATCGAATCCCAGAGAGGCGCTTACGGTGCGCTTGTGCTGTCGGCGGCGCTTTTTTCCGGCACCTACTTTACGCTGTTGCTGCTCAGTTTCTTCTTGCCGGTCGCGTTCATTCTGAATGACAGGACGCAACGCCTGAAAACGAAAGTGTCTGATATCGCGACAGATGCTTTTGATGTTCAAGACTGGCTGGCAACCCATGGTTTGAAAGACGGGCTGGGCGACTACCTGCGCGCGGGTTTCGCATTGACCGCGCCAATACTGTCGGCATTTGCAGGCGGGGTCGCGCCTTTTCCGTTTTGATGGCAGAGGTCACGTTTCTTAGTTGAACGGAACCCTGACGCCTGAGATCGCGCTTTCGTTCGTATGACCAGCCATCGAGGTGAATAATGGTGCTGCTGGGGAGGATTGAACTCCCGACCTCACCCTTACCAAGGGTGCGCTCTACCACTGAGCTACAGCAGCTAAACCGTGGCGGGGTGCTAGACGATACGGACCAAACGCGCAAGGCATATCTGGACCGCGAAAAAGGGCTGCGTTAGAACGGGCCATGGGATCAGGCAATTCAGGCAAACCGGATAAACAGGCACCGGCGGACCGTGAAGATCGGTTGAAGGCCGCGCTGAAGGCCAATATGGCGAAGCGGAAGGCGCAAGCCAAGGCAAGGCAGGCGCAGGATGATGGGCCAGATGACAAAGATAAGAGTTGAGGGGTAAGGGCAGATGGACGCGATTTTGGTAAAGGGCAACGGGGCGCTGAATGGCGATATCCCGATTGCTGGGGCAAAAAATGCGTGTCTGACGCTGATGCCCGCCACACTGCTGAGCGAAGAACCACTGACGCTGACCAATGCGCCGTGCCTGTCTGACATCCGGACCATGACAGCCCTTCTGGAGAGCCTTGGCGCGGAAGTGAGTGCGATGCAGGACGGCAAGGTTCTGGCCATGTCGTCGAACAAGATCACCAATCACCGGGCCGAATATGACATCGTGCGCAAGATGCGCGCGTCGATTCTTGTGCTGGGGCCGATGCTGGCGCGGGAAGGCCACGCGGTCGTGTCGCTGCCCGGTGGCTGTGCCATCGGGGCGCGGCCTGTCGATTTGCACCTCAAAGCGCTGGAGGCGATGGGCGCGGAGCTGGAACTGAAAGAAGGCTACGTGCATGCCAAGGCCACGGGCGGGTTGAAGGGTGGGACGTTTGAATTTCCGTTCGTGTCCGTGGGGGCCACGGAAAACGCGCTGATGGCGGCGACGCTGGCAAAAGGCACCACCGTGCTGAAGAATGCCGCACGCGAGCCTGAGATCGTGGATTTGGCGCAGTGTCTGCGGCGCATGGGGGCGCAGATAGACGGTGAGGGTACCTCAACCATCACCATTCAGGGCGTGGATCGGTTAAACGGGGCCACGCATCCGGTTGTCCCGGACCGCATTGAACTTGGCACGTATATGCTGGCGCCAGCGATTTGCGGGGGGGCTGTGACCTGCCTTGGCGGGCGGATGGATCTGGTGGCATCCTTTGTCGAAAAGCTGGAAGAATCCGGTGTGAACGTCGAAGAGACCGAGACCGGGTTGCGGGTGTCCCGTGGCAATGAGCGGGTGAAGGCGGTGGATGTGACCACAGAGCCGTTCCCGGGGTTCCCGACCGATTTGCAGGCGCAGATGATGGCGCTGATGTGCACTGCTGAAGGTGTCAGCGTTCTGGAAGAGAAGATTTTCGAGAATCGCTTCATGCATGCGCCCGAGTTGATGCGGATGGGTGCACAGATTGACGTGCAGGGCGGCACTGCGACGGTCACAGGCGTCGAGAAGATGAAGGGTGCGCCGGTTATGGCGACCGATTTGCGGGCGTCCGTGTCGTTGATCCTTGCCGCGCTGGCCGCAGAGGGGGAGACGCTGGTGAACCGGGTCTATCACCTTGATCGTGGCTATGAGCGGGTGGAAGAGAAGCTGGGCAATGTGGGCGCGCTGATCGAGCGGGTTGACGTCTGATGAGCCAAGACGCGTCGTTTGAGGACGGGCGGGAAGCGCCTATTCATCTGGGGGCTCTGGATGGGGATGATTTGCAGGTCATTTCCTCGCTGGTGCAGGATGCTGTTCTGCCGATGTCGGAGCTGTCATGGAGGCCCAAGGAACGGCGTTTTGCGCTCTTGGTGAATCGGTTTCGCTGGGAAGATGACGGGCGGGATCGCCATGGGTCGGAACGGGTGCAATCGGTGCTGGTCATCGACAATGTGCTGCGCGTGGCCAGTCAGGGGATTGAGCGCGGTGAGGCCGACATGATCCTGTCGCTGCTGTCGGTGACGTTTGAGCCGGGCGAGGATGCGGCAGGGCAGGTTTTGCTGACGCTGGCGGGCGATGGCGCGATCCGACTGGAGGTTGAGGCGCTGGAGGTGACGTTGAAGGACGTAACGCGCCCTTATCGCGCGCCCTCTGGGAAAGCGCCGGATCATGGGGCATAAGGCCCGCCTGAGCTGCCTTCATGAGATGAGACCATGCCGCAATTTCTGAATGCCAAGGATGCCGGGTTTGAGACGGCCTTTGCCGCGCTGCTGAGTGCCAAGCGCGAGGACAGCCCGGATGTGGATGCCACGGTCGCTGCGATCATTGAGGACGTGCGAGCAAGGGGCGATGCAGCGGTGCTGGAGCTGACAGCCAAGTTTGATCGGTTGCAGCTGACGCCGGAGACACTGCGGTTTTCCGAAGGCGAGATTGCTGAACTGGTTGCGCAGGTGTCGGACGAGGAGCGCGTGGCGCTGGAATTGGCAGCGGAGCGCATCCGGGCCTATCACGCACGGCAGATGCCGGAGGATCAATCCTGGGAGGAAGCATCCGGCGCGCGGTTGGGCTGGCGTTGG
Source organism: uncultured Roseovarius sp. (assembly GCA_964389425.1). GTDB lineage: Bacteria > Pseudomonadota > Alphaproteobacteria > Rhodobacterales > Rhodobacteraceae > Roseovarius. The sequence continues at coordinate 16,910 of CAYMEC010000057.1, forward strand.
ACGGCTGTTTCGGCGGCGGGATTGTACGTGCCGGGTGGGCTGGCGTCTTACCCGTCATCCGTTTTGATGAACGCGATTCCGGCGAAGGTGGCGGGCGTCGAACGGTTGGCGATCGTCGTGCCGACGCCGGACGGCGTGGCGAACCCTCTGGTTTTGCTGGCCGCGCAATTGGCCGGGGTGGATGAGATTTACCGCATTGGCGGTGCGCAGGCGGTGGCGGCACTGGCTTATGGAACGGAAACGATTGCGCCGGTCGACAAGATCACCGGGCCGGGCAACGCCTTTGTGGCGGCGGCCAAGCGACGGGTCTTCGGCAAGGTGGGGATCGACATGATCGCCGGGCCGTCTGAGATTCTGGTTGTGGCGGATGAGGACAACGACCCCGATTGGATCGCGCTCGATATGCTCAGTCAGGCCGAACATGACGAGAGCGCGCAGGCGCTTTTGATCACAACCGATGAGGGCTTTGGCAAACGCGTGGCCGAGGCGATCGAGACCCGGCTTCAGACGTTGGAGCGGCGGGCGATTGCCGGGGTCAGCTGGCGCGATTTCGGGGCGATCATCACGGTGGCGGATCTGGATGAGGCGGCAAAGCTGACGGATCGCATTGCGCCGGAGCATCTGGAACTCTGCGTGGCCGATCCGCTGGCCCTGTCGGACAAGATCACCCATGCGGGGGCGATTTTCCTGGGCGCCTGGACGCCGGAGGCGATTGGCGACTATGTGGGCGGGCCCAACCACGTGTTGCCCACGGCGCGGTCGGCGCGGTTTTCGTCGGGCCTCAGCGTGATGGATTTTCTCAAGCGCACGACGCTGGCGCAGATGACTCCGGAGGCGCTGGGCGAGATTGGGCCTGCGGCGGAGCGACTGGCGATTTCCGAAAGCCTTGAGGCGCATGGATTGAGTGTGCGGGCGCGGCTCACGCGGTTGAACAAGGGGTGAGGGGCGGCTTGTCCCGTCCTTGGATCGGTTTCGCCTCTGCGCCTTCTTCCACGTCAGGATTGCCCGTGGCCTGAGGCTGCGCTAGGGCTTGCGCACGACAAATTGGATTCTCGCCGATGACCCACATCTGCCATATCGAACTTGATGATGCGAACCTGCCGCCGCCGACGCCTGAGATCGAACAGGAGCGGAAGGTGGCGATGTTTGATCTGATGGAGGACAATTCCTTCATCCTGCCCAAACGGGATGATCGGGTTGTGCCGGAAGGCCCTTATCAGGTGAACCTGTCGATCCGGGAAAGGCGGCTTGTCTTTGATGTGCGCACGGAAGAGGGCAATCCGGCGGCAGAGTTTCATCTGTCGCTGTCGCCCTTTCGGCAGGTGGTAAAGGACTATTGGTCGATCTGCGAAAGCTATTTCGATGCGGTGAAAAACTTGCCGCCCAGCCAGATTGAAACCATCGATATGGCGCGGCGCGGCATTCACAATGAAGGTGCGCGGGTGCTGGAGGAGCGGCTGGAGGGCAAGGCCGCAATCGACAATGACACGGCGCGGCGGCTTTTCACCCTTATCTGCGTCTTGCATTTCGGAGGGTGATGCGTGGTGCAGGAGCTTCCTCAATCGGTGCTCTTTTGCTGTGACCACAACGCCGTGCGGTCGCCGATGGCCGAAGGCATCACCAAGCAGCTTTATGGCGCGGACACTTATGTGCAATCGGCGGGTGTGAAAAGCGATCTGGATATTGACGGATTCTGCATAGCAGTCTGTCAGGAACTTGGGGTCGAACTTGCCCGTCACCGCACGCGGTCCTTTGACGAGATGGAAGAATGGGGGGATGACCTGAGTTCTTTCGACCTGATCGTCGCGCTCTCCCCTGCGAGCCAACGCCGTGCGCTGGAGCTGACGCGGGTGTTTCATCTTGACGTGCTTTACTGGCCGATCATGGATCCGACCGGCCTGGGCGAGACACGGGAGGCTAAGCTCACGGCCTATCGTCAGACCCGGGATCAGATCATTGCGCATGTGCAGGATCTGTGGGGGAAAGGGCGCGGGTTTCCGGGTGCCATATGATCAGGGTTGAGCGGCTGCAGGGCGAGGCGCTGTTACGCGCGCTGCCGGATGTGGCGCGGCTGCGGATCGAGGTGTTTCGGGACTGGCCGTATCTCTATGATGGCGACATGGCCTATGAGGAGGCCTATTTGCAGGTCTATCGCGAGACGGAGGATGCCATTCTGGTGGCGGCCTTTGACGGGGAAGATCTGGTTGGGGCCTCGACCGGTGCGCCCATGGTGGATCATGCCGAGGATTTTGGCGCGGCCTTTGGCGCAGAACACCCCGGCCTTGATGAGATTTTCTACTGTGCTGAAAGTGTGCTGTTGCCGCACTATCGAGGGCAGGGGATCGGGCACCGGTTTTTTGATCTGCGAGAGGCGCATGGTCGGGCGCTGGGGTTGCGATACTCAGCCTTTTGTGCGGTGACGCGGCCTGAGGGGCATCCGTTGCGACCTGAAGGTTATCGGCCTTTGGACGGGTTTTGGCGCAAGCGACGCTATGCGCCGCTGACCGGCGTGGTGGCGCAGTTTTCCTGGAAGGATCTGAATGGGGCTGAGGAAAGCCTGCATCCGTTGCAGTTTTGGATGCGGGCGTTGTAGAGCGGCTTCGATTGGCCCCGGTCTGGCGATCCCAACCAGAATCCAGCAGCACTTTATCCATACGTTCCCGGAAGACATCAAAGCGGCAGCCTGCAATGGCCATTTCGCCAGGCCCAGGGTGGGGCCCTCCTCTCAGCGATTGCAAGCAATCGCCTGCCGGGCAGTGGGCGAAGGCGCGTCGTCATTGGTTTCTCGAACCAATGGCGCAACCAATGACAACCCCAAGGGCCTTGATTCCGCGCCGGGGGACAAATTCGAAGGCATCAATTGTGACTTCAAGGCCGCAACGACGACTATATCGGTGCTGTAAGCCTCGGTTTTTCTAGCCAATTCAGCGAGCGTGATGTTACCGCTGTCCGGCCGGGGGGCGACACACAAGGGTGACCTTACATGACACGCCTCCTGACCGCGATGTGCGCGGTGTTCTGCCTTACAACCACAATGCTGGTGTCTGCGGCCCATGCCATGGAGCGGACCAAGCAGGGCTACGGCCTGATGATCACCAATGATGTGCTGGGCGACGCCCATGATCGTTGGCGCACTGGATCTTTTGAATCGAGCCTTGTTTTCGCCCGTGGTTGGCAGGGTCAGGCCCCCGCGCGTTTTGGGGAACTGTTGGAGCTGCGCTTCAATGGCGAGGTGGTGGCGCCCGAGGATGCCACCAATCCGCGTCCGCTCGATCGTCGTTACGGTCAGGCCGTGAGCCTTGGACTGCACACGCATTTTCAGCCCAACCGTATAGACTATGCAGTGGGGGCTGACGTGGTGGTTACGGGATCTCAGGTGGGGCTCGATGATGTGCAGGGCCTGGTGCACGACGTGCTGGGCGGGCGCGATCCGTCTCCTGCGGCGTTGGCGACACAAATCAGCAACGGGGTGCACGCCAACGGTGTGTTCGAGGCAGGCTTTCGCGGGCAAATCGGTCAGGCAACTGAAATTCGCCCGTTCTTTGAGGCCCGTGCGGGCGCGGAGACGCTGGCGCGGGTTGGGTTTGACCTGACATTCGGGCGCTATGGATCGAGCGGTCTTTTGGTGCGCAACCCGGTGTCCGGGCATCGCTTGAGCGCTGTGGAAGATGCGCCCTACAAGGGATTTTCATGGGTCGTCGGGGCCGATTTGGCGTATGTGGACAATTCCATCTTCATCGCGTCCAGTGGCCCTGTGCGCCTTGAAGACTACCGCACGCGGGTGCGGGCTGGCGTGCATTGGCGCAGCCGGGCCGGCACCGCGATCTACTATGGCGTGACGTGGCTGTCCGAGGAATTCAACACGCAACGGACGTCCCAAGCCGTGGGGTCTTTGCAGCTACGCGTGAAATTTTGAGCAAATTCAAAAGTTAACGCTTTGCACAGTGATTCGGCTTTGCTAGATTCGGCGTCATAAAAAGAAAAAACGAGGCAGGACTATAAGTTATGGGAACGGGCTATCGTGGCGCGTTCGTCATTTCTTGGTCGCAAACGGAACTGGACGGCATCAAAGCCGCACCGATGGATATGCTGGCCGTGGGGATCACCTGGGGCTGGGATGGCGATGCGGTGCGTGTGGACGGGCCAAGTGGGGTTTTGCGCCTGGAAGAGGCGGATGAAGGGCCAACGCGGCGCAGATGCGCGGCGAAACTGGTGCGACGGTTAGTGAGTGCGGCGAAAGCCGGCGTGGTAGATCTAGGACATGTAGAAGATGACACGCGCGGCGTGCCCGAGAGCGGGTTTCTCGTGACGGACGGGCTGAGCACCTATTCGGTGACCTTGGTGCCGGTGGGGAGCAATGCCCCACCGCTGTTGATGTTCGTGGACGAATTGCCGCCCAAGGGTGTGACGCTTTGGGTGGTGCATCTGTCATCGCAACCGCAAGCGCGCGGTGTGCTGGGCGCGGATGCGGGCGGGGTGATATGCTTCACGCCCGGGACCATGATCCAGACGCCGCAAGGGCCGACGCCGGTGGAAGAGCTGCGCGAAGGCGATGAAGTGCAGACCAAGGACAACGGGGCGCAGCGCATTGAGTGGACCGGGTCGCGCCGGATGAGCGGTGCGCGGCTTTTCGCAATGCCGCAGTTGCGGCCCATCCGGATGCGGGTGGGATCGCTGGGCATTGAGCAGCCGGAGCATGAATTGTTGGTCTCGCCAGAGCATCGGATGCTGGTCAAGGGACCGGTGGCGCAGGCGTTGTTCAACACGCCCGAAGTGTTGGTGTCTGCCAAAGATTTGGTGAACCATTCGACGATTACCGTGGATGCGCAGTTGAGGGAGGTGACCTATGTACACCTTCTGTTGCCGAGCCATCAGGTGGTTTGGGCCAATGGAGTAGAGACGGAGAGTTTTCATCCCGCCTCTGCCGCACTGTCGAGCCTCGATGAAGAAGATCGGAAGCGGCTTTTGAACCTGCATCCGGAGTTGGAGACCGAGCCGCATGCCTACGGAGCTTTTGCACGTCGGAACCTGAATGCGTCCGAGGCGGCGATCTTGCAGCACGAGGCGGCTTGATTGAGCAAGGCTAAGGGGGGGCAGCCCCGTCGCCATTGGGCTTGAACCAATGGCGCACCAATGGCGACCCCCGGGATATTTTCAGCCAGAAGAAACAGCGGGCGCTTATGTGTTGACTCTGTCGATGGCCCGGATATAAGCGCGGCTTCATTGGTGTTGGTGGCCCCCGCAAGGGGATGCCTGTCGCCACAGCGAAATCTGTGGAAAGGACAACGCCCTCTCGTATTCTGAAGAGGAGATCAGCAGGTGACTAAGAGAACCGCTGCCAAGTACAAAGTTGACCGCCGGATGGGTG
>CAYMEC010000058.1:0-22256 GCA_964389425.1 uncultured Roseovarius sp.
GACTTAAAATCCTCAGGCTGAAAAGCCGTGCCGGTTCGAGTCCGGCCGCGGGTACCACTGGAAAAACGAGTTCAGCTTGTTTTTTCATCAAAACCATGTCTTGACGTTTTGGTTTCAGCGCGTGCGCGGCGTTTGCCGGAGTGGCGGGGTGATCCCCGCCGTCCGAAAGTCCTCTTCAAGCCCGAACCTGAAACGTCACCGTAGCTTCAGATGCCCTGTGATGGCGTCGATCTTCTCCGGCGCGTCTGGGCCGATGGCAACAACGGTATTGGTCGGCACGCCGTTGAATTCGGTACGGCCATTGTCAGTGATCAGTGCGGTGACCATGCCCTCGGACTTTGCTTTCTCATAAAGCGACAGCAGCTCTTCTTCGCTGTCGACGACCAGCGCAATCTTGGCGAAAGGGCCTGCCAGCCATTCTTTGACGCGCGTGTCTTCCATGTTTTCGAGCGTCGCCTTCATGGACGCATGCGCGCCTTGGGCGATTTCCTTGCCTCGTCTCATTTTGAGGTCTTTGCGGATGAGGAGAACCTGTTTCATTGTCGTTTGTCCTTTTGTGTCAAGAGAATAGGGCGCGCCGCCCGCTGCCATGCGAGGGCGGGAGAGTAGAGCGCCACGGTGGTGGAATGAACCGGGCGCTCAGCCCCGCGTGCCGGAGAACCGCGTTTGCCACTCTTCACGCTGATCATCCGTGATCTTGGCGAAAAGCACGTCCGGCACCGTGAACGGGTGGCCTTCGGGCAGAGAGTTTAGGGCCTCGGCCACGTCATCGGGCCAGCTTGTGTCCAGCGTGTTCATGGCCGAGAGCATCCGCGCGGCGGCATCCGGGATGAAGGGGGCCGAAAGCACGGCGTAGAGGCGAATGAGGTTCAGCGCGAAGCGGGTCTGGCCTGCTGCCTGTGCAGGGTTTTCCTTGAAGGTGGACCACGGTGCGGCCTCTTGCAGATATTCGTTGCCCGCGACCCAGATGGCGCGCAGCTCTTGCGCTGCTTTGCGCAGTTCGACGGCGTCCATGTGACCTTCAAACGCGCGGATGCGGGTGGTGAGATCGGCGATCAGTGCCTCCTCCTGTGCACCTTGGGCCCCGCCTGCCGGCACCTCTTCGCCGAATTTCGAGCGGCAGAACTTGGTAACGCGGGAGACAAAATTGCCCAGCACATCGGCGAGGTCCTTGTTCACCGAGGACTGGAAGTTTTCCCATGTGAATTCGCTGTCGGAATTTTCCGGCACATGGCTGAGCAACCACCAGCGCCAGAAATCCGCTGGCAGGATCGAAAGCGCCTGATCCATGAACACGCCCCGGCCCTGAGAGGTTGAAAACTGCCCGCCGTCATAGTTGAGGTAGTTGAAGGACTTGATGTAGTCCACGAGCTTCCAAGGCTCCCCCGAGCCGAGGATCGTGGCCGGGAAGCTGAGCGTGTGGAAAGGGACGTTATCCTTGCCCATGAACTGAGTGTAGGTCACATCATCTGCACCCTTGTCGGTGCGCCACCAGCGTTCCCATTCAGACGCATCGCGGCCTGTCGCCTCCGCCCATTCGCCCGCGCAGGCGATGTATTCGATGGGGGCGTCGAACCACACGTAGAAGACCTTGCCTTCCATGCCGGGCCAGTCCTCAGGCCCGCGTTTGACAGGGATGCCCCAATCGAGATCGCGGGTGATGCCCCGGTCCTGCAAACCATCGCCGTCGTTGAGCCATTTCTTTGCGATGGAGGTGGTGAGGATGGGCCAGTCCTTTTTGCTGTCGATCCAGTCGTTCAGCTGATCACGCATGGTGGATTGGCGCAGGTAGAGGTGTTTGGTCGCCCGCACTTCCAGATCCGTCGATCCGGAGATGGCGGAGCGAGGGTTGATCAGGTCGGTGGGATCCAGCTGTTTGGTGCAGTTTTCGCACTGGTCGCCACGGGCGTTTTCGTAGCCGCAATTGGGGCAGGTGCCCTCGATGTAGCGGTCGGGCAGGAAGCGGCCATCGGCATGGGAATAGACTTGGGATTCCTCCACCTCTTCGATGAGGCCGGCATCCGCAAGCCGCCCTGCGAAATGCTGGGTCAGGGCGTGGTTTTGAGGGCTGGAAGAGCGGCCGAAATGGTCAAAGCTGAGCCGGAACCCGTCAGACAGGTCCTTTTGGACCTGCCACATCTCGGCGCAGTACTCGGCGACCGGCTTGCCCGCCTTGGCGGCGGCCAGTTCAGCCGGGGTGCCGTGTTCATCGGTGGCGCATAGGAACATGACTTCGTGACCGCGTGCACGCAGGTAACGGGCATAGAGATCGGCGGGAAGCTGGCTTCCCACCAGATTGCCCAGATGCTTGATGCCGTTGATGTAGGGGATCGCGGACGTGATCAGGTGGCGGGCCATGGTCGGGTTCCTTGGGGTGTGGTGTGCGCGGGGTTTAGCGCAAGGATTGCTTGGGTGCCAGCGTTTAGAAGCTAAGCGCTTCGGCGCGGAATCAAGGGCTTTAGCCCGCCGCGCCTTCGCAAGGCCCTCGTCAGGGCCTGGCGAAATGGCAATTGCAGGCTGTCGCTCGTATGTCGTGCGGGAAAGCGGGGATAAGGCGCTGCTGTAAAGAGGTTTGGGTCGCCAGACCGGGGCCTTGCGAAAGCGCTCTGTTCGCGCTTCAGGACCCAGGCAGTTCCTGCGCCTGCCACCGTGCTTCCAGCTTCTCAATCGCGGCGACGCGCTCGGCGGTTTTGGGGTGGCTCATAAGCCACGCGGGCACCGCCCCGCCGCGAGATTGCGTCAGCGCCTCCAGCTTCTCAAACAGCGCTTTCTGCGGGCCGGTGCCGATGCCCGCCTTGGTCAGCAAGGCGGCGGCGTATTCGTCCGCCTCATACTCATCGCCGCGCGACATGCGGGCGGCAAGAAGGGACGTCAGGCCGTTGGCGATGAAAACGCCGATCCCGGGCAGGAACCGCGACAGGATCATGGCGAGCGCCGTGCGCAGGGCGTTTTGGCCGGAAAAGTCGATCATCCGTTTGCGGGCGTGTCCCAAGGCGACATGGCCCAGTTCATGGGCAATGACGGAGGCCATTTCCTCAGCGCTCACCTCACCATTCTGGAACTTGCGGTAGAAGCCGCGCGTGATGAAGATGCGCCCGTCCGGGGCGGCGAGGCCGTTGACCGGATCAATCTCATAGATATGCACGCGGATGCGCGGCAGATCGAGGGCGTGGGCCATCTTCTTCATCATTGTGCCCAGCCGGGGATCGGCCAGTTCCGTGGATTTCTCATCCAATTCCCGTTGCGTGCGCCAGACGGAAAACCGATACATCACAAGGCCGTAGCCCACGATCAGGAGGAGAGGCAGAATCTTGAACATGAGGTAGATATGGGGGCAGATTGATCGCGGGCAAGATGCGCAATGTCGCAGAAAATTTCAATTTTCTGCCACCGGCGTTGGCGCGAAGTTTTTAAAACTTCGGCTACCTGATCAGCAAATCCAAAGGTTGACGGGAAAGGCGCTCCACCCCCGTATCGGTCACCAGAACCGAATGGCCGGTACACATGGCCAGCCCGGTATCGCTGTCCATCAGGATCATGTGCAGGAAGAACACTTGTCCGGCCTGCATGATGAGCGGATTGCCTTCATAGAACATCGGGAATTCCACCCAGATGGGGTTGTAGACCGCGCCCATGGCATAGCCGCAGGCCTGCATGCGGGCGTCGCTTAGCCCGTGTTTGTCGAAGACCTGCGCGTGGGCAGAGTAGACCTCTCCCATCGGGTGACCGGGTTTGATGGCGGCCTCGCAGGCCTCCAGCGCCTCAACGGAGGCGGCGTGCATGGCCTTGTGGGTGTCCGAGGGCGTGCCGATGACCACAGTGCGCATCATGGCGGCGTGGTAGCGGGCAAAGGCGCCCGCCCATTCCCATGTCATCTGGTCCTGGGCGTCCAGGGTGCGGCGGCCTGAGTAATAGCGGCAGAGCAGCGCACCGGGGCCGGAGCCGAGGATGAATTCGTTGCCCGCGTAATCGCCGCCGCCTTCGAACACCGCACCTTGCATCGCGGCGAGGATGTCGCCCTCGAACGCACCTGCGCGGGTTTTGGCAAGGCCTGCATCCATGGCGTCGTCCGACAATTTCGCGGCCTTGCGGTGCATGTCGATCTCAGCCGGGGATTTGACGCGGCGCAGGGCGCGGAAAAGGTCGGAGTGATCTTCCAACGCGGGCAGCGCTGTGCGCAGGAGTTGGCCATTGTGGTCGGTCAGACCAGAGGTGTTTGATTCAAACCCCAGGCGCGCGCGTGTCAGCCCCATGTCAGACAGCATATTGGCCAGATGTTCGGCAGGGTTGGAGCCTTCGTATTCTGGCCAGACGTGGATCTGGTCATCGGACAGCATTGAGGTGAGCTGCGCCTGCCTCAGATCGGGCATGCGGGTCAGAAGTTGGATGTCGCCCTTGGCCGTCATCACCATGCATTGGAACATGGCAAAGCCGAACGTGTCGTAGCCCGTCAGCCAATAGTGGCTTTCGGGCGCAAAGAGCAGCATGGCATCGAGCCCGGCATTCTGGATTGCGGCCTGTGCCTTGGCCTGACGGGCTTGGTATTCAGAGAGGTCGAAATTGGGCATGGGGCCTGTTTCCTGCGAAATGCGCCTGATCGTGGCTCTGTGCCGTGGTCATGGGCCGCGGCACCGGCGTTAGGTTGGTAGGCCCGGCAGGACTTGAACCCGCAACCAAAGCGTTATGAGCGCTCTGCTCTAACCAATTGAGCTACAGGCCCAACCTGAGTTTGTGATTAGCAGATGAGGGGGGGCGGTCAAGTTGCGGATCGAAGTGCCCAAGCGCGGAATCACGGGCTTTAGCCCGCCGGGCCTTTGTCAGGCCCCGCCAGGGCCTGGCGAAATGGCAATGCAGTGCGTCGCTCGGATGTCGTCCGGGAACGGTCGGATAAAGTACGTCTGTTCTGAGGTCTGGATCGCCAGACCGGGGCCAGACGAAGGCACTCTGTTGCTCTTTTAATCCCATGGTGCTTAGGGTAACCCGCGCTCAGAAACTGCGGAGTGTTTCCCATGACCCCTATCGACCAAAGCGGCAAGAATGGCATCACCTATGCGGATGCAGGCGTTGATATTGATGCGGGTAATGCCTTGGTCGAACGGATCAAGCCTGCCGCCAAGCGCACGGCACGGCCAGGTGTGATGGCGGGCCTAGGCGGGTTTGGGGCGCTCTTTGATCTGAAAGGTGCGGGGTATGTGGACCCGGTGCTGGTGGCCGCGACGGATGGTGTCGGCACCAAGCTGAGGATTGCGATTGACACGGGCGTCGTGGGTGGCGTGGGGATCGATCTGGTGGCGATGTGCGTCAATGACCTTGTGTGTCAGGGGGCGGAGCCGCTTTTTTTCCTCGACTATTTTGCGACCGGCAAGCTGCATACTGACGAAGCCGCAACGATCATCGAAGGGATCGCGGAGGGCTGTGTGCGGTCTGGCACCGCGCTCATCGGTGGTGAGACGGCGGAGATGCCGGGGATGTATGAGGCGGGTGATTTTGATCTGGCCGGGTTTGCCGTGGGCGCGATGGAGCGCGGCGCGGACCTGCCGCGCGACGTCACAGATGGGGATGTGCTGTTGGGGCTGGCCAGCGATGGGGTCCATTCCAACGGCTATTCGCTGGTGCGCAAGCTGGTGGAGGTCTCGGGGCTGTCTTGGGAGGATGCGTGCCCTTGGGCGGACGGCACGCTGGGCGAAGCGCTGCTGACACCCACGCGGCTATACGTGACACAGGCACTGAAGGCGGTGCGTGCAGGTGGCGTGCATGCCTTGGCGCATATCACCGGGGGCGGGATCACCGAGAACGTGCCGCGTGTCTTGCCGGAGGGCTTGGGCGCAGAGGTAGATCTGGATGCCTGGGCGCTGCCGGGTGTTTTCGAATGGTTGGCCAAGACAGGCGGTATGGCCGAGGGCGAAATGCTCAAGACCTTCAATTGCGGGATCGGCATGATGCTGGCCGTGGATGCAGACCGGGCAGAGGCCTTGACCGAGGTTTTGACGGATGCAGGCGAGACGGTTGTGCAGTTGGGTCATGTCATAGCCGGTGAGGGCGTGACCTACAGGGGCCGTCTTCTTTGACCACGCGGGTGGCCATCCTGATCTCCGGCGGGGGGTCGAACATGGTGGCGCTGGTGGAGTCGATGACCGGCGACCACCCGGCCCGGCCCTGTCTGGTCTTTTCCAACACTGCGGATGCAGGCGGGCTGGCCAAGGCAGAGGCGCGCGGTGTGCCGACGGCGGTGGTGGATCATCGCCCTTTTGGCAAAGACCGTGCGGCGTTTGAGAATGAGTTGGACCGCGTGTTGCGCGAGGCGGGCACACAGGTGATCTGTCAGGCCGGGTTCATGCGGATTTTCACCGCCGGTTTTGTGGAACGCTGGAAGGGCCGGATGCTCAACATTCATCCTTCGCTTCTGCCGAAATACGTGGGGCTGAATACCCATGCGCGGGCGTTGGAAGCCGGTGACACTGAGGCGGGTTGTACCGTTCATGAAGTGATCCCGGAACTGGATGCAGGACCTATCCTCGGGCAGGCGCGGGTGCCGGTGCTGGAAGGTGACACGCCTGAGACCCTAGCCGCGCGTGTTCTGAAGGAGGAGCATATCCTTTATCCGCGCGTGCTGCGGGAGTTCGTGACGGCGCGCAACCTGTGAAGGGCGGTTTGCGTGTGCCACGAATTGAGCCGCTTTTTTTCGTGAAATGACAGGTTTTTACCTGCTTTTGCGGGGTCCGCTGCATTAAACATTTCCATTCCAAGGCACTTGGCATAAGAAAGCTGAATGCTGGGCGGCATAAGGTGTGTCATCCAGATCGCGAACGCTGATATGAAAACGATCACGAAAACCGAAGAGCTTGCCGCGTTTTGCGCGCGGGCTGCGGCGTGTGATTACGTCACGGTCGACACGGAATTCCTGCGAGAGCGGTCTTACTATTCCAAGCTGTGCCTGGTGCAACTGGCGCTGCCGACGCGCGGGGAAGAGGATGCGGTTCTGGTGGATCCTATTGCAGGAGATCTTTCGCTTGAGCCGCTGTATGATCTGTTCCGGGATGAAAGCGTGGTAAAGGTGTTCCACGCTGCGCGTCAGGATCTGGAGATTTTCCACGTGGATGCCGGCCTGATCCCCGAGCCGCTGTTTGACACGCAAGTGGCCGCGATGGTCTGCGGGTTCGGTGAACAGGTGGGGTATGAGACGCTGGTGCGCAAGATCGCCAAGCAGAGCCTGGACAAGACATCGCGGTTCACGGATTGGTCACGCAGGCCGCTGACGGATGCACAAAAAACCTATGCCCTTGCCGATGTGACGCATCTGCGCGAAATCTACGAGTTTCTGCGCGACAAGTTGGAAAAATCCGGCCGGGCGCGCTGGGTTGCGGAAGAGTTGGAAATTCTCAACGATCCTGAAACCTATATCATCCGCCCGGAAGATGCCTGGCAGCGGGTGAAGACGCGCAACCCATCGGGCCGGTTTTTGGCGATGGTGCGGGCGCTTGCCCAGTTCCGGGAGGCGCATGCCCAAAGCCACAATGTGCCGCGCAACCGGGTGTTCAAAGACGACGCTCTGGTGGAGCTTGCTTCCACCAAACCGCAATCGATGAAGGATTTGTCACGATCTCGGCTGTTGCTGCGGGAAGCGCGCCGGGGAGAGATTGCCGAAGGGATCATCGCGGCGGTCAAAGAAGGCTTGGCCGTACCCAATGGCGAATTGCCGAAACCGGACCGGAGTCGCGAGAGATTGCAGGTAAACCCCGCGTTGGCGGATTTGCTGCGCGTGCTTTTGAAAGCCAAGTCCGAAGAGTATGGCGTCGCGGCAAAATTGATCGCCAATGCCGCCGAACTTGATGCGATTTCTGCCGGGGAACGGGATCTGGCCGCCCTCAAAGGGTGGCGCAACGACGTCTTTGGAGGAGATGCCTTGCGTCTGTGCGAAGGTCAGATCGGGTTGGCTGCCAACGGAACGCAGATCGTCGCCGTGGAGCTTTGACCCGCCGCTCAGCGTCGGCTTGTGCGAGTGTTGGTGCGGGCCACGACCTGCACCGTCCGGATGCCTTCGAGGTCTTGAATGCTGAGTGGCGCGGCGGCCTGAATGCGGCGCGTGCGTTCAGGTCCTTGCAACGTCTGAATCGGTTGCACGGCGCGCAGTTCATACGTCAGCACCCCGTCCACCGGAACACCCTGATTTCGGGCCACAAGACGCACATCAAACGCCCCTTGTCGTGTCGTCAGCCCGGTGACAGATACAATGCCGCCCGTGGTGGTGCGTTGGATATCAAGCGATGTGACCTGAGCGACAAGGGTGCCTTGGTACGGGCCTTCTTCCTTGTTGCGCAGAAGCTGGGCGCGATCGATCGCGTTCGTGGAGCGGTTGGTGACGTTCACGATCTGGCTCGCGCGTCTTTTTTCTCCGATCAACGGGTTGACCGGAACAACTTCGCCATCGGCATTGACGACGGCCTCAACCTCGTTCGAGGAACTGGTGGAGGAGCCAAACCAGTTCACCGGGTTGAACCGGGATTCGCGCACGGACCCGCAGGAGGCCAGGACAAGACTTGCTGTCAGAAGGATCAACACTGAAACGCGCATTGGGCACCCCTTTAGTTCACCGCCAGAGAAGTATCCTATCACGCCGGGCTTGAAAAGACGGGCTCTGGACCTCTGGTGGCAAGCCGCCTAGGTCTGGGGCAGCAGACAGGAAAGGTGATCCCTTTGGCGCAACCGGCTTTCGAAGAAATCGTGGAAGATTTCGAATTTCTTGAAGATTGGGAGGATCGCTATCGCTACGTGATCGATCGGGGCAAGGCGATGGACCCGCTGGATGATGCCCTGAAGGTGCCCGCGACCAAGGTGGATGGATGCGCGAGCCAGGTATGGCTGCATCCGCGCGTCGAAGGCGGGCAGTTTTCCTTTGAAGGCGACAGCGATGCGATGATCGTGCGCGGCCTGATTGCCGTGCTGAAGGCGCTGTACAACGATATGGCCGTGGCGGACGTGCCTTCGGTGGATGCCGGGGGGGAGCTGGCGCGGCTGGGCCTGAATGATCATCTGTCGGCGCAGCGGTCCAATGGGCTGAGGGCGATGATTGAACGTATTCGGATTGTCGCGGCGAAGGCGCAGTAGGGTCTGCGGTAACTCTGTTGTGTCTCGCATGAGAGGTATCTTGCGCTAGGCTATGGTCACAAGATCGACCGGAGGTTGCCCAAGATGACCCGCATAGTTTCTTTCCTGTTGTTTGCGGCCCTCGCTATGCCGGTGGCCGCGCAGGACACTGAGACACCCGAAGTGGAAACCCCGAAGGCGGAGGCCCCGTTTGGAGAAGGCCCGATGACCTATGAGAAGCTGGGTCGCATTATCTTTGCGCTCGATCCCGACGCGCAGCCGCAAGGGCCGGGGTTTGTTTTGACCATTGCAGAGGTGACGGTGCTGGTGGTGGTGGACCCGGCGTCTGACAGGATGCGGGCGATGGTGCCCGTGTCGGAGGTGTCGGGCCTGACACCCAATGATCTGTTCCGCATGATGCAGGCCAATTTCGACACCGCACTCGATGCGCGCTACGCGATCGCCAATGACACGTTGTGGGCGACCTATATCCATCCTTTGTCCCCGCTGGAGAAGGATCAGCTGATTTCCGGTCTTGGGCAGGTGGTGAACGCGGCAAAGACCTATGGCACGCTCTATTCCGGCGGGCTGATGCAGTTCAATGGGGGTGACAGCCCGGGGTTACAGCGCGAGTTGATTGATGAGCTGTTGAAGAAGGGTGAGGCGCTGTGAGAGCGTCCGCTGATGCGTCTTAACGGCCAAGGCGCTCCTTTACATCGGCCGCGAAATCTTCGTACCGGCGCAGGGATTTCACTTCGACCTGCACGTGGTTGCCCATCTTTTGCATGATCGGAAGATCAAACAGGATCTGGTCAAGCATATCGGGGCTTTCCACATTGACAACGGCGACCACTTTTCGTTCGCCAACCACTTTCCACAGGTCGACGACCACGCCCGCTTCCTTGGCGCCAAGTGCGGCGTCGGCCTCTTCTGCCCAAATGGCAAACAGGCCTTGCTGACCCATGGGCTCGGAGTATTCGACAGTGAAGTTCAAAAGATAAAGCATCGGTTCCTCCCTGAATGACTTTTGGAAACCATAGCCGATATTCAAAACTATTTCGACGTCTCCTCTGTCTGGAGTGCATTGCCCCGAAACCCGCCATCTCGTAGCTTTTGCGTCATCAGATAGGGAGCCAGTCTTGTCAAAACTTTCCGCCGCGCAGAAGGCGCAGTTTGATCGTGATGGTGTTCTGACCATTGAAAATGCCGTGACGTCGGAGCAACTCAGCGCCCTGCGGGATGTGTTTGGTGGATGGGTCGAGGAAAGCCGCGGCCATACGGACGATTACGGAGAAACGCTTGATGGGCGGGCGCGGTTTGATCTTCAGCCCGGTCATTCTGCCGAAACCCCCGGCTTGCGGCGCGTGCAATCGCCGGAGGAGGTCTCAGACGTCTTTGCCAGCGTCATGCGGGAGGCGGCGACGGTGGATTATTGCGCGGAATTGATTGGCCCGGCGCTTCGGTTTCATCACGGCAAGGTCAATTCCAAGCTGCCGGGCACGGCGACGGAGATCAAGTTTCATCAGGATTTCCCGTTCCAGCCGATGACCAATGACGACATCATCACCTGTCTGCTCTTTGTCGACGATGTCACGCTGGAAAATGGCCCGTTGGAAGTGGTGCCCGGCACCCACAAGGGGCCGCTTTATTCGCATTGGCACAACGGCGTCTTTACCGGGGCCGTTGCAGACGACGTGGTGAAAGAGCATCGCGATAACATCGTGACCTGCACCGGCCCGGCAGGGTCTGTGTGTCTGATGCATGCGCGGCTGCTGCACGGGTCGGCGCCCAACCTGTCATCGGGTCCGCGGACGCTTTACATCACAACCTACTACGCCGAGGACGCCATTGAGCTCAGCCCCAATCACCTGCCCAGCACGCTGACCCATGAGATTGTGAGAGGGGAAGCGTCTGGCCGGGTGCGGTGCACGCCCTATGAGATGGCGCTGCCGGAGGTGCCAGAAGGGACATCTTTCTTCGATCAGCAAGCGGGTGTTGATGGGGCGTGAGGGATCGTTTCCCTACGATTTTCGTTCCGATCCAGCCATCTTTTTGCCGATCGGAAACATGTGCGCGGTAAACCCGCATAGAAGAATTCCAAAGCATCGCTGTATACGAAGATAGGCCGTGCATTGACGGCGCATCGCCCCTAGGAACGCCGCAACACATGATTTTGGAGACCGGACATGCCAGCGTTGCGCGACGATATTGACCCAAACGGATTGCAAGAATTCTCTGTCGTTTTCACGGATCGCTCTCTCAACCATATGAGCGACGCGTTCGGGGAGGTGATGCGGGATCTCTCGACCGCGTTGAAGGAGGTCTACAACGCGGACGGTGTGGCGCTGATCCCCGGCGGTGGGACCTTCGGAATGGAGGCGGTGGCCCGGCAGCTGGCCATAGGTGCACGGGCCCTGGTGGTACGAAACGGGTGGTTTTCCTATCGTTGGAGCCAGATTTTTGAGACCGGCGGTCTGACGGAAGAGACCGAAGTGATGAAGGCGCGCCGGACGGCGAATGCCTCCGCCAGCCCCTTTGCCCCTGCGCCGATTGACGATGTTGTGGCGAGAATCCACGAGATGAAGCCCGACATCGTGTTCGCGCCGCATGTCGAAACCTCTGCCGGGGTGATCCTGCCCGATGAGTATATCGCGGCGATGGCGGAAGCGGCCCATCAGGTTGGTGCGTTGATGGTTCTGGATTGCATCGCGTCGGGCTGCATTTGGGTGGATATGCGCGCGCTTGGCGTGGACGTGTTGGTGTCTGCGCCGCAAAAGGGCTGGTCATCGACGCCCTGCGCCGGGGTTGTGATGCTGTCCGACCGGGCGATACAGCGCGTGAAGGATACTACTTCGAACAGCTTTGCCATTGATCTGGGCAAGTGGCTATCGATCATGGAAACCTATGAAGGCGGCGGACATGCGTATCACGCGACCATGCCCACCGACAGCCTGCGCGACTTCCGCGATACCGTGTTGGAGACCCGCGACTATGGGTTTGACCGGCTGAAGGCCGCGCAGCAGGAGCTGGGTGACAAGGTGCGCGCGATGCTGGCGGAGAAGGGTGTTGTAAGCGTGGCCGCGGACGGCTTCGGCGCGCCGGGTGTGGTCGTGTGCTACACGTCCGATGCCACCATCCAAAACGGTTCGAAGTTTGTGGCCCTCGGCATGCAGATCGCGGCGGGTGTGCCGCTGGCCTGTGATGAACCCGAAGACTTCCGCACCTTCCGGCTCGGCCTTTTCGGGCTGGATAAGCTCTATGATGTGGATGGCACCGTGGCGCGGTTGCGTGCCGTGGTGGATCGGGTGCTGTAAACGCGCCGTTCTTCGCGCATTTGAAGCGGCCCCCTTGCCATCAAAGCGGGGCTGTCATATACGCCGCACTGTCAACGCGGCCAAGCAGACCGCGACAAGGAAAGAGCAGGGCCGGGGATCACCGCGGCCCTTCGTTTTTTTGTTGCACTCAAGGGCGCAGACCAACCTGAACCCAAAGACCGGTGGATCCAACCGCCCGGCCTGACAAATGCAAACTAAGGATAGAAACGCCACATGGCTCAAAACGCATCTATGGAGGAATTCGAAGCCCTCCTGAACGAAAGCTTCGAAATGGACACGCCCGAAGAAGGGTCTGTCGTCAAAGGCAAGGTCATCGCCGTAGAGGCAGGCCAAGCCATCATCGACGTCGGCTACAAAATGGAAGGCCGTGTCGAACTCAAGGAATTCGCAAACCCCGGTGAAGCCCCCGAAATCGCAGTTGGCGATGAGGTTGAGGTGTATCTGCGCTCGGCTGAGAACGCGCGTGGTGAGGCGGTGATCTCTCGTGAGATGGCGCGCCGTGAGGAAGCCTGGGATCGTCTGGAAAAGGCATATGCCGACGACGCACGCGTCGAAGGTGCGATCTTCAACCGCGTGAAAGGTGGCTTCACGGTCGACCTTGGCGGTGCTGTGGCGTTCTTGCCCGGCTCGCAGGTTGATGTGCGCCCTGTGCGCGATGCAGGCCCACTGATGGGTCTCAAGCAGCCGTTCCAGATTTTGAAAATGGACCGTCGCCGGGGCAACATCGTTGTGTCGCGTCGTGCGATCCTCGAAGAGAGCCGCGCCGAACAGCGTGCCGAGGTGATCGGCAAGCTGGCGGAAGGCGATGCCGTGGATGGTGTGGTCAAGAACATCACCGAATACGGTGCCTTCGTGGATCTGGGCGGTGTCGACGGACTGCTTCACGTCACGGACATGGCATGGCGTCGGGTCAACCACCCGTCCGAGATCCTGACCATCGGCGAAACCGTCAAGGTGCAGGTGATCAAGATCAACAAGGAAACGCACCGCATTTCCTTGGGCATGAAACAGTTGCAGGAAGATCCGTGGGATCTGGTCGCTGCGAAGTATCCGCTGGAGTCCACGCACACGGGCCGCGTGACCAACATCACCGATTACGGTGCGTTTGTTGAGCTGGAGCCGGGTGTTGAAGGTCTTGTCCACGTGTCCGAGATGTCCTGGACCAAAAAGAACGTCCATCCGGGCAAGATCGTGTCCACGTCCCAAGAGGTCGAGGTCATGGTTCTGGAAATCGACGGCACCAAGCGTCGCGTATCCCTTGGCCTCAAGCAGACCATGCGCAACCCGTGGGAAGTGTTCGAAGAAAGCTACCCCGTGGGCGCGGAAGTCGAAGGCGAGGTCAAGAATATCACCGAGTTTGGTCTGTTCGTGGGTCTCGATGGCGAAATCGACGGCATGGTTCACCTGTCCGACTTGTCCTGGGACGAGCGGGGCGAGGATGCCATTCAGAGCTACCGCAAGGGCGATATCGTTCAGGCGGTTGTGTCCGAGATCGACGTCGAGAAAGAGCGCATTTCGCTCTCCATCAAGGCGCTGGGTGGTGACAAGTTCGCCGAAGCGGTTGATGGCGTGAAACGCGGATCGATCATCACGGTCGAGGTTACCTCTATCGAGGATGGTGGCATCGAGGTGGAATATGAGGGCATGAAATCCTTCATCCGCCGCTCTGATCTGTCCCGTGACCGTGCCGAGCAGCGCCCTGAGCGTTTCTCTGTCGGGGACAAGGTCGATGTGCGCGTGACCAATGTGGATGGCAAAACCCGCCGTCTGGGTCTGTCCATCAAGGCGCGAGAGATCGCCGAAGAGAAGGAAGCCGTTGAACAGTATGGTTCCTCCGACTCCGGCGCATCCCTGGGCGATATCCTTGGTGCGGCGCTGAAGGGCGACGAAGACAAGTAAGTCGTCTGTTAGAAATTTCGAAGAAGGCCCCAGCCCTCGTGCCGGGGCCTTTTTTGATGTCTGACAGTGGCCATTTCGGCCTGGCGAGTGGCGGTCAAAACGGGTCGCGAATCAACCTGGTACGGGAGTGAACAACCCAACGATGTATCCGTGACCGGGCCACGGATTTTGCCAACTCGAAGTCATGACAGGCAAAAAAACTAGGAATTTCGGGCCAAGATGGGCGGATTAAGGGGTTCGTTGCCCAGCACGGCTATTTCCGTTTTTTCGATTTGTACCTATAGTTTACCAATTCATGACGGCCATAAGGCCGCACCAAAGACCGATAAAACGACTGCCCGGGGGGATGCGAAATGATCAGGTCGGAGCTCATCCAAAAGATTGCGGATGAAAACCCGCATCTCTTCCAGCGCGATGTTGAGCGGATCGTGAATACCATCTTCAATGAGATCACCGACGCGATGGCGTCCGGCAACCGGGTGGAGTTGCGCGGATTCGGCGCGTTCTCGGTGAAGAAACGCGATGCCCGCACGGGTCGAAACCCGCGGACGGGGGCATCGGTCGAAGTGGAAGAAAAGCACGTGCCGTTTTTCAAAACCGGCAAGCTGCTGCGTGACCGTCTGAACGGGAAAGCCTGATGCGTTACATTCGCTACGCCATTCTGGCGTCGATTGCCGTGGTGCTGATTGTCGTCGCCATGGCCAACAGGACTGTCGTGACCGTGCAGGCCCTGCCTCAGGACCTGGCACAGATCGTCGGGTTCAATCTGGTGCAGGACGTGCCGTTGTTCGTGGTGATCTTTGCAGGCATTCTTGGCGGCCTGGTTCTGGGCTTCATCTGGGAGTGGATCCGCGAAGCAAAGGAACGTGCCGCAGCTGCCCGCACTGCCCGTGAGATGGAGCGCATGCGCGCAGAGATCAAGAGGCTGAAGAGCCAGGGCAGCGAAGGTCAGGACGAAGTGCTGGCGCTTTTGGACAAGGCGAGCTAAAGCCCCGTTCCATGTCATCTGTAAAAGTCAAAATCTGCGGGCTCACCGATGCCACGCATGTGGCCGATGCCGTGGCGGCGGGCGCGGATTATCTTGGGTTCAATTTTTTTCCCAAGTCGCCGCGTTTTGTCAGTCATGAGGAGGCGGCCGCGTTGATGGCCGGTGTTCCGGAGCGGGTTCAGAACGTGGCGCTGGTGGTCAATTACAGCGATGATGAGTTTGACGCGCTACTGGCGTGTGCCAAGCCGGACATCCTGCAACTGCACGGCTCTGAGGCACCTGAGCGGGTGGAGGAGGTCAAGACCCGCTTCGGCCTGCCGGTGATGAAGGCCTTCGGGATCGCCACAGCGGATGATTTGACCCAGATCGACGGCTACGCTGCCGTGGCGGATTACCTTTTGATCGACGCAAAGCCGCCCAAAGGCGCAGATCGCCCTGGTGGCAATGCCGTGAGTTTTGACTGGTCTTTGTTGGCCGGGCGAGAGATTCCGGTGCCTTGGTTGTTGGCGGGCGGTTTGGTGCCCGAAAACGTGGCCGATGCCATCGCGCAGACGGGCGCCTGTCAGGTTGATGTGTCTTCCGGGGTCGAAAGCGCGCCTGGCATCAAGGATGCAAGCCTCGTGCAGAGTTTCATTTCTGCCGCACGGTCGAGCCGATAAAGCGCGCCTTTGCCGCGCCGGTTAGCACTGGAAAACCACGTATGAAAACCATATTCACTTTGGAACACAGTTAAGGTGACGCGCGATGGATGATCTTTTCAATTCCTTCATGAATGGCCCAGATGAAAAAGGCCGGTTCGGCCAATTCGGTGGCCGGTTTGTATCGGAAACCCTGATGCCGCTTATTCTGGAGCTTGAGGCCCAGTATGAGCACGCCAAGACCGATCAGAGCTTCTGGGATGAGATGAACCATCTGTGGAAGCATTACGTGGGTCGCCCGAGCCCACTCTATTTTGCCGAAGGGCTGACGGAGCATCTGGGCGGGGCAAAGATTTACCTCAAACGCGATGAGCTGAACCATACTGGCGCGCACAAGATCAACAACGTGCTGGGTCAGATCCTGCTGGCCCGCCGCATGGGCAAGACGCGGATTATTGCGGAGACGGGCGCAGGTCAGCACGGGGTGGCCACGGCCACGGTCTGTGCCAAATTCGGGTTGAAATGCGTGGTCTATATGGGTGCGCATGATGTGGAACGGCAAAAGCCAAACGTGTTCCGCATGCGTCTTCTGGGCGCTGAGGTCGTGCCGGTGACGTCGGGGCGTGGCACGCTGAAGGATGCCATGAACGACGCGCTGCGCGATTGGGTGACCAATGTGCGTGAGACATTTTACTGCATCGGCACGGTGGCAGGCCCGCACCCCTATCCGGCCATGGTGCGCGATTTCCAGTCGATCATCGGCAAGGAAACCCGCGAACAGATGATGGAGGCCGAAGGCCGTCTGCCCGATACGATCATCGCGGCCATTGGCGGTGGGTCGAACGCGATGGGGCTGTTCTATCCGTTCCTTGATGACCCGGAGGTGAAGATCATCGGCGTGGAAGCAGGCGGGAAAGGTGTGAATGCCAAGATGGAGCATTGCGCGTCACTGACCGGTGGGCGCCCCGGTGTGCTGCATGGCAACCGGACCTACCTGTTGCAGGATCATGATGGGCAGATTTTGGAAGGCTATTCCATTTCGGCGGGGCTTGATTACCCCGGCATCGGGCCGGAGCATAGCTGGCTGCACGATATTGGGCGGGCGGAATACGTTTCCATTACGGACAAAGAGGCGCTGGAGGCGTTCCAGCTGTCTTGTCAGACTGAAGGCATCATCCCTGCGCTGGAGCCGAGCCACGCGTTGGCCCATGTCACGAAGATCGCGCCAGAGCTGCCTGCCGATCACATCATCTGCATGAACATGTGCGGACGTGGGGACAAGGATATCTTCACCGTGGCCCGTCATCTGGGCTTTGAGATGGAAGACGGCGAGTAGCGAGGGCGACGACGCAAGCGCCTTGATTCCGCGCCGGACGGCTAAACTGTGTTCGGCCAACGGGCAGTTCGCCTGCCGCCCAGAAGATGGGGATCAAAGACCTCTGATATGATCGGGCAGATCACGTGCGCTGACATGGGCCTCGCGCACAAGATGATCGAAATGTTCGGTCATGGCCTGCACCCGTTCCGTATCACGAAAGACCAGATAGCTTTGGCCGAGATAGAGCGCGGCCAGAAGCGGCCCGAAGATCGTGACCGGTGCGGAATAAAGGCGGCGGGCGTCAAAAAGATAGAGCCGCATCCGAGGATAAAGCTGTTCGGCGACGTCGATAAGGAAGCGCGCCTGTTCCTTCCGCGCGGCCTTGGGTAGCCCGGCGTAATAGCCTTCCCCACGCACGAAGCTGTGCACCTCGTAAAGGGGCAGGGCGATTTCATAATCTGACTGGGTCTGCCGCATCCAACTCAGGCGATCCTCGGACGCACCGATGGCCTGATCGATACTGCGACCCAGATGGGGGGCATATTCCCATTCCAGCACCGCGCGGGTCTTCAGCATATCGGGCAGGCCTGCGGGTACGTGCCGGATCTTGTAGCCCGCCGCCTCCTGATGCCAGGCGAAGATCTGTTCATCGACCAAGGCGCGGGGGGCTTCGGTCAGGGACATGGCGTTGGCGACGATATCGGCGGCGGTCTCTGGCCGGTCCGTCAGGCCCAGCAACCAATCGGCGGACACGCCCAGCTGTGCTGCGCATTCGCCCACCACTTGCGCATTGGGCAGGCGCGCGCCGTCCCCCTTGATCAGTTGGGAAATGGTGGAACGGTCCACCCCGATGGCGCGAGCAAGCCCGCTTTGAGTGGTGTCGCGTTCGCCCATCGCTTCGGCAAGGCGGGTTCGGAAGAGGCCTGCGCGGTCGCGCTTGTCGGTTTTTTGGCTCATTTGGTGATTATTATCACCAATGCGGAGCTTTGTTAACTGTTTGACGAATTCTGCCCTGACAGAATCTGTCGTAACACTTTTGTGAAGGGGACACATGTAACGGGGATAGATGGAGACGCGCGCGCCCAATTTGGTGAGGTCTGTTGAATGGCCAACCTTGGCTTTGCTGGTGGCCTGCTACGGGCTTTGGGCTTTGGCGGTCTTCTGGCTTTCTGCCGTTTGGTTGCCTTTGGGCATTGCCGTTGTCGCGCTTGCAGCTGCGCAGCATTCATCGCTCACACATGAGGCCGTGCACGGACATCCCTTTCGCAATCCGCTTTTGAACGAGGCGTTGGTTTTTCCTGCTTTGGGGCTTTTCGTGCCTTATCGGCGGTTCCGGGATCTGCATCTGGCGCATCACGTCGACTCAATACTGACAGATCCCTACGACGATCCGGAAACCAACTACCTGGACCCGGATGTGTGGCACAGGCTACCCCGCTTTGTGCAACGCATTCTGATGATCAACAATACGCTGGCGGGGCGAATGGTGTTTGGCCCAGCATTGGGCCAGATGGCGATGATGGACGCGGATTTGGGTTTGATCCGGGATGGCGACCGGGGCGTTGCCCTTGCATGGGCCCTGCACGTCATCGGGCTGGTGCCGGTTCTGGTGCTGGTTGTCGGATCCCCGATGCCGATTTGGGCCTATCTGATCGCGGCTTATGCGGGGTATTCCATCCTCAAGATCCGCACCTTCTTGGAACATCGGGCCCATGAACGCGCCTCTGGCCGCACGGTGGTGATTGAGGATCGCGGGCCGCTTGCGCTTATCTTTCTCAACAACAATCTGCATGCCGTCCATCACATGCACCCGTCGGTGGCTTGGTACAAACTGCCCGGTCTTTTCCAGCGGAACCGGGAAAAGTATCTTGGGCGCAACGGTCATTATTACTACGCCTCCTACAAGGACATCTTTGCCCGCCATTTCTTCCACGCCAAAGACCCTGTGCCGCATCCGATTTATCAGCGTGTGAAAGAGCCTGCGGAGTAGGGCTCTGGCCTTCGGGCGCCGATAAATGCAGAGATGGCGGCCATGGAACCCTGGATCCTCATAGCCATTGCTGCCGCCGCGATTCAGACGCTGCGGTTCATGTTGCAGAAATCCCTGTCGATGGGGCCTTTGTCCGCGAGCGGTGCAACGGCAGCGCGGTTTTTTTACGGGGCGCCGTTTGCCTGTTTGCTGATCGCGGGTTATCTGGCGTCGCGCGGTGTCGGGGTGCCGGCGCTGAATGTCACCTTCTGGATCTATGCCGCCATTGGAGGGGTGGCGCAAATCCTCGCGACGCTTTTCGTGGTGATGATCTTTGCAGAGCGCAATTTTGCGGTGGGTATCACCTTCAAGAAGACAGAGGTGATCCAGACCGCGATTGTGGGTTTCGTGGTGCTGGGAGACCGGATCAGCCTGTTCGGGTTTCTGGCTATTCTGATCGGGCTTCTGGGCGTGCTGGTGCTATCTGACCCGCCCAAATCGGACATGCGCGGCTGGCGACGCTTTGCCAATCGGGCTGCGGGTTTGGGTCTTGCGTCGGGTGCGTTTTTCGCAGTTTCGGCGGTGGGGTATCGCGGCGCAGTTCTTGAGATTGAGGTGACGGACGCGTTCTTGCGCGGGATGCTGACCGTTGCGGTTGTCACCGTGATGCAGAGCGCGGCGATGGCGATGTGGCTTGCGCTGCGTGCACCCGGGGAAATCGGACGCATTTGGATGGCGCGTCGGGCGGCGGTGTGGATCGGCGTGACCTCTATGGCGGGCTCGGTGGGTTGGTTTACCGCCTTTGCCTTACAGAACGCGGCCTACGTTTTCGCGGTGGGGCAGGTCGAGGTGATTTTCTCGCTGCTGGCGTCCGTGCTGTTCTTCAAGGAGCGGGTAGCGGCGCGGGAGATGGTGGGGATTGCCTTGCTGACGGCGAGCATTTTGGTGCTGGTCGTTTTTGGGTGAGGCGCGGTGGGCCAAAGCCCTTGATGCCGCGCCATGTTAGTCGTCGCGCATGGGTATTCCGTAGACGCGCAAGAAGTGGCTTTCTTCCTCGTCATTTTTGAAGAATGGCACGGACGCGGGCGGCGATGGGTCGGCGGCGCGGGCTTCCAGTTCGGCCAGAACCACCTCTGTGATGAAGGGAAGATCAAGGGCGCGAGCCTCCTGCAGGGGGACCCATTGCAGGTGGGACAGTTCCTCAGAGGCGGCGGAGAAGTCATCGGGATCGCCCGCGATATGCGTGGCATCGACCAAAAAGAAGCGTGCGTCGAAGCGGCGGGGACGGCCGGGAGGCGTGATGGCGCGGAAGAAGAACTGCATCTGGTCTGCGACTGGCAGAAGATCACGCCGGGCGAATGTGGTCCAGTCTTCAGGCACCGGGTCAGGCCAGGTACCCACGCGGCCCAGGGCGAGGCCGGTTTCTTCCCAAAGTTCCCGAATTGCGGCAGCGGCCAGTGCGTGGGACAGGTCTTCGGCACTGTCTTCGCGCAAACGTGACAGGCAAAGATCCGGCATCTGCGCAAGCAGTGGCACAGTCGAATCGCCAGGGTCCACCGCGCCGCCCGGAAACACGAATTTGTTGGGCATGAACGCAGCGTTCGCGCCGCGTTGCCCCATGAGGACACGCGGCGCAGTCGCGCGATCGCGCAGGACGATCACGGTGGCTGCGTTGCGAATGGCGGTTTTATCGGTGGTCACGTCTTCCCCTTGCAAAAGGGTCAGGGACCATCCTCCTCGTCCCCGAACCCGTGCATGTATCTGGCCCATTGAAAGCCAATCACCGCGCCCTTGAGCCTTGGCAGAAGGTAAAGCGAAAGGCCGACACTTCCAACGGTGAAAATCGTGAACATGACAAGAGGTTCTGGCCGGAAGGTGGTGAAGACCACATGCATCAGCGGCGCCATCAGATGACCCACCAAAAGGATGGTCAAATAGGCAGGCCCGTCATCGGCGCGGTGAGGCGTGAAATCCTGACGACATACCGTGCAGGTGCTGCGCACCTTGAGATAGCTCGTAAAGAGCGATCGTGCCCCGCATCTCGGGCAGCACCGGCGGAATCCGCGTAGTACGGATGGCCACAATGGCCTTTCTAAGGAAGCTTGTTCCAGTTGTGATTGGGTTTGTGTCGACATGCGTCAATCTTTCGAACTGCGCGTTCTTTGAGCCCTGACGTCTTTCAAATGACCGGTTTCGACCGGCATTGATAGAGCGCAAACTGTCCTTGCGTCGCGATGTCGCGAATATTTTTTCGCGACCCTGCGACGGAAGCCCGATTTTGGTGCGTTTATCCCCTGCACAACCGAAAACGGGGCGCCTGAAACGGCACAATCATCCCCGTGACATTGAGGAGTTTGAAGATGAAAAATAGCGCACTGACCCTTTGCCTTTCCGTGGCAATCATGGCCGGCTTGGCGACCGAGAGCATCGCCGCAGGCGGCAAGCATGCCGGGCCAGGCCCGAGTTTTGAAGAAATGGATGCCAACGCGGATGGCCTTATCAGCTCGGATGAGTTGCAGGCCCACCGCGAGGCGCGGTTTACGCAGACAGACGCGAATGGTGACGGCGCGCTCAGCCGTGCAGAGCTTGAAGCGCGGATGGACAGCAAGAGCAGCGAGCGCCGCGCCAAGTTTCTCGACCGTATGTTCGAACGCCGTGACACTGATGCCGATGGGCAGCTGTCGTTGGAAGAAATGACATCTGGTCGGACGGCAAAGATGTTCGAGCGCGCGGACGCGGATGGCGATGGCCTGATTTCCAAGGCGGAGTTTGAAGCCGCGCGTGAAGCCGGTCACAAGGGCAAAAGGGCCCAAGACTGAGACAAGGCGCCGGTCTGCCCTCAAGAGGGGTGGACCGACCGCAGGAATACGGGAAGACTGCGCGCGAGATGGGACCTGATGTTACCCCGCAATGACCATGCCCTTTGACGATCCTCAGGCGGTGCCGACAGAGGCGCTTTTGCGGCTTTATGCCAATGGCGACGCTGAAGCGTCTCGCCTGCTGACAGCACGGCTTCTGCCACGCG
>CAYMEC010000059.1:0-21646 GCA_964389425.1 uncultured Roseovarius sp.
CCACTGGACCTGTCCGGCGCAGTGACGGCCCTGCCTTGGGACGTGGGCGGGCCGTTTTCTCTCATTGATCATAATGGCCTGCCCCGCACCGAGGTGGACCCCAAGGGTCGCTACCAGTTGCTGTTCTTCGGCTATGCCGCCTGCCCTGGCATCTGTTCTGCCGCACTGCCCCTGATGGCAGACACGGTCGATGCGCTGTCTGAAGACGGTGTGGATGTCAGCCCGATCCTGCTGACGATCGACCCCGCGCTCGATACGCTGGAAACCATGGGCCCGGCTCTTGCCGAACACTCCCCGGCCTTCATTGGCCTCACCGGGGAACCCGAGGCTCTGAACGCGGCCTACGCGGCCTATCAGATTTCCATCGAACAGCTTTTTGTCGATCCTGAAAACGGGCCGATCTATGCCCATGGATCCCATATCTACCTGCTGGACCCCGAAGGCGAGGTGCTGACCCTCTTGCCGCCCGTTCTGCCCGTGGATCAGGTGGTCGAAATCGTCAAACGGTACACGCGCTCAGAATAACGCCGCTTCCCATTTCTTGAGGATTGGCCGGGCGGAGGTCATCTCCGGTACGTCGTCACGCCCCAGGTCCGGGAACAGCTTCAAAAGTTCTTCCCTCGGGCCTGCTTCCAAGCCGTTGACCGCGCGCGGCCCGGGCAGGAAACTTTCGGCCCACAACCCATCGGCACAGACCACCTCATGGCGGTCGCACATGAAGTGAATATACGTCACCTCGTCCACATCCATCGCTCGCGTGACCGCGCAGTCATCCAGCAGATGCACCACCGCGGCCAGACCTTCCTGCGTGCCAAAAAGCAATTCCGTCCGCCACCCGCGCAGCAAGACACGATGCTGCGGTGACAGCAACATGTCCCGGTCGGGCTGGTTTGCCGCGAACGCATGGGCCCGAACCCGCACCGGGCGCAGCGTCGGATCGCTGTGCAGGTGATGCGCTCTGAGCCGTACGTGGTTGATCCACGCAATAGGCTGGCACCCATTGTCCAGCGTCAGGACCATATCGCCCCGCACCAGATCCTCCACCGGCCGCATTCCCTCCGGCGTCGCGATCCGCGTGCCGGGCGTGAAACAGGGCACCACCAGATCCGTAGCCGGAATACTGGGCTGGCCGGAACTTCCGGGGCCTTCCAGCGACAGCGTCACCTCCAGCGGCACGCCCACCGGCGGCCATGACTGCGGCGGACCTATGAAGGCCAGCCCCTCGACCGTGCCAAAAGCCGGGTTGGAGTTACGCACGTTGAAACTGATCGCCTCATAGATCGTGCCATCCGGGCCGGTCAGTTCAAGGTAATACTCCGCCTCCACCCGCGTCCCATCGGCATAGGTCACCCCATCAATGGTCTGCGCCCCGTCCAGCCGCTGATTGCCGTCATTGTCGTCGAAATTGGCATCGGACCCGGCATCGGTGATTTCCACCTCCAGCCAGTCATTGCTCAGCAGGGTGATGAACTCACCATCCAGATGCGATCCGTCGCCTTGCGTGACCCCATCCAAAGACACCCCGTTCGAGACGGAGATATTACTCTCTTCCAGAATCCAGACGGAATAGTCTGCCACTGCCTGCCTTGCGCCTCAATGTTTAGTCCCGCCACATTTTCCGGGCGGCATACCTGCTCTGACGCGGTCGTTTGGTCTTTGCCGCGTAATTTCTGGCAATTTACATGAATTTGACAGGATGCGCCAAGACTTTCGCACAGCCTCCTTTTGCAGTTGCACCCCCTCCACACCATCCCTATGAAGCCCCATGATTTTGACCGCTGCGGGCGCCCCCGCAGCCCCAATGCGATGGATAAGGACGACATGCAGGTCACAGAGACACTGAACGAAGGTTTGAAACGCGGCTACAAGATCACCGTCTCAGCGGCAGAGCTGGACGAAAAGGTCGTGGACAAGCTGAAAGAGGCCCAGCCCAACGTGGAACTCAAAGGCTTCCGCAAAGGCAAAGTGCCATTGCCACTGCTCAAGAAGCAATTCGGCCAGCAAGTGCTGGGTGAGGCCATGCAAGAGGCCGTCGATGGCGCCATGGCCAAGCATTTCGAAGAGTCGGGCGACCGCCCCGCGGCCGAGCCCAAGATGGAAATGACCAACAAGGATTGGAAAGAGGGCGACGATGTCGAACTCGACATGTCCTATGAAGCGCTGCCCGAAATCCCCGACGTGACGTTTGACGACATCAAGCTGGAACGTCTGGTCGCCAAGGCTGACGACAAGGCCGTTGATGAAGCGCTGCAAAACCTCGCCGAGGGCGCGCAGAACTTCAAGGACCGCAAGAAGGGCACCAAATCCAAGGATGGCGATCAAGTGACCATGGATTTCGTGGGCCGCGTGGACGGGGAAGCGTTTGAAGGCGGCTCGGCAGAGGACTACCCGCTTGTTCTGGGCTCCAACAGCTTCATTCCCGGTTTCGAAGAACAGCTGGTTGGTGTGAAAGCCGAAGAGGAAAAAGTGGTGAAGGTGTCCTTCCCCGAAGATTACCAAGCCGAGCACCTTGCCGGCAAAGCGGCTGAATTTACCTGCACCATCAAGGCCGTGAAAGCGCCTGCGCCTGCGGAAATCGACGATGAACTGGCGCAGAAATTCGGCGCCGAGAACCTCGAAAAACTCAAAGAGCAGATCTCTGAGCGTCTGGAACAGGAATATGCCGGTGCGGCGCGCGCCGTGCTGAAGCGCAAACTTCTGGATGCGCTGGACGATAAGGTCAGTTTCGAACTGCCCCCTTCGATGGTGGAGATGGAAGCCAAATCCATTGCCCACCAGCTTTGGCACGACGACAACCCCGACGTGCAGGGCCATGACCACCCGGAAATCGAGGCCACCGACGAGCACACCAAGCTCGCCGAACGCCGCGTGCGCCTTGGTCTGCTCTTGGCCGAAGTGGGCCAACGCGCCGAGGTCGAAGTGACCGACGCCGAAATGTCCCAGGCCGTGATGGAACAGGCCCGCTCCTATCCGGGGCAGGAACGTGAGTTCTTCGAATTCGTCCAGAAAAACCCGCAGATGCAGCAGCAGTTGCGTGCCCCGGTCTTTGAGGAAAAGGTCATTGACCACATCCTTGAGCAGGCGCAGGTGAAGGACAAAGAGGTCAAGAAAGCCGCTCTGGAAAAAGCGGTCGAGGCTCTGGAAGAAGAATAGGTCCTGCCATTGCGCAAGACCAACAAGGCCGTCCCACCGGGGCGGCCTTTTTCGATTATCAACTGTTTGGAAACATCGACCCGGATCGAGTAGGATACGTCGATCTGTCTCGGTAAAACGCTCTCGCCCAGATCAGACCGTTGATTTTGCGCGTGAAGAAGCGAAAAATCACTCAGGACTGAAATTCAAACAACCGGGCCGAATTGTTCCCGTGGTACATCCGACGAAGCAAGCAAACACATTGCAATAGAAACGGGAGACCCGCCATGAACCCCACCCCCTACATCATCTTCCAAGGTCAATGCCGCGAGGCGATGACGGCCTATGCGGCGATTTTCGGCGGAGAGGTCACCATGATGATGACCGGCGCTGACATGCCCGACATGGAGGTCGCGGAAGACAAGGCCGACTGGATCATGCACTCGGAACTCAAATTCGACGGCGGCCTGCTGATGGCCTCCGATGACATGATGGGCAGCAACCCGGCCATGGCGGGCTCGTCGATTATGATGGAATTTGACACCGAGGACGCGGCCAAAGCCGCCTATGACGAACTGGCCAAGGGCGGCGATGTCATCATGGCCTTCGCGCCAACGCCATGGGCCGAAGGATTTGCCATGCTCAACGACCGGTTCGGCACCTCATGGATGCTCAGCGGTCCAGCAGCGATGGATTAGATCGTCCGGGCGTTAGTCCAGCAAATCGTAAATGTGGTTCGCCGCATCGTCCCAGTCATTTCCCGGGTTGGATTGGCAGTATGTCAATGCCATCTGGTAAATATTGTCGTCATCAATGCCATAGCCCACGCTCTTTTGCAGTTCGTAATTGCGCGCCGTGAAATACCCCAGAAGCCACCACTTGTTGTACTCGCGGTAGTGTTCATTGCCGTCTTCCCGCATCGCCGCCTGGCAATCGAAACTGCCCTTCACGGTGTAATCCGCCGCCACGGGCAGCGCCCAGATGCCGGACAGCATCATGGCAAAAATCGTCTTTTTCATCACGTATCCCCCAGTTTGTTTTGTCTGAGGCTAACACCACGCGGCGCGCATCACCAAACACCTTCTCGCGGCCCCATACCCCATTGATTTCCGCGCCACTTTGCGCCAGACCCGACCCGCCGGGAAACGCAACCCTCAGTTACCAAAGCAGGACGCACACAGCATGAGCCGCATCGACGCCAAATTCGCTGATCTCAACGCCCAGGGCAAAAAGGCCTTTGTGGCCTATGTCATGGCGGGCGATCCCGATTATGACCGCTCTCTGGAACTGGTCAAAGGCCTGCCAGCCGCCGGCGTCGACATCATCGAACTGGGCCTGCCCTTCACCGATCCCATGGCCGATGGCCCCACGATCCAGTTGGCCGGTCAGCGTGCGCTTGAAGCTGGCATGACACTGGAACGCACGCTGGAAATGGCGGCTGAATTCCGCAAGGAAGATGACACGACCCCCATCGTGCTGATGGGCTATTACAACCCCATCTTCAATCGCGGGGTGGAGGCATTCCTGAAAGACGCCAAAGCGGCGGGCATTGACGGCCTCATCGTGGTCGATCTACCGCCAGAGGAAGATGACGAACTATGCATTCCCGCCCAGGAACAGGGCATCAACTTCATTCGGCTGGCCACGCCCACAACGGATGACAAGCGCCTGCCCAAGGTGCTGACCAACACGTCCGGCTTTGTCTATTACGTCTCCATCACCG
This sequence comes from uncultured Roseovarius sp., assembly GCA_964389425.1. GTDB lineage: Bacteria > Pseudomonadota > Alphaproteobacteria > Rhodobacterales > Rhodobacteraceae > Roseovarius. The sequence continues at coordinate 4,856 of CAYMEC010000059.1, forward strand.
GCATCACCGGGGCCGCGGCGGCAGAGGCAGGCGACGTGGGCCCAGAAGTGGCGCGTATCAAGGCCGCCACGGACCTGCCCGTCATCGTGGGCTTCGGCATCCGCACGCCGGAGACCTCCAAGGCTATCGCTTCTGTGGCCGATGGCGCAGTCGTAGGCTCCGCCATCGTCGCCAAGATGGGCGAAGGGGAGGCCGTGCCTGACGTGCTCGATTTCGTCAAAACCCTGGCCGACGGCGCCCACGCGGCCTGATCCATGCCCGTCATCACCAATATCGACGATCTCAAGCGCATCTACGCCCGGCGCACGCCGAAGATGTTCTATGACTACGCGGAATCAGGCAGCTGGACGGAACAGACCTTCCGCGAAAACACGTCTGATTTTTCCGACATCTACCTGCGTCAGCGCGTGGCCGTGGATATGTCGGGCCGCACAACGGCGTCACAGATGATCGGGCAGGACGTGTCGATGCCCGTGGGCCTCGCGCCTGTGGGTCTGACGGGCATGCAGGCCGCAGATGGCGAGATCAAAGCCGCCCGCGCGGCCGAGGCGTTTGGCGTGCCCTTCACGCTGTCGACCATGTCGATCTGTTCGATCGAGGACGTGGCCGCGCACACTACGAAGCCCTTCTGGTTCCAGGTCTACACGCTCAAAGACGATGATTTCATGCAACGCCTCTTTGACCGCGCCAAGGCCGTGAATTGCTCGGCGGTCATGATCACGGTCGATCTGCAAGTTCTGGGCCAGCGCCACAAGGATCTCAAGAACGGTCTCTCCGCGCCGCCCAAACCCACCCTGCGCAACATCGCCAACATGATGACCAAGGTCCAATGGGGCCTCGGGATGCTGGGCACCAAGCGCCGCTTCTTCGGCAATATTGTGGGCCATGCCAAGGGTGTTACAGATCCCTCTTCACTCTCGTCTTGGACGGCAGAGGCGTTTGACGAAGCCCTCGATTGGGACCGCATCCGGACTTTTCGCAAGATGTGGGATGGCCCGCTCATCATCAAAGGCATCATCGACCCCCGCGATGCGCTTGAGGCGCTGGATGTGGGTGCCGACGCCATCATCGTCTCTAACCATGGCGGGCGGCAACTGGATGGCGCTCTGTCATCGATCCGCGCCCTGCCCGCGATCATGGACGCGGTGGGCGACAGGATCGAGGTCCATCTCGACAGCGGTATCCGCTCCGGCCAGGATGTGCTGAAGGCGCTCGCCCTCGGCGCAAAAGGCACCTATATCGGCCGTTCTTTCGTCTACGGTTTGGGTGCCATGGGCCAAGACGGCGTCACCAAAGCCCTCGAAATCCTCCACAAGGAACTCGACATCTCCATGGCGTTCTGCGGTCGTACCGATGTCAAAACGCTTGACCGCGATATCCTGATGGTGCCCGAGGGCTTTTCGGGCCGTTGGGAAGACTGACCCGCGCCCGCGCCTACCGCACGTCCTGGATGCCTCCGGCGGGAGTATTTTTGGCCAAAAAGAAGCGAGATAGGGACCAGCTTGTTTTTGGCCGGAAATACTCAAATCCCCTTGCGGCGGCAGGCGCGATTTAGTCCTTTTCAAACCCGCCTATCCATCCTATACGGCCAGCTTCACGCGGGGTGACAGCCTTGGAGGCACCCTGCTCTAACTTTGGAGACTACATATGGCTGGAGAAATTCCTGATCTTCACGCCCAGGAACGCACGGGGACAGGCAAGGGCGCCGCTCGTGCAGCACGCCGCGACGGCATGGTTCCCGGGATCGTTTTTGGGGGCGACACTGACCCGTTGCCGATCAACATTCCCTTCAACAAACTGCTCAAGATGCTGAAAGCGGGCCGCTTTAAGTCCACGCTTTTCAACCTCAAGGTCGATGGCCACGACGACGTCCGTGTCATCTGCCGCGACGTGCAGCGCGACGTGGTGAAGGACCTGCCGACGCATCTCGACCTGATGCGCCTGCGCCGAAACACCAAGATCAACCTCTTCATTCCCGTTGAGTTCATCAACGAAGATGATGCGCCGGGCCTCAAGAAGGGCGGCGTTCTGACCGTGATCCGCAACGAGATTGAGCTTCTGGTGACAGCGGGCGACATCCCCGAAAAGATCGAAGTGGATCTGGCCGGCCTCGACATCAACGACACCGTCACGATCTCTGACGTGACGCTGCCGGAAGGGTCCAAGCCCACTATTGATCGTGACTTCATGATCGCCAACATCTCCGCTCCGTCCGCTCTGAAATCCGAGGATGACGAGGGCGATGAAGAGACTGTGGATGCAGCAGACGTGCCCACCACCTCCGATGAGGAGGCCGAGGGCGGCGAAGAATAACGCCACCTCAGACCGATGTCAGAAGGGCGCGGGGGCAACCTCGCGCCCTTTCCATTGGCGCATGTTGATTGTCCGCCTGCCCCGTTCTAAACCGGGCGCAAGTCATCCCGGAGGGCGCAATGCTCATCTTCGCAGGCCTCGGCAATCCCGGCCCGAAATACGCGGGCAATCGGCACAATATCGGCTACATGGCGCTGGACCGGATCGCGGCAGATCACGGCTTCGCGCCGTGGCGGAGCAAGTTTCAATCCTCCATCTCCGATGGCCGTCTGGGCAGCGCCAAGGTCCTGCTGATCAAGCCCGAAACCTTTATGAACCTCTCCGGTCAGGCCGTGGGAGAAGCGATGCGGTTCTACAAACTGGCACCTGAGGACGTGATCGTCTTCCACGATGAACTCGACCTCGCCCCCGGCAAATGCCGCGTCAAGGTTGGCGGCGGGCATGCGGGCCATAACGGGCTCAGATCCCTCCATCAGCATATCGGGCCGGATTATGCCCGCGTGCGGCTGGGCATCGGCCACCCGGGCCACAAGGACCGTGTCAGCGGCTATGTCCTCTCGGATTTCGCCAAGGCAGAAGAGGCATGGCTCGACGACCTGATGCGCGGCCTGTCTGACGGCGCGCCGGAACTGGCCGCAGGTCGCCACGACAAGTTCCTCAACGCCGTCTCCTTGCGCACCGCGCCGCCGCGTTCTTCAAAGACGCCACAAAAAGAAAAACCGCAAAAAGCGATTGAGCCGCCGGAAGATGACCCCCCAACCTCTCCGCTTCAAAAGCTCATCAACAAATTCCGCTAGCCGTTCGCCGCGCCCTGTTGTTAGATACCGGCCAAACCCACTCAGGACGTCGCCCATGAATTTCATCGCCATGAACCGGTTCCGCGTCAGCGTCGAGGGTGCTGCCGATTTTGAAGAGATGTGGCGTACGCGGGAAAGCCGCTTGCACGAGGTACCGGGTTTCATCGAATTCCGCATGCTCAAAGGTGCCGAGGAAGACGGGATCCGCACCTATTCCAGCCACGTCATCTGGGAAAGCAAAGCCGATTTTGAAAACTGGACCCAGTCCGAACATTTCCGCGCCGCTCATGCCAATGTCGGCAAATCCGAGGGTCGCAAAGCCATCATGGGCCCACCCAAGTTCGAAGGGTTCGAAACCATTCTCCATCAGGACATGAAAGGAAACTGATCCATGATGGACCCGTCCATCAACGTGTTGGGGGAGCCGCTGGAACCTTGCTCGGATGACCCTCTCACCGGGTTCTTCCGCGATGGGGCCTGCAACACCTGCGCCGAAGATCGCGGCTCTCATACCGTCTGCGCGCAGATGACGGCGGAATTCCTCGCCTTCTCCAAATACGTGGGCAATGACCTGTCTACCCCGCGCCCTGAATTCGGCTTTGCGGGCCTGAAACCGGGTGATCACTGGTGCCTCTGCGCCAGCCGATTCCTGCAAGCCCATGAAGAAGGCTGCGCGCCCAAGGTGCGGCTGGCTGCCACCCATACCGGCGCGCTCGACATCGTGCCGATGGAGGTGTTGAAGGAACACGCCTCTGACCGGGTGGGCGACTGATGGCCACCCAACCCCTTCTCACCGATGATGAGCTAACCGACGAGGCCCGCGCCGTCTTTGACGATATCCGCGCCACCCGCGGCAGCGATTTCATCAACAATTTCTGGCGCGCGCTGGCCCATGATCCTGCACTGCTCAAGGCCACGTGGGAGCGTCTCAAGGTCGTCATGGGCCCCGGTGAGATTGATCCTCTCACCAAGGAAATGATCTACATTGCCGTGTCGGTGGCCAATTCTTGCAGCTATTGCACCCATTCCCACACCGCCGCCGCCCGCGCGAAGGGCATGACGGAAACGCAATATGGTGAACTGCTGGCGATCATCGGTATGGCCCATCAGACAAATGGTCTGGTGACCGCGCTGCAAGTGCCCACGGATCCTGAATTTCAGGCGTAAGCGTCCTCTGGCTCTGCGCGGTCAGTTGCTGACACCGTTTTCTGTGCCATGTCAGCAAATCATTCTTTGCCGCCGACACATCCGCATCGCACAAGGCCGATCGGTTCAGCTTCAACAACGCCGCCATCAGATCACCATCCTGCAGGTTTTGATGAATGGGCGGGGATGCGTCCTGCGACACCACGCCCAGCAAATCAAACACCTCCCCCATAAGGCCAAGCGCGTGCGCTTCACCCCCCTCAAGGCTGGACGACACCACCTGCGCCTTTCCAGCAAGGCGCGCCCGGACACAGCAGACAATCTGGTCAAGATGCGGTGCCTGCGCCAGTTTTGCGCCGAATGACTCGAACCCCTCCGTCACCCTGACGGTTCTCACATTCTGAAAGTAAACGCTTCTGCGCCAGCTTTCAGGATCGCGTGTCGTGAACCAGACACGTATATCCGCTTGATTTCGATAGTGGCGGTGGATCGCATCGACGACCTTTTCCAGCATGGCGGGTGCCTGTGCGTAAGACTGAAAGCCGTTTCTTCCCGGGATTTGCCCCGCCAACGCCTCCGAACTGATGAACAGGGGCCGGGGATCGGCAACATCTCTCGATGCAAGGACTGACGCCATCGCCGCCGCAAGGTTGGTCAGCTTGCCGGGCGTGGGATCCGTGGAACAGGTTCGCGCACACAAGGAGACGGGCCGGATATCCTTGAGGATCAGCATATCCAACTGGCCCCTCAAGGCCCTTCGCCGACCCCACAATCCACGTTGCAGCGTGGTTGTGCCGGTTTTGTGAAACCCCGGATGAAGAAGGACCGTCTTTCGCATCGCACTGTTCCATGGCCTGAACTCATGACTGACGCGATGCGGTACCATGATCGGACTAAGCCGCCGTTAAATGATCATTTCGGATTTTCGAACAATTGCCGCATTTCGGCCCAACTGTTTCACAATTCAGCGTCTAACTGTTTCCATACCGGTAACAAGCCGGGGGAAAAATGGATGGAAAGAAACAATGACAGGACAGTTCACGTTCAAGACAGTGCGCAACCGCCGCCCTTATTTTGCCGCCCGCATTCACCGTCGCGGTGGCTTGGGTCGTCTGGATTTCTCCCATGCTCTGGGGGCGATTGCCGCATTTGAGGCAGGTCAATCCGGCCAGCTCGCAGCATGAGCATGCTTGGGTAAAGCCCGCCTGCGAAGGCGGCAAAGCCAAGACGCGCAAGCCTTCCCCCGAGGGCCTGCGCGTTTTCGTTTTCAGGATATCACAACGCTTTGGTCCCGGCGATCCTTAGCTGGCAACCGCCGTTTCAATCACAGCCACCGCCCGCGCCACGGCGGTGGCGATATCCATCTCGGACGTGTCGAGCAGCACCGCATCTTCCGCCGGTTTCATCGGTGCCGTCGCCCGTGCCGCATCGCGCGCATCCCGCGCCTGCAAATCCCGCAGCACCTCTTCATAGGTAACCTCGTGCCCCTTGCCCGTCAGCTCTTCAAAGCGTCTCCGGGCGCGGATTTCGTCGCTGGCGGTCACATACAGCTTCACGTCCGCGTCCGGGCAAATCACCGTCCCGATATCCCGCCCATCCAGCACCGCACCGCCTGCCCGCCGGGCAAAGGCGCGCTGAAAATCCACCAGGGCACTGCGCACTTGCGGATCGGCGGCCACCCGGCTTGCCGCCTGCGCCACATCCGGCGTGCGCAAATCATCGCCTTCGAGGTCCTCAGGCCGCAAATCCCGCGCGGCCGCCACGGCCTCGTCCCCCTGCAACACCCGCCGACCTGTCGCGCGGTACAGCAATCCAGTGTCCAGATGTGCAAAGCCGAAATGCGCCGCCACAGCCTTTGACAGCGTGCCCTTGCCCGCCGCCGCCGGACCGTCGATCGCCACTGTGATTTGCATGAAAACATACCTTCCCGCGTCTTGTGCGCATCTTAGAAAGGATGGAGCGGGTAACGGGAATCGAACCCGTAACTTAAGCTTGGGAAGCTCGCGTGATACCTTTTCACCATACCCGCAGCGCGGCCTTCCACATATTTTAGCGCGCCCAGACGGTCAAGCGCCCCCGCAATGAATACGTGACTTTTGCCTCATCTGGATTAAGACATGAAAAGAAGTTTCATTAGGTGAATAAATCCATATGCTGACTGACTTTTTCGGGGCTGACCTCATTGCTCAGCTCACCCCTCCGCGCGTTTATGTCCACCTTGCCTTGCTGTTTTATGTGCTCGGCTTTTTGACCCGCGATGAACTGATCCTGCGCATTCAGGTCCTCGCCGGCACCGTATTTTACATCCTCTATTATTACTTTATCTCGGACATTCCGTTGTGGGAGGCGATCTGGGGCTCGCTCGCCATCGCTGCGGCCAATATCTACTCCTCCTACATCATCATCTACGAACGCTCGACCATCGGGATGACCGCGTATGAACGCGCACTGTTTGCCAATTTCCACACGCTGCGCCCCGGCCATTTCCGCCGCATAATGAAGAAAGCCGAACGCTGGCAGATCATGGAAGACACCGTGCTGCTGACCAGAAACGCGTATGTCGATAAGCTCTACTACGTCCATGCCGGCGACGTGGAAATCAGCCGCTCCTCCAAAACCGCCACGCTGGAACATGGCCATTTCTTGGGCGAGCTCGCCTTTCTCAAAGGCACCCCCGCCTCCGCCACCGTCATCGCCAAACCTGGCGCGGAAGTCATCGTGTGGGATCAGGAAACGCTGAAAACCATCATGGACAAATCCCCCACCATCTCCAATGCGATCCTCGCTTTGTTCAATGAGGATTTGGCGACCAAGTTGCTGGCCAGCTGGCCAGAAGATAAAGTCGTCAGAACGGTGTGAATCGGCAGAAAACGCTGGGGGAGACACATGAACATTGCGGTGTTTGGACTTGGATCCATGGGCTATGGCATGGCCAAATCCTGCGTCGCGGCCGGGCTGTCGACCTACGGGTTTGATGTGGTGGCAGGCACCGTCGCGCGCTTTGTAAATGACGGCGGCAAGACCGGCGATCTGACGGAGATTGCCCCCACCCTCAATGCCGCAGTCGTTGTCGTCCTGAACGCTGCGCAAGTCGAAGACGTGTTGTTTGGCGACGCGGGCGTCGTGCCTCACTTGCCCAAAGGCGCGGTCGTCATGGCCTGCGCCACGGTGCCCCCGGATTTCGCCAAAGCCATGGAAATGCGCTGCGAAGGCCACGGCGTGCTCTACCTCGATGCGCCCATCTCGGGCGGTTCCGTGAAGGCGGGCCTTGGCCAATTGGGCGTCATGGCCTCCGGCACGCCAGAGGCATTCGCCGCCGCCCAGCCCGTCCTCGACGCCACGGCAGAGACCGTGTTCAAGCTCGGCGACACCGCCGGACCGGGGTCGGCCATGAAAGCCGTCAACCAACTGCTCGCAGGCGTCCACATCGCAACCATGGCAGAGGCGTTGACCTTTGGCATGACCCAAGGCGTGGACCCGGCAACCTTTGTCGAAGTCATCACCAAATGCGCCGGCAATTCCTGGATGCTGGAAAACCGCGCGCCCCATATCGTGGCCGGTGACTACACGCCTCATAGCCAGGTCAATATCTGGCCCAAGGACCTCGGCATCGTGCTGGAAGCCGCCGCCGCCACCGGCTTTGACGCCCCCATCACCAAAACCGCGCTGGCCCGCTACAAGCAAGCCGTCAACATGGGGCTCGGTCGCGAAGATGACGCCGCCGTGGCCAAGGTCTATGCCGCCGAAGCCGGGCTGACGCTGCCGGACAAAAATTCATGAAACTCGGCTGCATTGGCGATGATTTCACCGGGTCCAGCGACCTGGCCAACACGCTGGCCAAACAGGGCATGGCAACCGTGCAATACACGGGCATTCCCCGCACACCCGCCGCGCCGGAGGTTGACGCAGGCGTCGTGTCCCTCAAATCTCGCTCCATCCAGCCTGCCGACGCCATAACCCAATCCCTCGCCGCGCTCGACTGGCTCCGCGCCCAAGGCTGCACGCAGTTTTTCTTCAAATACTGCTCCACCTTCGATTCCACGCCAGAGGGCAATATCGGGCCTGTCGCAGACGCGCTGGCCGATGCTCTGGGTGCCGACACGGTGATTGTCTGCCCGGCCTTTCCGGGCACGGGGCGCTCGCTTTACCAGGGGCACTTGTTCGTGGCTGATCGCCTGCTCAACGAAAGCGGGATGGAGGCCCATCCCCTGACCCCGATGACAGATCCGGACCTGCGTCGCTGGCTTGCTCTCCAGACGCCGCACGCCGTGGGCCATGTCCCTGCGCAGACCGTCTTTCAGGGCGCGCAAGCCATCCGCGAGGCACTCACCGCGCAGACCGCCCGCCACATCATCGTCGACGCCATCCGCGACGAAGACCTGATCAACATCGGCACCGCCGCCGCCGATCTGCCGCTCATCACCGGCGGCTCCGGCGTCGCCCTCGGCCTGCCCGCCAATTTCGGCTGCACCCCCGGCACGCCCGACTGGCAAGGCCAACCGGGCAAGGCGCTCGCCCTCTCCGGCTCCTGCTCCACGGCCACGCGCGCCCAAGTCGCCCATCACGCCGCGAAGCACCCCACGCGCGGCCTCACCGCCGCCGACATCATAGAAGGCCGCATCACGGCCCAACAGGCGCTCACATGGGCCGTGCAATCCGACAGCCTGCCGCTGATCTACACCTCCGCCGATCCCGCCACCGTCGCAGAAGTCCAAACCCAATATGGCCGCGACACAGCCGCCGCCGCCATTGAAGGGTTCTTCGCCGAAATCGCCCAACGCGCCATCCAATCGGGCATCACCCGCATCATCACCGCAGGCGGCGAAACCTCCGGCGCGGTGGTAGAGGCGCTGAACCTCGGCCACCTCACCATAGGCCCGGAAATCGACCCCGGCGTCCCCGCCTTGCGCGCCAGCGCCGATCTGGTCGTCGCCCTCAAATCCGGGAATTTCGGCGCAGACGACTTCTTTGAAAAAGCAGACAAGGTGCTCAAGTCATGAGAGAAACCAAACTCCGCGAAGAGATGTGCCTGCTCGCCGCCTCGCTCTTTGATCGTGGCCTCACCCATGGCAGCACCGGCAATATCTCCGCCCGGACAGAGGATGGCGGGCTTCTCGTTTCCCCCACCGGCACCAGTTTTGGCCGGCTGGACCCCGCCCGCCTCAGCCGCTTTGATGCCTCCGGTAACCATGTGGGCGGCGATCGGCCCACCAAGGAAATGCCGCTTCATGCCGCGTTCTATGAGACGCGCAAAAGCGCAGGTGCCGTGGTGCATCTGCATTCCTGCCATTCGGTCGCGTGGTCCATGATGCCCGATCTGGACCCTGACAGTTTCCTGCCCCCGCTCACCCCCTATGCAATCATGCAGCTGGGCCGGGTGAAGCTGCTGCCCTTCTTCCTCCCCGGCGACCCGGCGATGGGCGACGCGGTGCGCGGGCTGGCGGGCAAACGCTCGGCCGTCATGCTTGCCAATCACGGGCCGGTCGTGGCGGGCAAGGATGTTTCGTCGGCCTGCAACGCCATCGAAGAACTGGAGGCCACGGCAAAACTCGCCATGCTCATGCGCGGCATTCCCGCCAACACCCTCAGCGAAGCGCAAGTGCAGGCCGTTATCACCAAGTTCGACGTGGACTGGGACGATTGACGCAGTTCTCCGCCAATCTCGGCTTCCTCTGGCAGGATCGCCCTCTGCCCGACGCCATCCGCGCCGCCAAGACGGCAGGCTTTGACGCGGTGGAAGTGCACTGGCCCTATGATGTCCCGCCCGAAAACGTCCGCACGGCCCTGAATGAAACCGGCCTGCCTCTGCTCGGCCTCAACACCCTGCGCGGCAATCCGGGAGAAAACGGTCTCTCCGCCCTTCCTGGGCGGACAGCAGAGGCCCGCGCCGCGATCGATCAGGCCATCGCCTATGCCGACGCCGTTGGGGCCGACGCGATCCACGTCATGGCAGGGTTTGCCCACGGCCCAGAGGCGCAAGCCGCCTATGCGTCCAACCTCCGCTACGCCTGCACGACAACGGACCGTACGATCCTGATCGAACCCCTGAACCGTCACGACGCGCCGGGCTATTTCCTTCAAACCACCATCCAAGCCCGCACCATCATCGAAACGCTCGCCCTGCCCAACCTCAAGCTCATGTTCGATTGCTACCATGTGGGCCGCACCGAGGGCGACGTGATCACCCGCCTCACCGACCTCTTGCCGCTGATCGGTCACATCCAATTCGCCTCCGTCCCCGACCGCGGCCCGCCAGATCAGGGTGAGCTGAACTACACCGCCATCTTCGACCACATCGCATCTCTCGAATGGAACCGCCCTCTCGGCGCAGAATACCGCCCGCCTTCGGATCAAAGCACCGGTTGGATGTCAGCCTTCTGTCCCCGAAGTCTTTAAAAGACTTCGTCCGCATTCTTTTAAAGAATGCGTGGCCCGCCCCCAAAACCGTAGGGTGGGGTTTCACCCCACCTCCACCGCCTCTAGCCCCGCGATCTGCATCAACTCCGCCACAACGGCATCCACACCCTCACCGCCACGCAAAGACGTAAACACAAACGGCCGCCCCCCGCGCGCCACGCCCGCATCCCGCTCCATCACCTCGAGCGACGCCCCCACATGCGGCGCCAGATCCGTCTTGTTGATCACCAGGATGTCCGACCGCCGGATCGCTGGCCCGCCCTTGCGCGGGATCTCTTCGCCTGCTGCCACATCGATCACATAGATCGTCACATCCGCCAACTCCGGGCTGAACGTGGCTGACAGGTTGTCGCCCCCACTCTCAATCAGCACCAGATCCAGATCGGTATGCCGCTGAGACATCTGCGCCACCGCCGCCAGATTGATCGATGCATCCTCCCGAATGGCCGTATGAGGGCACCCGCCCGTCTCCACCCCGATGATCCGATCCGATGGCAAAATCTGCATCCGCACCAGCGCCTCGGCATCTTCCTGCGTGTAGATGTCGTTGGTGATCACACCCATGGAAAACCGCGCCTTCAAACGCTCCGCCAACCGCGCCGTCAGCGTCGTCTTCCCTGCCCCCACCGGGCCCCCAATCCCGACCCTGACGGGTCCGTTTACCTGGCTCATGATTGAAACACCCTCGGCTCCAGCCCCTCGTGACGCATCGCGGCGATGTCCGACAGGAACGCGTGGCTCTCCAGATCCACCAAAGACGCGCCCTGTGTCGCCTCTGCCACCGCCTCGATATCGCCCCGCAACGCGGCCAAAACGCCCTGCGCCTCCGTCTGCCCGAGGGGCATCAATCGTTGTGCTGCGGCCACCAGATTGCTGACCATCGCGTGCAGGTAAAGCGGCACAGCCATCTCCACATCCACTCCCTGCCGCCCACAGGCCGCGCCAACGGCGACAGGCAACACCGCGTCGGCCAAATCCAACCCCCACACCGCCCGCACGGTCCGGGCGAAAGCCGCGCCTTGCCGCTCCGCCTCCAACCGCCGCTCGGCAGCAGGCGCATAGGCCAGCGCCAAGGCATTCAACGCCCCCAAACCCTCTGCCTCTGCCTCTGCCTCTGCCTCTGCCCCCAGCCGCAACAAAACCGCATCACACCGCCCCGATCCGGCAACCAGAACGTCCCGCAACCACGCCTCCAGCTCCGGCCCGTTCTCTACCCAACCTTCGGCAACCGCTGCCTCCAACCCGTGGGAATAGGCAAAGGCACCCACCGGAAAACTGGGCGATAACCACTGCGTCAGCGTGATCAGATCGGAATCAATGGGCATGGGCAGTGGCCCCATGATCATGGCTGTGCGTGCGCCCGTGTCCATAGGCACCGCCCTCGGGCGTAAAGGGGGCCTCTACCTCGTCCAGCGTGGCCCCCAACGTCTCCAACATGTGCCGGATGACAGGGTCGTTCTGGATCAGCAAATGATCCCTCTCCACCTGACACGGCGTATGCCTGTTCCCGATATGCCAGGCGAGCCGCACCAGGTCGCCGCCCGTCACCCGCAACAACGCCTCGCGCGCGGCAACCACCTCGATCTCCGCACCATCTTCCGTCACCAACCGCCCCCCGTGATTGAGCGATGTGGTCTGCGTCAAATTCACCAAAAGCCGCGCGCCCGACGCCATTACCACCGTCTTGCGCCGCAAGAACCGCGCGTCATAAGTCAATTCCACCCGGTCCTCCGCGGCCTCATGTCCATGATCTCGATAGGAAAGCGCTGTCAGCATCGCTTACTCCATCGCCTTGACGGAAATATAGCTATAGGTGTCGGTGCGATCGGAGGCTTCGGTCTTTACCAACAAGCCAACGCCCAACTCCGGCAGATAGGTGTAAACCTCCTTGTAGGTGTCATCATCATTGAACTGAAGGACCACTTCGAAACTGTCATAGCGGCACCCGGCGATCATCGTGGTCCCAAGCGGCCCCGATGCCGCGCGCCCACCGCCGGGCGTGGTGTTCTCCCAAGTGGCATCAGGGCGCGGCACATCCCACTGCGCAAGCTCATTCACTGTTGCATAGGTCTCCCGGCTCGCGGGCTGCGGGAAACCACCTTCGATCGGTATCACGGTCAGCAGGTAAATCCCGTGATACATCTCCAGCAATGACCCATCCCCGTCCGCAAACGACACGTTCAGCGTCATCCAATCGGGCCGCAACTGTTTGTGAATTTCGACGTCGCCATTGGCCGTGCGAAACTCAATGCCTCGGCCCAGATCGTCAATCGTCGGACAGGCCAGGGCAGGAAAGGCAGCCAACGAGGCCAGAGCGAAGAGTAACGGTTTCAACATAGCATTCGCTCCCATCATTAAGCCCCCGGCGCGGATCCAAGGCCCTTGGACCGCCGCGTCTTGCGATTGAGTGTCGACGGTTTCTGTCTGCTGCCCATCAAAACAAGAAATACCGCTGCGCCATCGGCAGCTCCTCCGCCGGCTGACAGGTCAGCAATTCGCCATCCGCGCGCACCTCGTAAGTTTCCGGGTTCACCTCCACCTGCGGCGTCGCATCGTTCAGTTTCAGATCCTTCTTCCCGATCCCCCGCGTGTTCTTCACCGCCAACGTCGCCTTGGCCAATCCCAACGCCTTGCCAACACTCTCCGCTTGCGCCGCCTCTGACACAAAACACACAGCAGAGTTCTCAACACTGCGCCCATAGGCGCCGAACATCGGCCTTGAGTAAACGGGTTGCGGCGTTGGGATCGACGCATTGGGATCACCCATCTGCGCGCATGCAATCGTGCCCCCCAGCAACACCATCTCCGGCTTCACGCCAAAAAACGCCGGGCTCCACAGGCACAGATCGGCCCGCTTGCCCACCTCAATGCTGCCGATATGATCCGCAATCCCATGCGCAATCGCCGGGTTGATGGTGTATTTTGCCACGTAGCGCCGCACGCGCGCGTTGTCGTTCTCGCCTGTCTCTTCCGGCAACCGCCCGCGCTGCTTCTTCATCTTGTCGGCGGTCTGCCATGTGCGAATGATCACCTCCCCCACACGCCCCATCGCCTGACTGTCCGAGGCAATGATCGAAAACGCGCCCATGTCATGCAGGATATCTTCCGCCGCAATCGTCTCCCGCCGAATGCGGCTTTCGGCAAAGGCGATATCCTCGGGGATCGACTTGTCCAGATGGTGACAGACCATGAGCATATCCAGATGCTCCTCGATCGTGTTGACCGTGAAAGGCCGCGTCGGGTTGGTCGAGGAGGGCAGCACATGCTCCTCCCCACAAATCTTGATGATATCCGGCGCATGCCCGCCGCCCGCACCTTCGGTGTGGAAGGCATGAATGGTCCGGCCCTTCATGGCGGCCACGGTATTCTCCACGAAACCCGACTCGTTCAGCGTATCGGTATGGATCATCACCTGCACATCCATGGCATCCGCCACGCTCAGACAACAATCAATCGCGCCCGGCGTCGTGCCCCAATCCTCATGGAGCTTCAGCGCGCAGGCCCCCGCCTTGACCTGCTCCTCAATCGCCGCCGGAAGCGACGCATTCCCCTTTCCCGCAAAGGCCAGGTTCATCGGAAACGCATCCGCCGCCTGCAACATCCGCCCGATATGCCAGGGCCCGGGCGTGCAAGTTGTGGCCAGCGTCCCATGGGCCGGTCCCGTGCCACCGCCCAACATGGTCGTCAGCCCCGAATGCAGCGCATCCTCGATCTGCTGTGGGCAAATGAAGTGAATATGGCTGTCAAACCCGCCCGCAGTCAGGATCCGGCCTTCCCCCGCAATGGCTTCGGTCCCCGGCCCAACGATGATGTCCACACCGGGCTGCGTATCGGGGTTCCCCGCCTTGCCGATCCCGGCAATCGCCCCGTCCTTCAGCCCAATGTCCGCCTTGTAAATCCCGGTGTAATCCAGCACCAGCGCATTGGTGATGACCGTATCCACCGCCCCCTCGGCCCGTGTGACCTGAGACTGCCCCATCCCATCCCGGATGACCTTGCCGCCCCCGAACTTCACCTCTTCCCCGTAAAGCATCGCGTTCCCGCCCGACCCTTCCGAGGTCGCCGCCCCCGCCCGCTCCGCAATCAAGTCCCGCTCCACCTCAATGATGAGGTCTGTATCGGCGAGCCGCACCTTATCCCCCACCGTCGGCCCAAACATCGCTGCATAATCAGACTTCTTGATCGTCGCTGGCATCAGAGGTCCCCCATCACGCGCTGGTTAAACCCAAACGCCCGCCGCGCGCCGGAAATCGGGATCAGCTCCACCTCCCGCCGCTGCCCCGGTTCAAACCGCACCGCTGTGCCCGCCGCAATATTCAGCCGCCGCCCATGGGCCGCCTCCCGGTCAAACTCCAAGGCCGGATTGGTCTCTGCAAAATGGTAATGCGACCCCACCTGCACAGGTCGGTCGCCCGTATTGGCCACCATCACCGTCACGGCCTGCGCCCCTGCATTCAGGGTGATCTCCCCGTCTGCCACAAACATCTCTCCGGGTATCATCGCGCTGTCCCTTCTTCTTTTTGGCCAAAAATACTCATCTCACCTGATCGGATTATGCACCGTCACCAGTTTTGTGCCGTCCGGGAAGGTCGCCTCCACCTGCACCTCGTGGATCATCTCCGGCACGCCTTCCATGCATTGCTCGGCCGTAATCACCTGCGCGCCCGCCTGCATCATATCCGCCACGGACCGCCCATCGCGCGCGCCTTCCACCACCGCATCGGTGATCAGCGCAATCGCCTCGGGGTGGTTCAGCTTCACCCCCCGCGCCAGCCGCTTGCGTGCCACCTCCGCGGCCATGGCCACCAGCAGCTTGTCTTTCTCTCGGGGTGTCAGGTTCATCTATAGCCTCCAGGATGTGGGCAAAGTATTCTCGGTCAGCCGGTCCAGCACCGGCAGCAAGGATTGGCGCAGGACAAACCCATCCGCAGCCAGCATCCGCAGCACCATCAGGTCATCTTGCAGCAGCGACGCCCCTGCCGTCTCGGGCAAGTCCTGCACAATTGCCCCGTGATGGTGCGCGGCATCGGGTGCTGCATAAACAAGGGTCACCATCGCCCCCGCCCCGCGCGCAATCGCAGAACCTGCCA
The DNA here is from genome assembly GCA_964389425.1 of uncultured Roseovarius sp. Lineage (GTDB taxonomy): Bacteria > Pseudomonadota > Alphaproteobacteria > Rhodobacterales > Rhodobacteraceae > Roseovarius. The sequence goes on from CAYMEC010000059.1 coordinate 20,619, forward strand.
GCACGTCCTCCATATCCCCCGCCAACCGCGTGGAATCGCGGTAAAGCGGGACCCCCTCGCGATCTACAGAGATACGATCCGAAAACCGAATATCCCGCAGCGCCTCTCCCATCTTCGCGCGCCCGAAAATCACGGGCTCCACCAGCAACGCCCGCGCGCCGGGGGCCAGATCACAGTGCAAGGATCGCTCCAGCTTTGCCCCGTTAAAGAGGATCAATTCCTGTGGCAGCCAAAACATCTCAGCCCGCTCCGCCACCGCCATCCGCGTCTCAACTCGCGCCGTTCCATACGCCGCCCGATAGGCCCGTTCCGCCGCCTGCGTGGTCACTGACGCAGAGGCCCCGTCTTCAAGGCCAATCTCCACCGAGAGCCGATCCCCGCTCGTCAGCCCACCCGCCGAATTGATCAGGATCGCATCCAGTCGAGGCCCGCCGCGAGAGAACAAAACCTTCAGACATCCCGACATGCGCAAATCAGACAGTGCGCTCTTGCCTGCCTTCTGCCGCACGTGGATCAGCCCATCGCCTTTCGCGCGGGGCAGGGCCTCAATCATCGACGTCGGGGATATTGGGTTTTGATCGAGGATAGGCCGGGTTCCTTTGCGGTGCTGACGGACCCTGTCAAACGGGGACCGGACTGACCAGACTAAAGCACAGGAATCACACAGATCAAAACCGGGTTGCCTAACAATTCAGCAAAACCCCCGGCGCGGAATCAAGGCCCTTGGGCCGCCGCGCCTTCGCCAGGCCCTGGTGGGGGCCAGGCGAAGCCGCTAAATCGGACCTCAGGCCCGCCGTTTACGCCGCCTGCGACCACCATCGCCCTCGCCTTCGCCGCGCCCACCGGTGTTGAAACTCACCTTCGGCAAATCCACCACCTGGCTCAGTTCCGGGAACGGATCCGTCTTGTGCGGGATCGCGTTGGCGTTGACGAAATGCTCCTGGCACCTTGGATCAATCGCCGGTTCCCCCTTGGTGATCTGACGCCCAACTCTCTCGATCTCCTTGCCCGCGCCCCCATTGCACAAC
>CAYMEC010000060.1:0-21356 GCA_964389425.1 uncultured Roseovarius sp.
AGTTCGATGGTGACAAAGATCACCTTGTAGAGCGAGAAGAAGATCGGGATCTGCAACAGGATCGGCAAACAGCCTGCGGCGGGGTTCACCTTTTCCTTCTTGTAGAGGTTCATCATCTCCTTCTGGAGCTTCTGACGGTCATCGCCCGCGGCTTCCTTGATCTTCTCCATCTGGGGCTGAAGCTCTTTCATCTTGGCCATGGAGACGTAGGATTTGTACGCCAGAGGCAGCAGCACGATCTTGATAAGCAGCGTAAGACCGATGATGGCCCAGCCCATGTTGCCAATGAGCACGTTGAGGTAATGCAGCACTGCGAAAATCGGCTTGGTTAGGAAGAAGAACCAGCCCCAGTCAATCGAGTCGATGAATTCCGGCACAGGGTTCGTTTCATCATTCTGATAGCCGCGGATCGTCGCCCACTCCTTGGGTCCGGCAAAGAGGCGCAGAGACGCTGTCGTGGTTTCGCCGGGTGCAACGGCTTGCGTGGGTTGCTGCGCCGTGGTTTGGTAAATGCCACGGCTGGGGTCCTGGAAGGTAGAGATTTTCAGCCCCGCGCCCGCACTCGGGATCAGGGTCGTCATCCAGTAGTGATCAGTGAAGCCGGTCCATCCGGCCTCTTCAACGGTGAAGGTTTCGTGCTGTCCCACATTTTCCAGCTTGTCGTACTTCACGTATTCGCGGACGCCGTCGATTTTCTGGATGGCGCCTTCGTGCAGGATGAAGAAGTTCTTCAGGTCATCCGGCAAACCGTGGCGCGCCAAGATGCCATAGGAGGCCAGCGTGTATGCGGCTGAGCTCGTGTTTTCCACCGACTGGGTAATGGTGAACATCAGCTTGTCGTCTATGGCCATTTCGCGACTGAATGTCAGGCCTGCCCCATTGTCCCAAGTCAGGGTGATCGGTGCGCCCGGGGCAAGGATCGTGCCGCTGGAGACCTCCCACCGCGTGTTTGCGCCCGGCACCTGGTCCGGCGACAGGCCACCGCCCGGTGCCCATCCAAACAGCGCATAATAGGGGTCATCCGTGCCAACGGGTGAAAGCAGCGTGACGATGGGGGAGCCTTCATCGAGCGTTTCGCGATAGCCCTTAAGACGCAGTTCGTCAATTCGCCCGCCCTTGAGGGAAATAGAGCCTTCCAGCGTCGGCGTGTCGATCATGATACGCGGTGCGTCATCCTCTTCGGGTTGGGAGGGTGCGGTTGCGGTCTCTGCCGGTGCGGCCGGATCGGAAGTTGTTGGGGCCAAGGCGATGTCGCCCCGTTCGTCCACAACGGCACTTGTCTCCGCCGTCACGGCGGGCTGATCCGTGGCCTCTGGCGGAGGGAAAAGAAGGAACCAGACCAAAATCACCAAAAAGCTCAGCGCGGTGGCCAGAATTAGGTTTTTGTTCTGATCGTCCATCGAAGGGCCATTTCTTCTTTCAAAATGCGTTGGCTGGGTTCAACAGATCACGGGGCCAAAGGTCAAGGGGTATTGGGCGAAATGAAAAGCGTGTGTGTGCTGTTGATTGTCCTGATTGGGCTTGAGTGCGACTTGGAACAGATAAGGGTTCCGACCGGGATTTGAAGGCGTCAGGCCGGCCCTACACGGCTTTCGCGCGTTCAACACCCCGAAGATCCGCGATGGCACGCTGCGTTGAAAGCCATTCAACTGCCTCCGCAAGAGGCATCGGCTGGGCAATGATGAAACCTTGCAAATGCCCGCATCCAAGTTCAGCCAGACGTGTTCGTTGTTCTTTTGTCTCAACGCCTTCCGCGAGCGTGTCCAAATCCAGTTGGTTGGCCATGGTCAGGATTGCAGCGACCATCCTTTCCTTGTCGGGATCATCCTCCATGCCACTGATAAAGCTGCGGTCAATCTTCAACCGGTTGAGGGCAAACCGTTTCAGCGACGAGATGGAGGCGTGACCCGTGCCGAAATCATCAAGATCAACGCGGCATCCAATGTCCGAAAGCCGCTTGACGTTTTTGGTTGTCAGATCGTCGTCCGCGCGGGCCACGACAGTTTCCAGAATTTCGATGTTGAGGAAACGCGGTGCAGTGTTTCGATTGTCGAGTTCCCACTCGATGCGGTCAGGCAGAGTCGGGTCCATCAAGTCTTCGGGTGATAGGTTTATTCCCACGGCAGGAGGATCTTCTGTAATGCTGCGCAAGGCTTCAATCCCGTTCAAGGCCTCTTTCAGCATGCGTTCCTGCAAAAGCGGCATCATCCCGCGCCTTTGAAGGATCGGCAGAAACGCGCAGGGAGAAATCACCCCCTCTTTGGGGTGCACCCAACGGGCGAGGGATTCAAACCCGGTTACATGGCCTGTCTTGGCGCAGACCTGCGGTTGGAACCATGCGCAGATTTCTTCATTGTCGAAGGCACTCACGATATCCCGATAAAGCGTGTCTTTGGAATTGTCTTTTTTTGGCTTCTGGAGCGGTTTCAGTTGAACATCGGCCGCGCAGGTCTCGCGCGCCGCCTGCACCGCGCTGCTGGCGGTTTGGATCATGGTTTTGGCATCCACTGTTCCGGTAGCCGGGGATACGCAAACGCCGATCACCGCACCAATGCTGCCGGTTTTGGACTGGTCGCGACAGGTCGATCCCTGTTCGATGTCCGTTTTGAGCCGTCTTGCCATTGTGAGTGCCGCATCTTCCGTCAAATCAGAAGCTGCGTTCAGGACAACGCCGTACCGGTTGCGTCCAAGGATACATACTCTGTCGCGACGCCGCATGAAGGATTTGATCAGCATGGCAGTGGCATAGGTCAAATTGGCCTGTGCCGCGTGATCCACCGTCACGTTCGGGCCTGACGGTTTCATTTCAATGACCATACAGAGCACAAGGCTGCCCCTGAGCCGCGCGTGATAAAGCGCTGATCTGAGGGCAACATCGAAGGTCTCCCGGCTGTCGCCAACCCGATTGAAATTGGATTGAACCTGACACTGTCGCCCATACCGATCAGCCAGCGCGGCCAGAATAGCGAGCGTCGGCAGGCTGACCATTGCGATCAACAGCCCGACATGTGCCCCCATCGCGTTCCATGCCAAAAGCGTGATCGGCAGGATAGCCAGCGCAAGGGGCCCCGTCAGGACATCTGCCAAACGATGACGCACCAAGAGAAGGTTGTGGCGGAACTTCTGCAAATCTCAGACCCCAATTGAGCGCGCGCAAGGTAGGCGTGGGGCCTTGAATATCCCTTTAACGCAGCTTAGGCGGATCTTCGGAATTTGCTTCAAATTTTACGGGTTCGCGCGTCAATCCTGCAAAATCAAAGAGCCCGGTATCCAGCAAATGTGACGGTCTCGCGTTCATCAGGGACCGGAATATCACTTGTCTGCGCCCCGGCGAATTTGCCTCCCACCCGTCCAGAATACGCTTCACCTGCTGGCGTTGAAGACCGTCCTGTGACCCGCACAGATCGCAAGGAATGATCGGGTAGTTCATGGCCGTAGCGAATTTCTCGCAATCTTCTTCAGCGACCAAAGACAGCGGTCGATAGACGAACAGATCACCTTCCTCGTTCACCAGCTTGGGTGGCATCGTAGCAAGTCGCCCGCCATGGAAGAGATTCATGAAGAACGTCTCCAGAATGTCATCGCGGTGATGGCCCAGCACGACTGCGCTGCACCCTTCCTCACGCGCAATCCGGTAAAGGTTGCCGCGTCTCAGCCGCGAGCAGAGGGCGCAGTAGGTCCGGCCCTGCGGTACCTTATCGACGACGACGGAATAAGTATCTTGATACTCAATTCGGTGCGGCACGCCCATCTTTTCGAGAAATTCCGGCAGGACGGTAGCCGGGAAACCCGGCTGGCCCTGGTCCAGATTGCAGGCCAGCAAATCAACCGGCAGAAGTCCGCGCCATTTCAGTTCGTGAAGAATGGCCAGCAAGGTGTAGCTGTCTTTTCCGCCCGACAGGCAGACCAGCCAACGCGCGCCAGGTTCCACCATGCCGAAGGTCTGGGTCGCCTCACGACAATTTCGCACGATTCGTTTCCGCAGCTTGCGAAACTCGGTTGTTTTGGGCGCGCCTGCGAAAAGCGGGTGAATGTCGTCGGTGTCGTCGAGCATGGGCGTGTCCTCGGGGCGTCTCAATCCTGCCTTAAAAGATCACGTTCAGCATGACCAGAGAGACGACGAGGAAGAGAATGGTCATGATCCCGCCCGTGCGGATGAAATCGGTCACCTTGTAGCCGGCTGGCCCCATGATCAGGGCATTCACCTGATGGGTGGGGATGATAAAGGAGTTGGACGTGGAAATCGCTACGGTCAGGGCAAAGACCGCTGGATTGGCCCCGGCGGCGATAGCGATAGACACGGCGAGCGGGACCAGAAGAACAGTTGCCCCCACATTGGACATGACCAGAGAAAACCCCGTGGCAAGAACGGCGATGCCTGCCTGAAGGGACCAGATGGGCCAGCCATCCAGCGCAATCAGAATTTGCTGCGCAATCCACGCGGCGGTGCCGGTGTTCTGGACGGCCTGACCCAATGGGATGAGGCTCGCCAAAAGGAACACGGTGTTCCACCCAACGGCGCGATAGGCTTCATCAATGCTGAGCACCTTGGTCAGCAACATGCCCACCGCACCTGTCAGCAGACAAAGCGACAGCCGGATATCGGTGAAAAGGATCATCGAAAGCGCCACAAGGAAGAAGAACACCGCATGGGCGACCTTATGTGGTCGCAGTTCCTCTTGCGGAAAATCGGAGGTCACCACCACATAATCGCGGTTCTGCTTTAGCCTGGTCAGGTTATCCCAGCGCGTGTGGGCCACAAGCATGTCACCCGCGCGCAACGGCTCCACCCCTATGGCCGTCGGTTCGTGAACGTCTGTCTCCACGTGGCTCAGCGTCTCTTCCCCGCGGTGAATGGCCAGAAGGGACAACCCCGTTTGTTTGCGCAGCTGCAAGTCGCGCGGGGCATGGCCGATGACGTGGCTATCGGGTGGAATCACAACCTCGGCGATGCCAGCATTGGTGGGGGCGAATTCCTCGGCGAAGACATCCAGCTTGGAGCGCATGAAAAGGCCATTCTCGGAACAGAATTTCTGGACTTCAGCCTTGTCGCCAATGATCGCGAGGCGGCAGGGCGCTGCGATTTCGGCGGTCAGGATCTGCACCATCGACACCTTGCCGCGATAATAGGTGGAGATGATGTAGATGTGGTTGTTCAGGTTGATATCGGCCAATTGCTGGCCCACCAACGGCGTGTTCACAGGCACATCCACCTCATAGACATCAGCCGTCAGCCCGTAGACGCGGTTGAGGTAATCGGACGTGCCCTGACCCGCTGCGGCCTCCACCTTTTCACGCCCGCCGGGCAGGACGTATTTGCCAAAGACCATGAAGTAGACGATCCCCGTCAGCACGAGGGCCACGCCGATGGGCGTGACGGAAAAGAGGCCGAACGGTTCCATTTTCTGCGCGTCAGGAAGGCCGTTGTTGGCCGTTTCGATCAGGTCATTGAGCAGGATCAGTGGCGAAGACCCAACCATCGTCATTGTCCCGCCAAGGATGGCGCAGAACCCCATTGGCATCAGAAGGCGCGCCAGCGGTATGCTTGTGCGGGCAGAGATTCGGCTGACAACGGGAATGAAAAGCGCGGCGGCGCCGACGTTTTGCAGAAAACTCGAAATGAACCCAACGGTGCCGGAGACAATGGGCAAAACGCGCGCCTCTGTAGAGCCGCCATACTTGAGGATCGTCGCGGCGACCTTGTTCATGAGGCCTGTTTTGTCGAGCCCTGCACCCACGATCATCACCGCAATGATGGATATGACAGCGTTGGAGGCAAACCCGTCAAAGAGATTCGTAACGTCGGCCACGCTTTCCAGGCCTGGCACATACGACAGGATGCCGATAATCACGAGCACAAGGATTGCGGCCAGATCGACACGGATGATTTCTGATACAAAAAGGAAGACAGTCAAGCACAAAGTCGCAACCACGACGGCCATTTCCGTGGTGAAGGCGATTGGCTCCATTTGTCCTCCCTTGTCGGTTGATACTGCAAGGAAAAATGGGATCGGTCAAATGCGCGAGCCTGCGCCACCAGGCCAGCAATTTTTTTGAAAAAAAATTGCCGCCAACGTTGGCGGCAAAATTTTTTGAAAAATTTTTGTGGGTCCCTACCTCGACGGTTCTTCGCCCATCAAGGTTTTGATGATCGCTTTGGCAGAGTCGGAGTTCCAATGGGCATCTCCGACCAGTCGCGCGATTTCCTTACCCTGTTGGTCCAGAACCATGGTGACCGGAAGGCCCAGCACGCCCATTTCCCGCGCCATTTTGGAGCGCGGATCACGCTGGAGCGGCAGGTTGTCGACGCCGATCTCTTGGAAAAAAGACTTCATGGCCTGAGGCGGGTTACGCCCTGTGGCGATGGTGACAACCTCAAAGCCTTCGCCGCCCAGCTCTGTCTGCAGATCAGACAGCATCGGCATTTCCTTGCGGCAGGGCGCGCACCAGGTCGCCCAGAAGTTCAGCACAACGACCTTGCCTTTGTAATCCGCCAATGTGCCTTCCGAGCCGTCTATGGTTTCAAACGCGGTTTGGCTCACGTCTTTGGGGGCCTGATGAAACACCAGCTTTTTCATATCGCCTGCCCGCAGCGCTTCCGCCGCCTTCACGTCCGCCAAGCCTTGGTTTGCACCAAAGACAAGCGCCGTATAAAGGACGATCCTAACCAAGCTATTCATGTATCCTCCGAAGGGTTTTGAAATGACCGATAAGACCTCGAACCAGATGTGGGGCGGCCGCTTTGCCAGCGGGCCGGATGCCATCATGGAAGCAATTAATGCATCCATCGGCTTCGACCAGCGTATGGCGGCGCAAGACATCGCCGGTTCCAGGGCCCACGCAGCGATGCTCGCTACCACAGGCATCATCAGTGATAAGGATGCCGACGCGATCCGGGAAGGCCTGCTCACGGTATTGTCAGAGATCGAGGGTGGGACTTTCGAGTTTTCAACCGCGTTGGAGGACATTCACATGAATGTGGAGGCGCGGCTGAAGGAGATCATCGGCGAACCTGCGGGGCGGCTGCATACAGGCCGCAGCCGGAATGATCAGGTGGCCACCGATTTTCGCCTGTGGGTGCGCGATCAATTGGATGCCGCAGAAGAGGGGCTCGCCTCTCTTTTGCGTGCGTGTCTCGCTCAGGCGGAGGCGGGCGTGGATTGGGTTATGCCGGGCTTTACCCATTTGCAGGTCGCGCAGCCGGTCACTTGGGGCCATCACATGATGGCCTATGTGGAGATGTTCGGGCGGGACCTGTCGCGCGTGCGTGATGCGCGTGCGCGGATGAATGAGAGCCCGCTCGGCGCGGCCGCCTTGGCGGGGACTTCCTTTCCTATTGATCGGGAGATGACGGCGGAGGCGCTGGGCTTTGATCGGCCCTGTGCGAATTCACTGGATGGCGTGAGCGACCGAGATTTTGCGTTGGAGTTTCTGAGTGTGGCCAGTATCAGCGCCATGCATCTAAGCCGCTTGGCCGAAGAGCTGGTAATCTGGTCCTCTGCGCAGTTTCGGTTTGTCGCCTTGTCGGATCGGTTTTCCACTGGGTCTTCGATCATGCCGCAGAAGAAAAACCCGGATGCGGCCGAATTGATCCGTGCCAAGATCGGTCGGATCTTCGGGGCTAATGTGGCGCTCATGACGGTGATGAAGGGCCTGCCCCTGACCTATTCCAAGGACATGCAGGAGGATAAGGAGCAGGTCTTTGACGCTGCCGATCACTGGATGCTGGCCATGGCGGCGATGGAGGGCATGGTGCGCGATGTGATGCCCAACCAGCACGCGCTAGAGGCGGCCGCAGGATCTGGATTTTCTACGGCCACCGATTTGGCGGATTGGCTGGTGCGCGTGCTGGGCATGCCCTTCCGCGATGCGCATCACGTCACAGGGACGCTGGTGGCTATGGCGGAGAAAGCCGGGTGCGATCTGCCGGACCTGAGCTTGGAACAAATGCAGAGTGTGGAGCCGGGCATCACGGATGGCATTTTCGAGGTGCTGGGCGTGCACAATTCGGTCGCATCACGGGTCAGCTATGGCGGGACGGCGCCTGTTCGGGTAAAAGAACAAATCGCCCGTTGGAAGGAGATCCTGTCATGACGCGCATTCTGGCACTCGTTTCTGTCGCCCTTCTGGCCGCCTGTGGCGCGGATGGGGAGCCTGTGACCCCCACGATGAACACCAATATCGGGATCAGCAGTTCCAGCGGCGTTAGCGTTGGCACCTCTGTGGGCGTCAAGAAAGGCCCGGTGAGCGTTGGCGTGGGGCTCGGCCTTTGAGATACGTTTTTCTGGCGCTTGCCATCTGGGGGTCCATCCACCCCATGTACTACTTCATCTCGTGGTTTAACGAGAACGGCTATGACATCATGGCGATGGTCGATGCGTGGCATGTGAATGCCGCGACCAGCGGTTTGGTGTGGGATCTGACCGTGGCCGCCGTGGCATTGACGGTGTGGGTGATCTACGAATGCGTGCAGCGCAAACACTGGATCGGGCTGATTGCTATCCCCGCGACCTTTGGCATCGGGGTCAGTTGTGGGCTGCCGCTCTATATCTTTTTGCGCATGGGGCGCAGTTGAGCGCGCCGGTTTTGAGTATTTTCGGCCAAAAAGAAGCTGGGAAGATCATCCTGACCATTTGAGCGGGTGCGGCAGATTGCGGTTGGCAAAGTCTATGCGCAAGACGCGGCGCGGGGCGTCGGAGGACGACGCGCCGGAGCGATGCAGGGTGAGCATTGGCAGGATCAATACATCCCCCGGCGCGGCGGCGGTGATTTCACCGGGAAAACGTTTTGCGGTCGCCGCTGCCTGATTGGTGGGGATGAGACCGTTCCGATGACTGCCACGCGCAATTTCCATGGCGCCGTTGCTTTGCGTGCTCTGATCGATATGGACCCGGACGAAAAGCATGTTCTGCAAAACCTCTTCTGGGGGTTCGCAATGCCATTTGCCTGCCTTCCGGGACCAGTTTGAATATCCGGGGACTTCGGCGCGGTTTTGTACGCAGATCACTCGGTCCTGATGCCAGGGCAGAGCCCAGTTTCGGCCTTCGGTTTTCTGAAACCCAATCAAGCGCACCGGTCGCATCCCAGGCCATGTATCGGCGATGGTTCGTGCAAAGGTGCAGCCTTCAAGGGCGGCGATTGTCCGATCGTCGAGGGGGATGCGCGCGCCCGGACGTTCAGGCCCTTCCATCAGTTTGGCGAGGGTTGCAAGATCTTGCCCATCGCCTGCATTGCGCAGCCAAAGCCGGCCGTCTGTGTCGAATGCAGATTTCATGTGGCTCATGCCATTGTTTTTGCAGAGACATTCCTGAATTGCAATTCGCTGCCGGTTTGGTAAACCCAGAGCCTTATCACCTAAGGTTTCAAGCCATGGATCATTTCCTCTATCGTGATGGCGTGTTGCATGCCGAGGATGTGCCTTTGGCGGAGATTGCCGCGCAGGTCGGCACGCCATTCTATTGCTATTCCACGGCGACTCTGGCGCGGCATTTCAAGCTGTTTGATGATGCGTTGGAGGGGATGGACCATCTTGTGTGCTACGCCATGAAAGCGGCGAGCAATCAGGCGATTCTGAAAACGTTGGCCGGGCTTGGCGCCGGGATGGATGTGGTGTCTGCTGGCGAATACCTGCGTGCACGGGCGGCGGGCGTGCCGGGCGAGAAGATCGTGTTTGCTGGTGTGGGCAAGACGCGCGAAGAAATGCGGATCGCGCTGGAAGGCGGTGTGCGGCAATTCAACGTGGAAAGTGAGCCGGAGATGATCGCGCTGAGCGAGGTGGCGACATCTTTGGGCGTGACCGCGCCCATCACAGTGCGGGTCAATCCGGATGTGGATGCCAAGACCCATGCCAAGATCGCCACGGGTAAATCAGAGAACAAGTTCGGCATTCCCATTTCCCGTGCGAAAGAGGTCTATGCTCAGGCCGCAAGCCTGCCGGGGTTGGAGATTGTCGGAATCGACGTGCATATCGGGTCGCAGCTGACCGATCTGGAGCCCTTCAGGTTGGCCTATCAAAAGGTCGCTGATCTGACGGAAGAATTGCGTGCCGAAGGGTATGACATTCGCAGGCTCGATCTGGGGGGTGGGCTTGGTATTCCCTATACCACCTCCAATGAAGCCCCGCCTCTACCCACGGATTTTGGGGCGCTGATCAAGGAAACCGTTGGCCATCTGGGTTGCGAGGTGGAGATTGAACCGGGGCGGCTGATCGCCGGGAATGCGGGTATCCTGGTGTCTGAAGTCATCTATGTGAAATCGGGTGAAGGGCGCGATTTTCTGATCCTCGACAGTGCCATGAACGATCTGATCCGGCCCGCCATGTATGAGGCGCATCATGATATCGTTCCGATCGTGGAACCCGAGCCCGGCGTCGAACAACAGCCCTTTGATATCGTCGGCCCCGTCTGCGAAAGCGGGGATACATTTGCCAAACAGCGCATGATGCCGCCGGTCAAGAGTGGCGATCTGGTCGCTTTCCGCAGCGCCGGTGCGTACGGTGCGGTGATGGCCAGTGAATACAATACCCGCCCCATGGTGCCCGAGGTTCTGGTGAATGGGCATCAATTTGCCGTCATTCGGGCCCGGCCGACCTTTGACGAGATTATAAATCGCGATACCATCCCTGAATGGTTGTAATGCGCTGACCCGGCGTTACGTCTTTAGGGTCGGCTAGACCGGATAGGACACATGCCAAACGCGCCAGACCTGCAGACCATGCTGACCCGCCTGCGCCGCCCGTTGCGGCTCACGTGGGCCGGTCTCATTGCAGAACGATTGGTGCGCGCGTTCTGGCCCCTCTGGAGCGTGGTGGCGGCAGCCAGTGCTGCGCTTATGCTGGGGTTGCAAGACATTTTGCCGGTGGAAGCGGTGTGGTTTGGGCTTATCGTGACCGGTACCGCTCTTATCGGGTTCTTGATGCTTGGCATCTGGCGATTTCGCTGGCCCAATCGACAAGAGGCGGTGGACCGGCTGGATGCATCACTGAAAGGCAGACCTTTGGCCGCGCTTGGCGATAGTCAGGCGATCGGCACGGGCGACGACGCATCCGAGCGGCTTTGGACCGCGCATCTGGGCCGGATGGCCGACCGGGCGCGGGATGCTCAGGCCGTTGAGCCTGATTTGCGCCTGTCAAACCGCGACCCGTTCGGCATGCGGTATATCGCTCTTTTGGGCTTGGTGGTGGCCTTGCTGTTCGGGTCTGTCGCGCAGGTGTCTTCTGTTTCTCAGATTGGTCCGGCGGCTGCGGCGCAGGCCAATACAGGCCCGTCCTGGGAAGGATGGGTAGAACCGCCGGTCTATACAGGATTGCCAAGCTTGTATCTGAACGATCAGGATGGTGAGGTGCGCGCACCCAAGGGCAGCCGCATCACGCTGCGCCTTTATGGTGAGGTGGGCGCGTTGTCGGTGGCCGAGACAGTCTCTGGCCGTACCGAAAACGTGGGCGCTGCGACCGACACGGAACAGGAATTTGAAGTGACTTCTGACGGCACGCTGCGCATCGAAGGCGCGGGCGGCCGGGAATGGACGGTCATTGCGCTTGCCGATGAAGCCCCTGTCGTGGACTTACTCGACGATGGTGTGACCACGACATTCGATGGTCAGATGAGCCAGCCGTTTCAAGCTGCCGATGACTACGGCGTAACCGGTGGGCGGGCGATTTTCAGCCTTGATACCGAACGGCTGGACCGTCGATATGGGCTAGCGATTGAGCCGGAAGCGCGCGACGACATTGTTCTTGAACTGCCCATGCCCATCGCGGGGGACCGGGCGAATTTTGTCGAAACGCTTATTGAGAACCTGTCAGAGCACCCGTGGGCGCACCTGCCCGTGCGCCTGGAATTGGAAGTGACCGATGCCGCTGGGCAATACGGGCTGAGCATCCCCCGCAACATGGACCTGCCCGCGCGGCGATTCTTTGATCCGCTTGCTGCGTCGATCATTGAGATGCGCCGCGACCTGCTTTGGTCGCGGGAGAATGCAAAGCGCGTGAGCCAGGTCCTTCGCGCCATTTCGAACGAGCCGGAGGAAGGGCTTTTCCAGGCGGACGGCTCTTATCTGCGGCTGCGGGTGATCCTGCGCGGGATGGAAACCAAGGTGAGCCTGGGCGAATTCACGCCCGAGGCGCGGGATGAAACCGCGCAGGCCCTGTGGGATCTGGCCATTGCGCTGGAGGATGGCGATATCGGCGATGCGCTCGCCCGCATGCAGGAAGCGCAGGAACGGCTGAGTGAGGCGATGCGCAATGGCGCCAGCGAAGAGGAGATCGCGCGCCTGATGCAAGAACTGCGCGACGCGACGCAGGATTACCTGCGCCAGCGGTCTCAGCAGGCACAGCGCGAGGGCGAACAGAACGGCGAACAACAGCAGCAATCTGAAAACATGCAGATGCTGGATCAACAAGACATCCAGGATATGATGGACCGCATTCAGGAACTCATGGAGCAGGGCCGGTTTGCCGAAGCTGAACAGGCGTTGCAGGAATTTCAGGAGATGATGGAAAACCTGCGCATGGCCGAAGGCCAGCGCGGACAGCAGGGTGACAATCCGGGCCAGGAAGCTATGGAAGGGCTGGCGGAGACACTGCGCGATCAGCAGGGCCTGTCAGATCAGGCGTTCCGTGATCTACAGGAACAGTTCAATCCGAATGCGCAAACCGGGAACACCGATAGCAATGAAGGCCGCAGTGGCGACCGTGGCCGTGGCGAACAGCACGATGGGCAAGGATCAGGCCAAGGCAATCAGCAGAGTGAACGGCAGGGTAATGAGAACGCCGATGGACGGTCGTCGCAGGAAAGCCTTGCGGATCGCCAGCAGGCCTTGCGGCAAGAGTTGGAACGCCAGCGCCAGAACCTGCCGGGTGCGGGAACCGAAGGCGGTGATGCCGCGCGGGAATCGTTGGAGCGCGCCGAAGAAGCCATGCGCGGGGCGGAAGACGCGCTGCGTCAGGATGATCTGGCCGACGCGATTGATCAGCAGGCCGAAGCGATGGAAGCCCTGCGCGACGGGATGCGAGAACTGGGTGAGGCGATGGCCGAAAACCAGCAGAACCAGCAGAACGGGCAAGGTCAGGCACGCGGCCAGTTTGGCGATAATGACAACCAGGATCCGTTGGGCCGTGACCGAAACAGCGGCCCTTTCAGTGATCAAGGCAACGACCGGATTGGCGATCCTGATGTGCATCGGCGTGCGCTTGAACTGGTTGATGAACTACGCCGTAAGTCTGGTGATTCAGACCGCTCAGAGTTGGAACGCGACTACTTCGAACGGCTGTTGGACCGGTTTTGACGCATGAAGCGAAGGGGGTCGGCCCCGACTTCAAAACCAAGAGGTTCCCCGCTCCCTCGGGAATACTCGATCAAACGTCGGTCAATTGCGGAATTTGGCCACGTCAAGCGGTTCAGTTCAGGACTTGCCCGACCACGGCTTGCAGCGCAGCGCGGCCCTGATCAACGACGCCGGTGTAGCCCATCAACGGCTCTTTTAGCGTAGGCACTGCCGCGCTCAGCTGCGGGGCCAAAATGTAGAGTCCGGCCGCCAGTACAAACAGCAGGATGGACAGACGCATACCGCGGGCAAAGCCGCTCCGCGGTTCTTTCTGTGTAGCAATGCGAGACCCGTCGCGCGCGGCGGCGGCCTCAGCCGCGCCATCGCTTTGGGCCTCGATTTTCTGGTCCACATCTTCCACATCGGGAAGCAGGTTCGCCCGCGTGCCGAGATCAATCTCCGGCTCCTCGGCGGGCGCATCCGGATCGGGGGCCTGTACGAGGTCTGACACAGGCTCTTCAGTGGCAGTATCAAAGCCGCGCAACCGCGCCATGCGCTCTTGGGCTTGTCTGCTGCGATGCTCGGCATCGTCTCCCTCTGACAGGCCAAGATCGGGTTGGGTTTCGAGACCACCGCGCTCTGCCTCGCGGGCTTGGGTCTCCCTCGCCGCTTCCTCCCTCAGAACGTCCGCTACATCGTCGGGCAGTTCCCGCGGCGTGGGCTGTGTCGGGGGCTCATCACCGTCATATTCGTCTTCGAATGGCTCATCGTCGGGATCGGCTTCTTCTTCGGGCTCTGCGTGTGCTGCGTCGGGTTCATCTGCTGCCGCATCCTCATCACCTTCGACGTCAAAGCCTTCATCAATGCCATCTTCCAGATCTTCCTCCGGTGCGTCCGGATCATACGATTGTTTGTAATCTGGATGGCTTGGATGCAGTTGAAACCACGTGTCGCCGCAGGCCGAACACTGAACATCCCGGCCTTCTTCCGGGATCACCTCTTCGGGCACTTCGTACTGTGCCGCGCAGTTCGGGCAGATCAGCCTCATTTGGACACCTGTTGCCTGCTCTGGCCCGTTTCGGGCCCTGACTTCCCCAAGATGTACCTGCAAATCCAGAAAGGGCAAAGCAAATTGGAGGATCGGTGTCATATCCGCTCGCAACTGTGGCGTTCCCGGTGACTTTGCATTAGGAACATTGCACAAGCTGCACCCATCGGGCATGAAGCCTTGAGGGGATGTAAAGGGTCATCCGGTGATCGAGCTTGAAAATGTGGCCTATAACTATGGCGGGGGGGAGCTTCTGAGCGAGGTGTCGCTGAAGCTGCAACCGGGGTCGTTTCATTTTCTGACCGGGCCGTCCGGGTCCGGCAAGACCACGCTTCTGAAACTCTGCTACGGTGCTTTGTTCCCTACAGCCGGGCAAATACGGCTTTTCGAACAAGACGTGATGGGCATGGATCGTGATGACATCGCCGATATGCGCCGCCGGGTGGGCGTGGTGCATCAGGATTGTCAATTCCTTGATCATCTGTCTGTCACCGACAACATTGCGCTGCCCTTGATGGTCGCAGGCTATGATCTGCTGGCCGAGGCGGCGAACCTCAAAGAGCTGACCAATTGGGTCGGTTTGCAGCACCGGGCGAACGCCTTGCCGCCGGAATTGTCGGGCGGGGAACGGCAGCGCGCGGCCTTGGCCCGCGCTGTCATCATGTCGCCGGATGTCGTGCTGGCCGATGAGCCCACGGGCAACATCGATTGGGAAATGTCACAGCGACTGATGACTTTGCTGCTGGAACTCAACCGAATGGGCAAGACGATCATGATAGCGACCCATGATCTGTCGCTGATCCGGTCGGTGAAGACACAAGTGCAGGCAAGGGTGCTGCGGATTTCCAACCGACGACTGCAACTGGCCGGGGCAGATCTGTGATGGCGGGCGTAGCGGATATTATGGAATTTGTTATCGGCGATGCAAAAGCCGATCGTGTGGTCCCACCCACGGGGTTCACGGCGACACTGACGTGGTTTTCCGCCGCTGCCATGGCGTTCCTGGCGGTCTTCGCACTGGCGCTGTCACTGGCCGCTGGGCGGCTTGCGGATCGCTGGGGATCCGAACTTGCGCTCAGTTCCACCATCCGGATTTCCGCCCCGGCCGGGCAGTTGGCGGAACAGACGGAAGCGGTGCTGAATATCCTTGGAACGACCCGTGGCGTGGCTTCCGCGCGTGCGATGACAGATGAGGAACAACAGGCTCTGCTCGAGCCATGGTTTGGACCGGATGTGCCGGTGGACAACCTGCCGATCCCGCGCCTGATTGACGTGGTAGAGACGTCAGAAGGGTTTGACGCTGCCGGACTGCGCTTGCGTCTGGCGGCAGAGGCCCCTGGTGCCGTACTGGATGATCATACACGTTGGCGCAGGCCGCTTGTGCAGGCCGCTGACCGTTTGCGCGGCCTTGGGTGGATATCCATGATCCTTATAGGAACGGCGACGGCGGCGATGATCACGCTGGCGGCCAATGCCGCACTCGCGGCTAATGCGCAGGTCATCACAGTGCTGCGTCTGGTAGGCGCCCGCGATGCCTTTATTGCGCGCGCGTTTGAACGCCGTTTCACCATCCGCGCCCTTCTTGGCGGGGTTCTGGGCGCCGTTCTGGGCATGATTGCCATGTGGCTTTTGCCCGCGGCACAACCGACCGGGGGCTTTCTGACCGGCCTCGGCTTTCAGGGATGGCACTGGGTTATCCCGCTCTTTATCCCGCTGATCGCAGGGTTGGTGGCCTTCCTCGCCACCCGGCTGGCTGCACGCCGTACGCTAAGGGACATGGCATGAAGGACCCAGCATGAAAGATACTGTGCAGTGGGTGCGGTCCCTTGTCTATGTGACCAACATCTACGCGATGATGCCGGTCTTCGGATTGGCCTTTTTGCCTTGGGCCCTGTTCAGTCGCAAAGGTGCGATCACGGCCTGTCAAAGCTGGTCGCACTACGCGCTGTGGTGCGCGCGCTGGATGGTGGGTCTGCGCTACGAAATCAGGGGCACGCCGCCGACCGATGAGGTGATGATCGCCTCCAAGCATCAATCCTTCATGGACATCTTCACGCTCTACACCGCCATCCCGGCGGGCAAATTCATCATGAAGCGGGAAATCCTGTACACGCCGGTGATTGGCCAATATGCCGTCAAACTGGGCTGCGTTGCGGTGGACCGGGGCAAGCGATCGCAAGCCATCAAAAAGATGGTGCAGGATGTGGAGAAAGGCAGAACCCATCCTGGGCAGTTGATTATCTACCCTCAGGGCACACGCATCGCGCCGGGGGTGAAATCACCTTATAAGGTCGGCACGGCCGTGCTTTATGAAGAGTTGGGTCAGCCTTGCGTGCCCGTGGCCACCAATGTGGGCGTCTTCTGGCCGCGCAAGGGAATCATGCGGCGTCCGGGGCTTGCTGTGATTGAGTTTCTGCCGAGGATAGAGCCCGGCATGGATCGCGACGCCTTCCTGGAACGGTTAGAGCGGGAGGTGGAGACCGCCTCTGACGCGTTGATGAGAGAAGCGGGGTTTGACGTAGATGGACTGGATCAACAGCGCTGAAGAACTGGAGGCGCTTTACGGCACGCCTGCGTCTGCTTCGATTATCAAAGTGGCGACCCGGCTGACACCGCTCTACCGTGAATGGATCATGACCTCCCGCTTTTGCGTGTTGACCACGGTGGGGGAGACCGGCACCGATGGCAGCCCGCGTGGCGATGACGGACCGGTGGTGATGGAACTGGATGAACGGACCCTGGCTATGCCCGATTGGCGGGGCAATAACCGGCT
This sequence comes from uncultured Roseovarius sp., assembly GCA_964389425.1. Classification (GTDB taxonomy): domain Bacteria; phylum Pseudomonadota; class Alphaproteobacteria; order Rhodobacterales; family Rhodobacteraceae; genus Roseovarius. The sequence goes on from CAYMEC010000060.1 coordinate 17,085, forward strand.
GGATTCGTTGCGCAATATTGTAAGCGACGGGCGCGTGTCGCTGATGTTCATGGTGCCGGGATCGAACACGGTTGTGCGGCTCAATGGTGAGGCGCGATTGACCGCAGACCCCGATCTGCGGGCGCGGTTTGACAAGGGCGGGCGGCTGCCTGCCACGGTGATCGTGATCCGCATTGCAGAGATTTATACCCAATGCGCACGTGCCCTGATGCGGGCGGGGCTATGGACGCGGGACGACACTGAAGGCCTGCCTACGGTGGGGGAGATCTTGGCTGAGATGTCCAACGGTGAAGAAGGCGGCCGGGATTATGACGCGGGCTGGGCCCCAAGGGCGGCCAAAACGCTCTGGTGAAAAATTTTAGATTTATGCGACGGAAGGCCGAGGGTAGCGCGTTCCATAACTAGGGATCGCGGTACAGCCAACAAGCGCGAACCTCATGGGCCGGAGCGCCGCCCCGTCTTCATGGTTCCAAGCGCTCGGGCCAAGCCGGTGAGGACCCCAACTCACCGGCTTTTTCTTTTTGATCAGCTGTGGATAGGACCATCGCCGCAAGCGAGTGCGGCCTCGCGGACAGCTTCTGAGAATGTGGGGTGGGCGTGGCAGGTGAGGGCCATGTCTTCGGCGGAGGCGCCGAATTCCATGGCGACGCAGATCTCATGGATCAGGTCGCCGGCCATAGGGCCAATGATATGCGCGCCCAAGATGCGATCGGTGTCTGCGTCGACGATCATCTTGACGAACCCGTCGCCCGCAAACACCGCCTTGGCGCGGCCGTTGCCCATGAAGGAGAACTTGCCGACTTTATAGGCAACGCCTTGATCCTTCAGCTCTTCTTCGGTCTTGCCGACGCTGGCGACTTCCGGGTGCGTGTAGATCACGCCGGGGATGACGCCGTAGTTTACGTGGCCATGTTTGCCCGCGATGACCTCTGCGGCGGCCATGCCTTCGTCTTCGGCTTTGTGGGCCAGCATGGGGCCTTCGATGGCGTCACCGATGGCGTAGATGCCGGGGATGTTGGTGCGCCATTGGTCGTCGGTGGCGATCTGGCCGCGGTCGGTCATGGTGACGCCGAGGGCTTCGAGGCCCAAGCCATCGGTATAGGGTTTGCGGCCTGTGGCGACGAGGACGATGTCGGCGTCGAGGGTGTGTTCGCTGTCGTCCTTGCGGAGTTTGTAATTCACCTTGGCCTTTGTTTTCATGGCGTCGACCGACTGGACGGCGGCGCCCATGATGAAGTTAAGCCCTTGTTTTTTCAGTGTTCTTTGGAAGGTCTTTTGGACCTCGGCGTCCATGCCGGGGGTGATGAAGTCGAGGAACTCGACCACGGTCACTTCGGACCCAAGTCGCGCATAGACAGAGCCCATTTCAAGGCCAATGACGCCGGCGCCGATGACGACCATTTTCTTGGGGATCTTGCTGAGTTCAAGCGCGCCCGTGGAGGTGACGACGACCTTTTCGTCGATCTCAACACCTGGCAGGGAGGAAGGCTCGGAGCCGCTGGCCACGATGATATTTTTCGCCTCATGGACCTCATCGCCCACCTTCACCTTGCCCGGCTCGGGGATGGAGCCCCAGCCCTTGAGCCAGTCTATCTTGTTCTTTTTGAACAGAAATTCGATGCCCTTGGTGTTCTGGCCGATGGTGTCGGTCTTGTAGGTGAGCATCTGTTTCCAATCCACGGAGGGCGCATTGCCCTTCAGGCCCATGGTGGCGAAGTTGTGTTCGGCTTCGTGCAGCATATGGGTGGCATGGAGCAGCGCCTTGGAGGGGATGCAGCCCACGTTGAGGCAGGTGCCGCCGAGGGTTTCGCGGCCCTCGACACAGGCGGTCTTGAGGCCCAGCTGGGCGCAGCGGATGGCGGCGACATAGCCGCCGGGGCCGGAGCCGATTACGATCACGTCATAGCTTGCCATGGGGTCAGTTTCCTCTGATTTGGGACGTCGGTATTGCGTCGGTATCGTGTCGGTATTGCGTCGGTGTTGTTTTGGGGGCCAGCCCCCAAACCCCCGGGATATTTTCAGCCAGAAGATGCATGGAGTGGGTCATAGGAGGGCCGCCAGGAGCATGAGGGTGGTAGCAAGGAAGCCCACCATCCAGATGAGGGAACGCCAGGGGCGCCAGCCGAAATAGTAGGCGGGGATGTAGAGGACGCGGGCGGCGAGGTAGGCGTAGGCGCAGGCAGCGGTGAATTGAGTGGAGGCGCCCGCGAGGGTGGTGACGACGCAGGCGATGGTGAAGAGGATGAGGCCCTCAAAGTGGTTGTTCATCGCGCGGATGAGGCGGGCGGTTTTTTCGGAGACCTGATCTTCGAGCGAGCCGCCGAGGCGGGAGCGGTCACGGGGGGAGGTGGTCTTGGCCGGGCCCAGTTCCATGTTGGCGGGGACGGACATGAGGACGAATTGGACGACCTGCAGCAGGGCGGCGAGGGTGAGGGCGGTGAGTTCGGGGGTCATGCTGAACTCACAGCCGAAAACGCAACCATGATGGCAGACAAAAAAGCAATGAAAGAAAGTATAGGTGGACCCGTCATAAGAAGCATGAACCGAGTAAATCTGTCATCGGGCTGGTTCGCCCTTGCCAAGTTCTTTTGGGCATTCAAATAAGTTATGAAGATGGAGACACCCACAAATGCCAGACCAAGAACAAACAATACAGCGCTGGACTTTAATACATCAACGTCGAGGATGATGCCGGGATTGGAAGCAGCACTGCCCAGAAATGTCAAAAGAGCAATGATGCCTCCCGAATTCAAAGTGATAAGGATCTTTTGCGTGAAGATGCCAATTTCTTTAATGACATCTGCACTGAACTGATCATGATCTAGCGTCATCTTCTACAGATCCATCAGCAACCGCCGGGGATCTTCCAGCGCGTCTTTTACGCGGACGAGGAACGTCACCGCGCCTTTGCCGTCGACGATGCGGTGGTCGTAGCTCAGCGCGAGGTACATCATCGGCCGGGCGACAATTTCGCCGTTTACGACCATGGGGCGTTGCTGGATTTTGTGCATGCCGAGGATGCCGGATTGGGGCGGGTTGAGGATGGGGGAGCTCATCAGAGAGCCGTAGACGCCGCCATTGGAGATGGTGAAGGTGCCGCCCTGCATTTCGGCCATCGAGAGCTTGCCGTCTCGGGCGCGGGCGCCTTTTTCGGCGATTTGGGCCTCGATGGCCGCGAAGGACATGGCGTCGGCGTCGCGGATCACGGGGACGACGAGACCCGTGGGGGTGCCTGTCGCGATGCCCATGTGGACGAAGTTTTTGTAGACGATGTCGGTGCCGTCGATTTCGGCGTTGACCTCTGGCACCTCTTTCAGCGCGTGGCAGCAGGCCTTGGTGAAAAACGACATGAAACCCAGGCGCACACCATGCTTTTTCTCGAACAAGTCCTTGTATTCATTGCGCAAGGACATGACCGCGGACATGTCGACCTCATTGTAGGTCGTCAAGATCGCGGCCGCGTTCTGCGCGTCTTTCAAACGCCGGGCGATTGTTTGGCGCAGGCGTGTCATCTTGACACGTTCTTCGCGTGACGCATCTTCGGCCGCCACAGGTGCGCGCGGCGCGGCAGGCGCGGGGGTTTGGGCAGGCGCGGTGGCCAGAGCTTTGGCGACGTCTTCTTTCATCACACGCCCGTCGCGCCCGGTGCCGGTGACCTGATCGGCCGACAATCCGGCTTCGGCCATCGCTTTCTTGGCGCTGGGGGCGTCTTCGACATCCTTGGCGGCACCCGGTGCGGGCACGACATCTGCCGGCGCTGCGGGTGCGGGGGCTTGTTCTGGCTTGGTCGCCGCCGGTGCAGGTGCGGCGCCTTCGCCTTCGGCTATTGTGGCAAGCAGGGCGTCGACGCCGACTGTTTCACCTTCGGCGGCAACGATTTCGCCCAATGTTCCAGCCGCCGGCGACGGCACTTCGACAGTCACTTTGTCTGTTTCCAACTCGCAGCGCATTTCGTCCACTGCAACGGCTTCGCCTGGCTGTTTGAACCATGTGGCGACGGTTGCCTCGGTGACGCTTTCGCCCAGTGTTGGTACTCGGACTTCGATTGACATTGGCGTTATCCTTCGATTGTCAGCGCTTCGTTCACGAGCGCTGATTGTTGGGCTTTGTGTTGCGACGCCAGACCGGTCGCCGGTGAGGCACTGGCTGCACGGCCGACGTAAGTGGGCCGGCTGTGTTTGGCTTTGATGCGGGTGAGCACCCATTCGATATTGGGTTCAATGAAACTCCAGGCACCTTATCTAAGGCCGGATCGATACTTCGTGGAACCGA
>CAYMEC010000061.1:0-21149 GCA_964389425.1 uncultured Roseovarius sp.
GACCCACGCCTCATGGAGGCCGGTCCGGAACGCATCGGCACCGGCGCGGTGATCTCCCGTCAGGATATGGGCGCCGCCTGCCTCACCTGTTCCGCGGTGGAAATGGGGGACAAGGGCGGGCTTGGCGTGCGCCTCAACCTCGATCAGGTGCCCCAGCGCGAAGAGAACATGACCGCCTATGAGATGATGCTGTCCGAGAGCCAGGAACGCATGCTCATGGTCCTGAAGCCCGATCTTGAGGCCGAGGCCCGCGCCGTGTTTGAAAAATGGGACCTCGATTTCGCCATCGTGGGCGAAACCATCGCCGAGGATCGCTTCCTCGTCATGCATGGCAACGAAGTGAAGGCTGATCTGCCGCTCGCAACCCTCTCTGGCTCCGCGCCCGAATACGACCGGCCCTGGGACGAACCCGCGCCCGCGGCGGAACTCGACACCGACAGTCTCGTGGCGATCGACCCTATCGAAGGTCTGAAGGCGCTCATCTCCTCGCCCAACTATTCCGCCAAGCAATGGGTCTATGAACAATATGACACCATGGTCATGGCCGACAGTGCCCGCACGCCGGGCCTGGGCGCGGGGTTGATCCGCGTGCACGGCACCGAAAAACTGCTGGCCTTCACCTCTGACGTCACGCCGCGCTACGTCTTCGCCAACCCCTACGAGGGCGGCAAACAGGCGGTGGCGGAGGCCTATCGCAACCTCACCGCCGTGGGCGCGGTACCACTTGCCAGCACCGACAACCTCAATTTCGGCAACCCGGAGAAACCCAACATCATGGGCCAGTTCGTCGCCGCCATTCGCGGCATCGGAGAGGCCGTGGCGGCGCTCGACATGCCCATCGTGTCAGGCAACGTGTCGCTCTACAACGAAACGGACGGTGCCGCGATCCTGCCCACGCCCACCATCGGCGCGGTCGGTCTGATCAAGGACCCGGACGACGCCATCACCGGCCAAGTGCGCGAAGGTCATGTGCTGCTGATGGTCGGCGACTGCGGCGGCCATCTGGGCCAATCCGCCCTACTGGCGGAGGTGTTCAACCGTGCCGAAGGTGCGGCCCCCACTGTCGATCTGGAGGCCGAGAAACGCAACGGCGACTTCATCCGCGACAACGCGCAGTTGATCCGCGCCTGCACCGACATCTCCGATGGGGGCATGGCGCTCGCAGCGTTCGAGATGGCCGAAGCGGCAGGCGTCGGCGTCTGCCTCGACAGCAACCACATGGGCACGCTTTTCGGCGAAGACCAGGCGCGCTACCTCATCGCTTGCGGCTTTGATCAGGCCGAGGCGCTGATGATGGCGGCAGGCAAGGCCGGTGTCACGCTGCACACCGTCGGCAAATTCACCGGCCAGACCGTCTCACTTGGCGGCTCCAAGGCCCCGCTGGACGAGCTCTCGCACCTCTTCCGCTCCAGTTTTGAGCGGCATCTGGGCTAGGCCCGCATGACCCGTCTGGTCCTCCTCGCAGGCGCGCATAAAACGGCGTCGAGCCATATTCAGCATTCCCTGCTTGGCTCGGCACCCGCCCTGAACGAGCTTGGGATCGCTGTCATCGGCCCCAAAACCATGCGGAAGGACCTCACGCCTTTTTCCCAACTGCTGCGCGACGGCATGACGGCACAGGTGGTGCGCGCGGCCGCCGCCGGGTTTCTCAAGCACCACGGTGGTGACGCCGACACGATTGCCCTGATGGATGAAAACATCCTCGGCGGCACGGATCGCAAGATGCTGATGCGGCGCAAGAAACTCTACCCGTGGGCCCACACCCGTGTCGCGCGTCTCTTGCAGCTATTCGAAGACCACGACGTCGACCTCGCCCTTGCCACCCGCAACCCCGCGACCTTCCTGCCGTCCTGCTGGTCCGAGAGCCTTCACCACGGGCGCTACGACGATTTTGACAGTTTCGTGGCCGGTTTCGACCCCAGCGACAAAATCTGGACCCGGCTGGTGGATCGCATCATGACCACCTGCCCCAGCCTCAACCTGACGCTCTGGCGCTACGAGGACTTCCCCGCACTCGGGACATCCCTGTACGCGCACCTTTTTAAACCCGGTGCCGACACCGCCGTCCACCCCGACCCGGACATTCGCCGCGCCGGGCTGTCTCAGAACGCCGCCGACTGGTTTCAGGCGCAAGAGATCCGCGACAAGGCCACCGTGCAGGAAGCGCGCGCGCGTTTCCCCAAGACCGGACCCCAAAACGCCTTCAACCCGTGGTCAGACGAAGAACGCGCCACGCTCGACAAAGGCTACAAACGCGACATTGCCCGGCTGGCGGACCGCGACGGTGTCACCCTGCTGACGCCCTGACGCTTGCGGCGCTGCGCAAAGCGCCCTAAATTTGGAACAGAACCGAAGGACATCACCCATGCCCATGCAACCCGAGGAAATCGAAGATCTCATCCGCGAGACCTTCCCCGAGGCGCAGATCACCATCACCGATCTGGCCGGCGACGGGAATCACTACGCGGCCGAGGTGATCGATGCCTCTTTTGCCGGCATGAACCGTGTCCAGCAACAGCGCGCCGTCTATGCCGCGCTCAAAGGCAAGATGGACGGGCCCGCAGGCGACCTGCACGCCCTCGCCCTGACAACCAAAGCGCCAGATTGAGGCGCGATATCCGGAAAGACGAGACCATGAGTGACGCCGTTGAGGCCGCCAAGACCCAGATCGACGAGATGGTGAAAGCCACCCCCGTGGTGCTTTTCATGAAGGGTACGAAATCCATGCCCCAATGCGGGTTTTCAAGCCGCGTCGCAGGCGTGCTCAACTACATGGGCGTGGACTACACCGATGTGAACGTACTGGCCGATGACGCCGTTCGGCAGGGGATCAAGGATTATTCCGACTGGCCCACGATCCCGCAGCTTTACGTGCAGGGTGAATTCGTGGGCGGTTGTGACATCATCACGGAAATGACCCTGTCCTCCGAACTCGATCAGCTGTTCGAGGCCAATGGCGTGGCCTTCGACAAGGACGCCGCCGACAAAATCCGCGAAGCGAACGGCTGACTACCGCGCTTCGTCACTGTCCGTTGGCAGGTCCTCGCTCCATTCCCGCAGCGCGTCCAGAAATCCAAGGGCCGTGCGCCCGAACGCTGTGATCTCGTAAGAGACAGATAGCGGCTTGCCCTGCCCCACTTCCCGGCGCACCAGACCTTGGGTTTCCAACTGGCGCAACCGTTCTGTGATCATCTTCTTGCTGGCCCCGCCGATCATGCGCGACAGGTCGTTGAACCTTACGGGTCCGTCCTTGAGATGCCACAGGATCGATCCGGTCCACTTCCCCCCGACAATCCGCATCCCGCGCTCGATGGCGCAGGGCGTCGCACATGTGTTGTCCACGGTTTTGCGGCCGGATTTATCTTGCGTCACAAAGGCTTCCATGGTGCCAGATCCTTCGCCAACCCAGGTTACAAAAAGTATACTAGTTGATTTTCTTCACCAGGTAAGCAGCTTTGTTTCCATCCCCCCAGCGGACCCAGGATCGAAAGAGACACCATGACCCAACCTGCCATTCACCTTTACACCGCGGCCACGATGAACGGCTACAAGCCCGTGATCTTCCTCGAAGAAACGGGCGTGCCCTACGATTTGACGCCTGTCAATTTCGCCCGCCAGGAACAGAAAACGCCCGACTACCTCAAGCTCAATCCAAACGGCAAAATTCCCACGATCTATGACCGCGAGGAGGACCGCGCAATCTTTGAAAGCGGCGCAATCCTGTGGCACCTGGCGGAAAAATACGGTCAGTTCCTGCCCCAAGACCCGGTCAAACGCTCAGAGGTGATGCAATGGATGTTCTTCCAGGTGGGTCACGTCGGCCCGATGATGGGACAGGCCATGTATTTCCAACACATCGCCGCGCCCAACGGCCAGGAGGAGCCGTTTTCGATCAAACGCTATGTCGACGAATCGCGCCGCCTGCTGGAGGTGATGGATGCCCATCTGAACGGGCGGGACTGGCTCGCTGCCGGGGAATACACGATCGCCGACATGATGACCTACCCTTGGGCGCGCGCCTATGTCTGGGCCCGGGCCAGTGTTAAGGGCCTGCCCCATCTGCAGGCCTGGTTTGACCGCATCGATGCGCGCCCGGCGGTGCAAAAGGCGCTCACCATCCCCAAGGCGAACCCGCAGTTTTGGGATGAAACCGCCGATGCCAGCGCCTTTGCCAAAGAAAACGCCGCCCGTTTCGCAAGCGACGTGAAATCCTAGCAACCCAAGTCAAACACCTGTCCCTTGGACATCGAGAGGCCGGAGGGGGCCTTGCCCCCTACGCCGAAACCAAAGGTTTCGGCGCCACCCCCAGGATATTTTCAGCCAGAAGAAACGCGCAGGTCAGGTGTTTCTTCTGGCTCCAAATATCCCCACCGGAGGCACAAAATCCTAGATATCCAGCGTATTGTCCTTCTCCCACTGGGAGAAATGCGACGCAAAGCTGTTCCACTCATTGGTCTTCAGCTTGATGAAGGCTGCGGAAAATTCATCGCCCATGGAGGATTTGAGCAGCTTGTCCTTATCATAGGCCCGGATCGCATCCAGCATGTTGAGCGGCAGTTTAGGCGCGCCGCGGACCTTGTGACCTTCCGCGTACATATCAATGTCATAGCGCTTGCCCGGATCGGCCTTGGATCGCACACCCGACAGCCCAGCGGCAATGATCACGGCCTGCAACAGATAGGGGTTCGCCGCCCCATCCGGCAGGCGCAATTCAAACCGCCCCGGCCCCGGCACGCGGACCATGTGCGTGCGGTTGTTGCCTGTCCACGTCACCGTATTGGGTGCCCATGTGGCCCCTGACATGGTGCGCGGCGCGTTGATACGCTTGTAGCTGTTGACCGTCGGATTGGTGATCGCGGCCAGCGCCGAGGCATGTTTCATGATGCCACCAAGGAAATGCGCACCCTTGTCCGACAAGCCCAGCTCCGCCGTCTGACTGCCGCTGGTCTTGTCCGTGGCAAACACGTTGGTTTTCGCGGCATCCCCCGGCGCATCCCAGACCGAGATATGCGCGTGGCACCCGTTCCCCGTCAGCCCTTCCACAGGCTTGGGCATGAACGTCGCGCGGAACCCGTGGCGTTCGGCCACGGACTTCGTCATGAATTTGAAGAAGCTGTGCCTGTCCGCCGTCACCAACGCGTCCGAGAAATCCCAGTTCATCTCGAACTGGCCATTGGCGTCTTCATGGTCGTTCTGATAAGGGCCCCAGCCCAGCTCCAGCATGTAATCGCAAATCTCGCGCACCACGTCATAGCGGCGCATCACCGCCTGCTGATCGTAGCAGGGCTTTTCCGCCGTATCGAATTCGTCCGACAGCGCGGACCCATCGGGCGTCAGCAGGAAGTATTCGCATTCCACGCCTGTCTTGACGTGCATCCCTTCCTCGGCGGCCTCCGCCACCAGACGGCGCAGCACATTGCGCGGGGCTTGCGCCACATCCTCACCTTCCATCACAGGGTTGGCCGCAACCCACGCCACCTCCGGCTTCCACGGAAGTTGAATGACAGAAGACGGATCCGGCACCGCCAGCATATCCGGGTGCGCGGGCGTCATATCGAGCCACGTGGCAAAGCCTGCAAACCCCGCGCCCTCTTCCTGCATGTCCGCGATGGCCTGTGCCGGCACCAGCTTGGCCCGCTGCCCACCGAACAGATCGGTGAAGGAAATCATGAAATACTTAACGCCATTCTCGGAGGCGAAGGCGGCCAGATCGGTGGTCATGTGTAACTCCCTGTTCTTCGTGACGCGGCTCGGAAGAGGTTTCCACCGAGCCACACAATTGTCAAAGCCTTCCGGCCACGAAACACCCGCCCCGGACTTGATCCGGGGCTTGTGATCCCTGTTACATGCCCGATCCCGGCATTCCAGGATACCAGCTTGTTCCTGCCAGCGGGATCTTGGCCATCGCGGCCGCCTCCATCGTCAACGCGGCGAGGTCCTCAGGCTCCAGATTGTTCACATGGTTCTTGCCACAGGCCCGTGCCAGCGTCTGCGCCTCCAACGTCATCACCTTGAGGTAATTGTTGAGCCGCCGCCCCGCTTCCACCGGATCCAGCCGTTTGGACAATTCGGGATCCTGCGTGGAAATCCCGGCCGGGTCCTTGCCTTCGTGCCAATCATCATAGGCCCCTGCGGTGGAGCCGAGCTTGTTGTATTCCGCTTCCCAGCGGGGATCATTGTCGCCCAGCGCAATCATCGCTGCCGTTCCGATGGACACCGCATCCGCGCCCAGCGCCAACGCCTTGGCCACATCCGCGCCGGTGCGGATACCGCCCGACACGATCAGCTGCACCTTGCGATGCATGTCGAGGTCTTGCAGCGCCTGCACGGCCTCCCGGATACAAGCCAGCGTCGGGATGCCGACATGTTCGATGAACACGTCCTGCGTGGCCGCCGTGCCGCCCTGCATGCCGTCAATCACCACGACATCCGCGCCCGCCTTCACCGACAAAGTCGTGTCGTAGTAAGGCCTCGCGGCGCCGACCTTCACGTAAATGGGTTTTTCCCAACCGGTGATCTCGCGCAGTTCCATGATCTTGATCTCAAGGTCATCGGGCCCCGTCCAATCCGGATGACGACAGGCGGAGCGCTGATCAATCCCCTTGGGCAGCGTGCGCATCTCGGCCACGCGGTCGGAAATCTTCTGGCCGAGCAGCATGCCACCACCACCGGGTTTCGCGCCTTGGCCAACGACCACCTCAATCGCATCCGCCTTGCGCAGATCAACCGGGTTCATGCCATAGCGGCTCGGAAGATACTGATAAACCAAGTGTTTTGACTGCCCGCGCTCCTCCGGCGTCATGCCGCCGTCACCCGTCGTCGTCGAGGTGCCCGCGGCGGATGCCCCGCGCCCCAAAGCCTCTTTGGCCTGCGCTGACAGAGCGCCAAAGCTCATCCCCGCGATGGTGATCGGGATCTTCAACTCGATGGGTTTCTTCGCAAAGCGCGTGCCCAGCACCACATTGGTGTCGCAGCGCTCGCGATAGCCTTCCAGCGGGTAGCGACTCATCGACGCCCCAAGGAACACCAGATCGTCGAAATGCGGGACCTTCCGTTTGGCACCACCGCCACGAATGTCGTAAATGCCGGTGGCCGCCGCGCGGCGAATTTCTGCATTCACTTCAGGCGTGAAGGTACTGGAATAACGGGGAATTGTCTGGGGCGGTGTTGTGTCGTCTTTGGCCATCTGTCGCCTCCTCAATACGCGTTGTCGATGTTGAAATTGTACAGCTGCCGGGCCGAGCCATAGCGCTTGAACTCTTCGGGTTTGGCATCACATTCACCGGCGGCGAGCAATTCCGCCAGTTTCTCCAAATGCTCCGGCCGCATCTCTTTTTCGATGCAATCGGCACCCAGCGATTTCACTGACCCGCGCACGAACAATTGCGCCTCGTAGATCGAATCGCCCAGCGCATCGCCCGCGTCCCCGCAAACCACCAGATGCCCGCGTTGTGCCATGAAGGCCGACATATGGCCCACATTGCCATGCACCACGATGTCGATCCCCTTCATGGAAATCCCGCAGCGTGAGGACGCATTCCCCTTGATCACCAGCAATCCGCCATGCCCCGTGGCCCCGGCATACTGGCTGGCATCGCCCTCCACGATCACCGCGCCGCTCATCATGTTCTCGGCCACGCCCGGCCCCACATTGCCGTCCACGCGCACCGTCGCCTTCTGGTTCATGCCCGCGCAGTAATAGCCGGTGGAGCCGCGCACCTGCACGTCAATCTCCGCATCCAGCCCCACCGCAATGGCATGGCTCCCGCGTGCATTCACGATCTCCCACGCGGTTTCGTTGCTCCCCTCAGACGGGTTCTGCAAGGTGGCGTTGGCCTCCCGCAGGGTGATGTCGGTCAAATCAAGCACCTGCATGGGCACCTCCCTTTGCATACATTCCGGCCAACGTGTCGAGCGCGCATTGCAGCACCTCCACGTCAGACCTTTCTTCCCAATCCCAGGCCTGATCGGCCCCCAGAAACCCACATAGCACCGGCGCACCGGTCACATAGGTGAAATTGAACCATGTGGAAAACGGGCGCCGCTGTTTCGCTGCCAGCATGATCCATGGTTTACCTTCGTCCCAGAAGGGCTTGTTAAACTTGAGATAAAGTTTGTTGAGCAACCCCAACCCCAGCTTTCCAATCGCATCCTGCTTGTCATTTGGCAGGACCGGGTCAAACCGCACCCGACCAGCCTGCAAAACCCCGATAGGCAGCGTGACGATCACGGCATCAAAGGCGTGGGCGTGGCCATCTACGATGATCGAGACACCATCCCCCCATTCCACCGCCTCGACAGCATGGTTTAGCTTCACCTCGTAGCCCTTTGTCAGGGCGGGGAAAATTGCCTCATAGCCACGCGGAAAAACCACATCCGTTCCGGGCAGATCCTCGCCTTCTTCAAAGGCTTCCTCTGAGAGCTTCGCGCGCGTCATGGCGTAGTTCTGTTCAACCTCAAACGCCTCCCACACCCAGGCCGGGATATCATCATAGGCCACGGCCTCGCCCGATGGCGTCAAGCCGTACACATCATCATAATCCGTCTTCACCCGGACCGCGCCTTGGGATTTCGCCAGCTCTGTCAGGGGATTGCCCTTCGGCCCGTGGATCCACGATGCGCCCATATCCATCGGCAGGCCCAAGCTGTGATCTGTCCATGTGCGCCCGCCAATCCGGTCGCGCGCCTCGAACACCTCAACTTCACGCCCCGCATCCACCAGATCGCGCGCGGCCCCCATGCCCGCCATGCCAGCCCCAATGACACAAACCCGGTTCGCCTTTGTCTTCAGAACCTTCGCCGCGGCCTGTTGCCCAGTGATCAGCGCGCCATGCACCATGGCCGGAAAATCCTTCGACACATGTTCGCCCGCGAAAAACACCCGGTCGCCCAAGGGTTTGCGAATGATCTTGCGGTCCTTGGCCGTCGCTCCCTTTTGCAGCGTGGAATAACTGCACAGCGCATGAGGATCCTGCCCCCAGCACGTCCGCCGATAGGCCACAGGGCGCGGAACGCCCTGCACCGTCACAGCATCGGGAATGTCTGTACACATGTCGGCAGCCGCTGGCACGTATCAGTGCCTCCAGAAATAGACGGTGGCGGGCTCTGGTTCCCACACTTTGGCATCTTCAATCCCCGGCAGGTTCACCAGCGCCCGGTATTCGGAGCCAAAGGCCACGTATTGATCCGTCTCCGCCATCACCGCGGGCTTGCATGCAATCGGGTCGCGCACCACGCCGAAACCGTCCTTGGTGCCCACGACGAAGGTGTAGAATCCATCAAGATCGTCCAGCCCTGATTCCAGCGCCTCGCCCAACGATTCCCCTTCCTGCATCCGCCAGGTCAGATAAGCGGCGGCCACCTCGGTGTCGTTCTCCGTTTCCACATGCACACCCTGACGGCGCAGCTTGCGGCGCAGCGCGTTATGGTTGGACAGCGACCCGTTGTGCACAAGACACTGATCCGGTCCGGTGTTGAACGGATGCGCGCCCAGCGTCGTCACAGCAGACTCGGTTGCCATGCGCGTGTGGCCAATGCCATGCGTTCCGGTCAGTTGCGGGATGTCGAACCGCTCCGCCACATCCTCTGGCAGACCCACTTCCTTATAAATCTCAATGACTTCTCCGGCACTCATCACGCGGATATCGGGATGGTTTTCCCGCAGATAGCTACGTACCTCGGAAATCTTATCCTCCGGCATCTCAATCACCGCATGGGTATCGATCACCCGCACGCTGACCTCCGCGCCAATGGCCTCGGATACCGCCGCAAGCGCTGCAAACCCGCTCGGGTCCGCCGATTGCACCGTCAGTTTGGCGAACCCGTCGCGATCGGTCCCGTAGACGGCAATCCCCGCGCTGTCCGGTCCCCGATCCGTCATGGTGATCAGCATCTCTGTGAGCATCTCGCCCAGCTTCGGTTCCAGTGATTTGTCCTTGAGGAAGAGACCAACAATGCCACACATATCATGCTCCCTAGCAGCCTTTCCCACATACCTATCGCGACAGCGCCTGACGTTCAATAAAAAGAATGAAATTTTCCTGAGGGTGAAAAATTGGAAAGCCCAGCAGAGCGCCTTCGTCAGGCCCGGGTCTGGCGATCCTGCCCTCAGGACAGCAGCGCTTTATCATGGGGGTCCCGGACGACATACGAACGGCAGCCTGCAAGTGCCATTTCTCAAGGCCCTGGGCGGGGCATGACAAAGGCGCGGCAGGCTAAAGCCCTTGGTTCCGCGCCGCTACCCCCGCTGCGGATAGGAAATCACGCAAATAAACCGGATCGGCAGCGTGATCAGCTTGTCCGGCCCATGCGGCGCATCGGCATCAAAGAAAAGGCTGTCCCCGGGGCGCAGGTGATAGCTGTCTTCGCCATGGCGATAGCTCACCTCGCCCTCCAGCATGTAGATCAGTTCCACCCCGTCATGCTGAAACGTCTCAAACGTGTCCGAATCCTTGGACAGCAGGATGTAGTAAGGCTCTACCACCACCCCGCTATTGTTGCCGCCCAGATGTCCCAAAAGGCTGTAGTGATGCCCCGCACGCGTGCCGGCCCGCTCAATCTCCACTGCTTCGCCCGCACGCATATGCACGGCCTCCCGCGCTTCTTCAAAGCGGCGGAAAAAGGCGGTCACGGGCACCGATAGCGCAGAGGACAACGATTGCAGTGTGGTCAACGATGCCGATGTCACCCCGTTTTCGATCTTGGAGAGCATCCCGACAGACAAGCCCGTTGCATCGGCCAGATCGGCCACCGTCATGCTGCGCGCCTTGCGCAGATCGCGGACCTCACGACCAATGGCCAATTCCAGGTTCTTCTCGCGGCCCTCACGAATCGTGTGAGGGTCCTGATTCAAACGGGTGACGTTCACGGGGTATCCTTAATCAGCAACGCATTCGAGCATGGGCGCTTCACGCGCCAAATGCAAGGATCAGGCGTCCAGCTCCGTGTCCCAATACAGGAAGTCGATCCAGCTTTCGTGCAGGTGATTGGGGGGAAACTTGCGCCCCATGTTGCGCAGCTCTTCGGCACCGGGCGCACGAGGCGGTTTGCGCAAGGCCAGCCCCGACCCTCTGAGCGACCGCGCCCCTTTCTTCAGGTTGCACTTCGAACAGGCGGCCACCACATTTTCCCAGCTTGTGATCCCGCCCCGCGACCGTGGTACCACATGATCAAAGGTCAGGTTGTCGCGCGATCCGCAGTACTGACACTGAAATTCATCGCGCAAAAACAGGTTGAACCGCGTGAAGGCCACGCGTTTTTGCGGTTTCACATAGTCTTTGAGAACAATCACGCTTGGGATCTTGATGCTTTGCGAGGGGCTGTGCACCTCCGCATCATACTCCGCCACGATCGACACCCGGTCCAGATAGACCGCCTTGATCGCATCCTGCCAGGACCACAAGGAGAGCGGATAGTAAGACAGCGGGCGGTAATCGGCATTGAGCACCAGCGCAGGATGTTGTTTGAGCGCCGAAGGCTCCCTCACGAAATCCGTCCTGAATTCTGTATCCATGCAGCCTGCCCCCTGATGCCTGAACTGTCTTGCGCCTTTTGTCCTTCTTGGTGCGTGGACGGCGCTGCCGCCCGCGATCGTGCCTTGCCTTGATGCCCACTATATCTCGGGTCTGAAACCTGACAAGTGGGGTTTTGGACATATATTTAGTGTGTGGATAACGGCCGCATGTGACCGGTTCATGACAGCCTACTTGCTTGCCGCCCCCCGCTGTGATCCGTTAGGTTAACGCCCATGACTGCGCCTGCTGCCCCTCTTCCCAAGGCCCCCGCCCCCGCAGCCATTCTGGAAGCGGCACTGTATGTCGATGACCTCGACGTCGCGGCGGATTTCTACGGCCGCGTAATGGGACTGGCCGAAGAACTGCGCGTCCCCGGACGCCACGTGTTCTTCCGGGTGGGCAGCACCATCCTGCTGCTCTTCGATGCCCGCGTCACCGCGAAAGGCTCCTCAGACCCCCGCATGCCCGTGCCGTCTCATGGCGCAACGGGTCCGGGCCACCTGTGTTTCGCAGCCACCCGAGACGACATCTCCGCCTGGCGCGACCGCCTGACCGCCGCAAGCCACCCCATCGAGGCAGATTTCGAGTGGCCCAACGGTGCCCGCTCCATTTACTTCCGCGATCCTGCGGGCAATTCCATTGAAATCGCCGAACCGAGACTATGGTATGATGAATAGCTGCCAAAAAGAGGACTGGATCCATGAAAGACCTCTCTAGCCTTTTGCAAGCCGACCTCTCCGGCCTGGATTGGGACGCGTGGTGCGACCGCCTTGATGATCTGGCGGGCGATGACGGCTACTGCGACCCTCTTGGCCCCGATCACGCCGCGCTTCTCATCGAAAAAAAGCCCGTCCTTCTGGTCACGTTTGAAACCCGCGACCGGCTCATGCAAGCCTCGCCTGCGGGCCACCCCATGGCCTGGCCCATGACCGAAGCGTTGGGCTGGTCCCACATGGCGCTCTTTTCCACCACGGACACGTGGTTCCGCGACCCTTACGTCTACGCCTATTTCGACCGACTGGTCGATGATGGCTTCTTTGACGACTTCGAAGAGGTGATCTTCTACGGCGCAGGCTCCGCCGGCTACGCGGCCTGTGCCTTCTCCGTCGCGGTTCCCGGCGCGCGGGTGCTCGCCCTCGCTCCACACGCCACGCTGGATCCCGCCCGCGCCGGGTGGGACAGACGCCATATGCCCGCCCGCCGCCACGATTTCACCTCCCGCTACGGCTATGCGCCGGACATGCTACAGGCCGCAGATCATGCCTGGATCGTCTACAACCCCGACATCGCGGAAGAGGCGATGCACGCAAGCCTCTTTACCGCAGACAACACCACGCTGGTCCAAGCCCGCTTTTTCGGCCCCGATCTGCAAAACGCGTGTCTGCGCATGAACATTCTCTTCAGGATGCTCGCGCAAATGAGCTCCGGCAGGCTCACCGCCCAGAGCCTCGCCAGCCTCCTGCGCGCCCGCCGCTCTGACGCCGGCTACCTCACCAACCTCATGGTGCACCTGGAACAACGCGGCCAGTTTCGCCGCATGAAAACTCTCTGCGCTGCGGCCCTGAAGGACCACGAATCGCGCCCCATCCGGCGCGGGCTGATCCGCGCCACGCGCGCGCTTGAAGAAGGCTAGAGACGCTCTGGCCTCCGCCACCGCGATTGTGTAAGCCCAAATCATGACGAGCCGCCTCACCATCCGCCGCCCTGACGATTGGCATCTGCATTTGCGCGACGGCGCAATGCTCACGGCCGTCTGTCCCGAAAGCGCCCGTCATTTCGCGCGCGCGATCATCATGCCCAACCTCGTGCCGCCCGTGGTGCGCGGCACCGACGCCGCCGCCTACCGCGACCGCATCCTCGCCGCCCGGCCCGAAGGCAGCACCTTCACCCCGCTCATGACCCTCTACCTGACCGAGGATACCGATCCCGACGATGTGGCCCGCGCCCATGCCGATGGCATCATCCACGCGGTCAAACTCTACCCGGCCGGCGCCACCACCAATTCGGCCAGCGGCGTGCGCGATTTCGAGCGTGTCCGCCCCGTGCTCGACCGCATGGCAGAGATCGGACTTCCCCTCTGCGTCCATGGTGAAGTCACCGACAGCGACATCGACATTTTCGACCGCGAAGCCGTCTTCATCGACCGCGTGCTCGACCCGCTGCGCCGCGCCACGCCCGACCTGCACGTCGTGATGGAACACATCACCACCTCCGATGGCGTGGATTACGCCAGCTCTGCCCCAGGCGGTCTCGCCGCCACGATCACCACGCATCACCTTGTGATCAACCGCAACTACATCCTCGCCGGCGGCATCAAACCCCATTACTACTGCCTGCCTGTCGCCAAACGCGAGGTCCACCGCCTTGCCTTGCGCAAAGCGGCCACGTCTGGCGATCCGCGCTTCTTTCTGGGCACCGACAGCGCCCCCCATACCGATCCGCTCAAACTTCAGGAATGCGGCTGTGCAGGCTGTTTCACGGCCACCAACACCCTGTCCATCCTCGCCCATGTGTTCGAAGAGGACGGCGCGCTCGACAAACTCGAAGGCTTCACATCGCTCCATGGCCCTGCCTTTTACGGCCTGCCGGCGAATGACGACGAAATCACCCTCACCAAATCCGACGCGCCCGTCACCTACCCAGACAAAATCCAGACCGGCGACGGCCCTGTCACCGTCTTCGACCCGCAATTCCCGCTTTTCTGGGCAGTTTCCGCTGCTTCTTCTGGCTAAAAATATCCCCGGCCCGATACTAAACTGCGGCATAAAATCTCCCGGCCTCAAGGACCCAACCATGATCCCCACCAGCTACCCCCCCAAAGACGAAATCGCCCGCCTGACGGCGCGCATGTTGCTGGAAATCAAGGCGGTGCATTTCTCGCCGGATGAGCCGTTCACCCTCGCCTCTGGTCTGCCTTCGCCCACCTATATCGATTGCCGCAAGCTCATCTCCTACCCGCGTATCCGCGCGACGCTGATGGATTTCCTCACCGTCACCGTGATGCGTGAGGCGGGCTTTGAAGCCTTCGACAACATCGCAGGCGGCGAAACGGCTGGCATTCCTTTTTCCGCATTTGTGGCGGAACGCATGGCCCTGCCCATGTCCTATGTGCGCAAAAAGCCCAAGGGCTATGGCCGCAATGCCCGGATTGAGGGCGAAATGACTGAGGGCGACCGCGTGCTGCTGGTCGAAGACCTGACCACCGATGGCGGCTCCAAGCTCAGCTTCGTGGATGCGATTCGGGAAACCGGCGCCACCTGCGGGCACACCGCCGTCATCTTCTACTACGGCATTTTTCCCGAGACGACGAAGACATTGGGCGACCATGGCATTGAATTGCATGCCCTTTGCACCTGGTGGGACGTGCTGCAAGAGGCCCGCGACAGCGCCGTCTTCCCCAAGGACACGCTCGACGCCGTAGAGACCTTCCTGCGCGACCCGCGCGCCTGGCAAGCCGCCAGAAGCTGACCGTCCTTTAAGCAATCTTAACTTTGCGTAAAAAAACTTGTGGATGGTTCGCGGGATATTCACCCGCCTTACCCATCATCTTGCGTCGGCCCTCGATTTTTCCGCTATATATTGATATACACAACCCATCCACAGAGATTTCCACGTTGCACGGTCAATCATGACAAAGCTATGACACCCGTGCGAACGGGAGGGACGGGACAAAAGATGAATACAGTTTCAAGTTTCAACGCCACCGGCGTTGACGCGGCCGAGGTTGACGCTCTGCCGCATTCCATCGAGGCCGAACAGCAGCTTCTGGGCGCCATCCTCACCAACAACGATATCTATGACAAAGTGGCGAGCCTCATTGGCCCACAACATTTCTACGATCCCGTCCACGCCCGCATCTACGAGACCGCAAGCGCCCGGATCGGCAAGGGCGCACTGGCCTCCCCGGTGACGCTCAAAACCTTCCTTGAGGAGGATGAAGGCCTCAAGGAACTGGGGGGGCCGGCCTATCTTGTGCGCCTTGCCGGGGCCGCGATCAGCGCCTTTGCGGCGCGCGATTACGCGCAGATGATTTACGACATGGCGATCCGCCGCGAACTGATCAGCCTGGGCCGCGACATCGCAGGTCAGGCCGCGCGCGCGGATGTCGATCTTGAACCCGGCGACCAGATCGTGGATGCCGAGGCCAAACTCTATGCGCTCTCCGAACAAGGCAAATCCGAAAGCGGATTTCAAAGTTTTCTCAGTGCTGTAACGGACGCTGTTAATGTTGCAAATGCGGCCTTCAAACGCGACGGCGGCCTTGCCGGCGTCTCCACAGGGCTCGCCGACATGGATCGCAAACTGGGCGGGTTGCACAAGTCCGACCTTCTGATCCTCGCCGGACGTCCCTCCATGGGAAAAACCTCGCTTGCGACCAACATTGCCTTCAACATCGCCAAATCCTACCAGCGCGGCATCCTGCCCGATGGCGGCGAAGGCGCCGTTGAAGGCGGGGTCGTGGGCTTTTTCTCTCTCGAAATGAGTGCCGAGCAGCTCGCCGCGCGGGTTCTGTCGGAGGCATCGGAAGTGCCGTCCGAACAGATCCGGCGCGGCGACATGACCGAAGGCGAATTCCGCCGCTTCGTCGAGGCCGCCAAGACGCTGGAGGCCTGCCCGCTCTATATCGACGACACCGCCGCCCTGCCCATCAGCCAGTTGGCCGCCCGCGCCCGTCGCCTCAAACGCACCCAAGGCCTCGACGTTCTGATCGTCGACTATTTGCAGCTGGTCCGCCCGGCCTCGGCCAAGGACAGCCGCGTCAACGAAGTGTCCGAGATCACCCAGGGCCTCAAGGCGATCGCCAAGGAACTCGACATCCCCGTCATTGCGCTCTCGCAGCTCAGCCGCCAGGTCGAAGCCCGCGACGACAAACGCCCGCAGCTCTCGGACCTCAGGGAATCAGGATCCATCGAACAGGATGCCGACGTCGTCATGTTCGTCTTCCGCGAAGAATACTACGCCGAGCGCGAAAAACCGTCCGACGAAAAACTCGAAGAAATGGCCGCCTGGCAAGAACGCATGGAACGTCTGCACGGCAAGGCCGAGGTCATCATCGGCAAGCAACGCCACGGCCCCATCGGCACGGTCGAGCTTAGCTTCGAGGGCCGCTTCACCCGCTTCGGCAACCTTGTGAAACCATGGCAACAGGACCGCGACCGGGAGTTCTGAAACCGGCAGAGCGCCTTCTCGATACAATTTGATCAAACCGCATGCTACATGTCAGGCATGCTGACTCGCCGCACCTTCCTCGCCCAATCTGCTGCCGTCATGGGCGCCGTGACAGGAACCCGCGCCATGGCCTCTCTTCCCAACGATTACTACGTCCCCGCCGAAGAAGCCCCCCACGCCTTCACCCTGATGCAATGGCCCGTCGACCGTTACGCCTATGACAGTGCCGCGCATCTCAGCGAGGTGCAAACCGTCATCGCCCGCATCGCCAACGCCATTGCAGGGTTCGAACCCGTGGTCATGATGGCCGACCAACGTCAACACGCCAGGGCCCGCAAAATCCTCTCCGAAAATGTCGATCTCTGGGACATCCCCACAGACGATCTCTGGTGCCGCGATTCTGGGCCGCTTTTCGTGGTGAACGACACAGGCGGGCTTGCCGTCAGCCACATCCATTTCAACGGCTGGGGCCGATACCGCCTGCCCGATGACGAAAAAGTCGCCGCCCGTGTGGCCGACCGCCTGGGTCTCCCGGTCTTTGACTCCGGTCTCGTGGGCGAACCCGGCGGGGCGGAAACCGACGGCAAAGGCCTCGTCATGGCCCATGAAAGCAGCTGGATCAACGCCAACCGCAATCCGGGCCTGTCAAAACAGCAGATCACCGACCGTCTCGCCAGCGCCTATGGCGCGGATCGCGTGATCTGGGGCCCCGGCGTGAAAGGCCGTGACGTGACAGACGCCCATATCGACGGCTTTGCCCGCTTTACCGACGCGGGCCGCGTGATCATGCAATGGGATGACACCGCCCCGAACGACCCTTACAACCGCGCGACCGCGGTCCTGATAAACACGCTGCGCGACCAGAATATCGATGTCGAAACAATCCCTTACGCCTTTGACGGCCGCATTGATGAGGCCTGCTACTACGTCAATTACTACGTCTGCAACGGCGCGGTCATCATGTCCGAATTCGGTGACACCGAGGCAGATGCAATCGCCAAGGATGCCGTAACGCGCCACTATCCCGGTCGCCAGATCGTCACGCTGAACGCCGATGCGCTGATCCTGCTCGGCGGCGGCATCCACTGCGCGACACAGCAAGTGCCCGCAGTATGAGCTTATCCTCTTGACCCGGGCACTCAGCCTGTCAAAACCAATCCATGGGAAGCGGAACACTCACCATTGATCTGGGCGCGCTCGTGGCCAACTGGCAAGCGCTCGACCGCATGACGGATTGTGAAACCGGTGCGGTCGTCAAGGCCGATGGATATGGCATCGGCGCTGATCGTGCGGCCCGCGCGCTGGCCCGCGCTGGCGCACGCACCTTCTTCGTGGCCATCGCCGAGGAAGGGGCCGCGCTGCGCGAAACCCTTGGCCCCGGTCCGGTGATCAACATTCTATCCGGCCACATGCCTGGCGACACTGACATGATCTCCGACATGACGCTCACACCCATGGTCAATTCCATCGATCAGCTGATCCGCCATGTGGAGGCCCTGCCCGGCGCGCCCTTCGGCGTGCAGCTCGACACCGGCATGAACCGGCTGGGAATGGAACCCGCCGAATGGGCTGCCGTGCGTGAGGTCGTGCTGGAACAAGGCCCGTCCCTCATCATGAGCCATCTTGCCTGCGCGGATGAGCCGGAGCATTCCATGAACCAGCGCCAGCTCGATGCGTTCCGCGACATGACCATGGGGCTTGATGTGCCCCGGTCACTGGCCAACACGGGCGGCGTGCTGCTGGGCCCCAATTATCATTTCGACCTCACGCGCCCCGGCATCGGCACCTATGGCGCGCTGCCCTTTGCGGATGCCACACCAGTCGTCACCCTGTCTGTCCCGGTGATCCAATGCCGCACGATCCTGGAGGGCGAAACGGTGGGCTATGGCAACACTTTCACCGCCGCGCGGGAAACACGGATTGCAACAATAACAGCCGGTTACGCAGATGGCCTCATCCGCGCCATGGGGCCTAACGCAAACGTCTTTTTCGAAGACGTGGCCTGCCCCATTGCTGGCCGCGTGTCCATGGATTCCATCTGCGTCGACATCACCCATCTGGGTCACGATCCCAAGGCGCTGGATCTTCTCTGCGGCGCCCAAGGCGTGGATCAACTGGCCGAGGCTGCGGGCACCATCGGTTATGAAATCCTGACCTCTCTCGGCGCGCGCCACGCCCGGCGGTATCTGGGCGCATGATCCGCGTGCTCAGCCCTCTGACCGCCATTGGCGCCGCCGTGCTGGGCCTTCTGGCCTTCATCGGCCGCACCGCGATCTTTGCTGGTCAGACGATCAGCCATTTCATCCGCCCGCCTTTCTACCCAAAGGAAATCCTTCAGGCGCTTGTGAATGTTGGATATTTCAGCCTTCCGGTTGTGGGCCTCACCGCCGTTTTTACCGGCGGCGCGCTGGCCTTGCAGATCTATTCAGGCGGCGCGCGCTTCAATGCCGAGGCGGTCGTACCCCAGATTGTCGCCATTGGCATGGTGCGCGAACTGGGCCCCGTTCTGGTGGGCCTTATGGTCGCCGCTCGCGTCACCTCCTCGATTGCCGCTGAAATCGCGACGATGAAGGTGACCGAACAGATCGACGCCCTCGTCACACTGTCCACCCATCCGATGAAATACCTCACTGTTCCCAGGGTGTTAGCCGGCCTTGTTATGGTGCCGCTGCTGGTGGGTGTGGGCGATGTGATCGGCATCATGGGCGGCTTTCTGGTGTCCACCAAGACGCTCGGTTTCAATGAAGCCACGTATCTCACCAACACGGTCAATTTCATTGAGATGCGCGATGTCGTGTCATCGCTCGTCAAAGGCGCTGCTTTCGGTTTCATTGCTACGCTGCTGGGGTGCTATTACGGCATGAATACCGGTCGCGGTGCGCAGGGTGTGGGCCGGGCCACCAAATCGGCGGTGGAGGCCGCAGCCGTCCTCATCCTCGCCACCAACTTCATACTGACCAGCATTTTCTTTACGATATGATAGAGTTAAAGGACGTTCATAAAGCATTTGGGTCGAACAAGGTGCTGCGCGGGGTGAACCTCAACATCCCCAAAGCCACCTCCATGGTGATCATCGGCGGGTCGGGCACCGGTAAATCCGTGGCGCTCAAAAGCGTGCTTGGTCTGGTTCAGCCGGACAGCGGCCTGATCACTCTCGACGGCCAGGACGTCACCAAAGCCCCGCGCGATGCCTTTCTCGCCCGGTTCGGCATGCTGTTTCAGGGCGGCGCGCTGTTTGATTCCCTGCCCGTCTGGCAAAACGTGGCCTTCCGCCTGATGCGCGGCTCTCTCAAGCGCCCCAAGGAAGAAGCCCGCGAAATCGCCATCGAAAAGCTCCGCCGCGTGGGGCTGAAGCCGGAACAGGCGGATCTCTTCCCTGCTGAACTCTCTGGCGGCATGCAAAAACGCGTGGGGCTAGCAAGAGCCATCGCCGCCGAGCCGGAGATCATCTTCTTTGACGAACCCACCACTGGCCTTGATCCTATCATGTCCGGCGTCATCAACGACCTCATTCGCGAGATCGTCACCGAGATGGGCGCGACCGCCATGACCATCACCCATGATATGACCTCCGTCCGCGCCATCGCCGACAACGTCGCGATGCTCCATGACGGCGTGATCCAATGGACCGGCCCAGTGGCCGACATGGACCACTCGGGCGATCCCTATCTCGACCAGTTCATCGCAGGCCGCGCCGAAGGCCCGATTGAAGCCGTCCGCTAACACCGACGCAATACCGACGTTATACCGACGCGATACCGACGTCCCAAAAAGGGACTGGCCGCTGGACAGGCCGCCCCCAAACAGGCACTAAACCCCATGGCCAAAATAAACCGCTTCACCTGCTCTGAATGCTCCGCATCCTTCGCCAAATGGTCCGGGCAATGTGACGCCTGCGGCGCGTGGAATTCCATCGTCGAAGAGGCCCATCTGTCCACCGGTCCGGGCAAGGCCGCGCTTGGCTCCAAACGGGGGGCCGCCATCGCACTGACCGACCTCGCCGAACAGGAAACCCCGCCGCCGCGCACCGCGTCCGGGATAGAGGAATTCAACCGCGTCCTGGGTGGCGGGCTCGTGCCATCCTCCGCCACTTTGGTGGGCGGCGATCCGGGGATTGGCAAGTCCACGCTGCTCCTCCAGGCCGCTGCAAGTTTTGCCCATAAGGGTATGAAAACGCTCTATATTTCAGGCGAAGAAGCCTCCGCTCAGATCCGCATGCGCGCCGCCCGGCTGGGTCTTTCGGACGCCCCTGTCAAACTCGCCACCGCCACGTCGATGCGCGATATCCTGACGACATTGGAGGCGGAAAGCCCCGGTCTCGTCATCATCGATTCGATCCAGACCATGTGGGCCGACACTGTCGACAGCGCGCCGGGTTCCGTCAGCCAGGTCCGCGCCACCTGCCACGAACTCACGACCTTTGCCAAACGCAAAGGCACCGCGGTGATCCTCGTGGGGCGTGTCGCC
>CAYMEC010000062.1:0-12097 GCA_964389425.1 uncultured Roseovarius sp.
ATGGCCCCGCCGAAAACCTGCGGCAGGCCAAGCGCGATCACCGTGACCACCGGGATCATGGAATTGCGCAGGACATGGACCATGACGACCGTCCATTCAGATAGCCCCTTGGCGCGGGCGGTGCGCACGTAATCCTGTCCCAAGGCCTCCAGCATGGCCGAGCGCATGAAGCGGCTGAGTTGCGCGGTGGTTTGCAGGGCCAGCACCATGACGGGCATGACCATCTGCTTGAGTTGGATTTTGAAGCTGGCCCAGTCGCTGACGACGTGGGTCGTGTCGTAGATAGAGGGCAAAAGCCCAAGCTGCACCGAAAAGATTCCGATCACCACGATGCCGGAGAAAAAGGGCGGCACGGAATAGCCTACCATCGTCACGAATGTGCCCACCTGATCAAACATGGAATACTGCCGATAGGCCGAATAGATGCCGATGGGCAGGGCGATGAGAACGCCCACCACATAGGCCATGCCCACCACCCAGAGTGTTTGCGGCATGCGTTCCAGCACCGTGTCCATGACGGGCGCGCGGGTTTGCCAACTGATCACGCGCGGCTCACCTGCGGTCATGGCCGTACCGAACGCCTGATCTACCCAGACGAGCGGTTCGATGACAAAGAATTGGTAGAGCCATTTGCCAAAGCGAATATGGACAGGCTCGCCCAGGCCAAGCGCCTCGCGGATCTGCGCCTTGACCTCGGGCGGAACGGTTGGGGGGATTTGCGCGGTGGGGTCGCCGGGGGCAAGCTCGAGAAGCGCAAAGATCACCAATGCGATGGCCAGTAAGGTTGGAACGGCGAGGATCAGCCGCCGGGTCGCATAGGTCAGCATGGGCCGACGTTAGCGGTCACTGCGCGCGGTGCCAATCCGCGATGTTCCACAACTCACTGTCCCATGCGTTGATGGCCACGCCGCGCAAAGAGTTGGCATGGGCCGAGATGCGGCCGCGATCGACGAGGGGCAAAAGGATGTAACCCTGCATCAGCATGTCGTTCATTGTCTTGGCGATATCGGCGCGTTTGTCCATTTCGCCTGTGCGGGCCATCTCGGCCGCCATCGCGTCAAATTCGTCAGAGCAGAAGCGTGCGATATTGCTGCCCTGCCATTGATTATCAGGCGAGGGGATGCGGTCGCATTGCCATCCGGCCATGTAGGCCTCCGGGTCTGTGCCGTCGAAGGTGCCGGCAAACATCTGCACATCGGCAAAGAATTTCTGGAAGGTGTCGGGACTGCCGGGATCGGCGCCAAAGAAGACGGAGGCGTTGATGTTGCGCAACTCGGTCTCCACCCCGATTTCGGACCACCATTGTTTGATCAGGGCCTGAAAATCCTGCCGCACGGCGTTGGTGGAGGTCTGGAACACGAGGCGCAGTTCCTGTCCGTCCTTGTCGCGGATGCCGTTGCCATTGCTGTCGGTCCAGCCCGCGCTTTCGAGCAGGTCGCGCGCGCCATCGGTGTCATGCGTGAGGCAGCTGTCATTGGCCTCAGAACTGTAGATGGCCGGGGCATTGAGGATGTTGCAGGTGGTCTGGCCGGTGTCGCCATACCCGATTTCGACAAGGAGTTGGCGGTCTATGGCCATGGAGAGCGCTTTGCGCACGGAGAGGTCGGAAAGGAACGGGTGCGCGGCCTGAGTGGTCGAGCGCGCCTCGCCCAGATCCGGCGAGGGATTGGTCATGTTCAGAACAATGCGTTCAACGAGGTTGCCGAAGGCAGAAACCACCTGACCCTTGCCCGCGCTTTCCATGCGCGTCAGCACCTCGGGCGCCAGTTGCAGATTCCAGGCGTAGTCGAATTCACCGGTTTCCAGTACGGCGCGGCCTGCGGCGGCGGCATCCCCGCCGCCTTTCAGCACAACGCGGCCGAAGGCGGGTTTGGCGGGATCGCGGAAATTGCGGTTGGCGTCGAACACGACCACGTCATTGGGGCGGAAATCGGAAACCGCAAAGGGCCCGGTGCCGATAGGGGCGAAGTTTGCCTCAGCGCATTCCGGGGCCCGAGGACCCATGCAATCGGCGAATTGCGCCGCCTGAATGATCGGCGCGGTGGCGCCCACGAAGGCGTCATAGGGAAAGGGTTTTGGGCCATCGAAACGAATGATCACGGTGCGGTCGTCGGGGGTTTCGATATCGGCGATGTCCTTGAATTTTTCGCGCTGTGCGCAGCCGCCGCCTTCCGCCGTGCAGTATTCCCAAGTGAAGCGCACGTCCTGAGAGGTCAGCGGTGCGCCATCGGACCATGTCAGCCCCTCGCGCAGGACCCATGTGATAGAGCTCAGGTCTTGCGCCACGCCGCCATTGTCGAGCGTGGGAATGTCTTCGACCAGCCACGGCACCATCGTGCCGGTGGTGTCGTATCGCGCGAGCGGCTCAATGATCAGGCTGGCGGCCTCGATCTCTTTCACGCCGCCGGACAGGTACGGGTTCAGGATCGACGGGGCCTGCCAAAAGAGGATGTTGACCTGACCATCACGGCCGCGTTCAGCCATCGCCACGGAGGAGACGCCGCAGAGAAAAACCAACGTGAAAAAGAGTGATTTCAACGACATGGCTTTCCTTCCAACCATTTTGCATGCATCCCGTCTCATAAGATGTGACGCTATCGCGGATCATGACAAGTTCTGTCGCGCGATATCGGCACCGCGCGATGCAAATTTATCCAGAAAACTGTGTCGTAAAACTACTTGCCGGCGGGCGCGATGATCATGATCATCTGGCGGCCTTCCATCTTGGGCATGTTTTCCACTTTGCCCAGACCGTCGATGTCTTCGGCCACCCGTTCCAAAAGGTCGCGGCCCAGGTCCTGGTGCGCCATTTCACGGCCGCGGAAACGCAGGGTAACCTTCACCTTGTCGCCGTTTTCCAGAAAACGAGTCACGTTGCGCATTTTCACGTCGTAGTCATGGGTATCCGTGTTGGGACGGAACTTCACCTCTTTGACTTCGATGATCTTCTGCTTCTTTCGCGCCTCGGATTCGCGTTTCTGCTGCTCGTACTTGTACTTGCCATAGTCCATGATCTTGCAGACGGGCGGGGAGGCATTGGGAGAAATCTCCACCAGGTCCAGTTCCGCGGCTTCAGCCAGTTCCATGGCGCGTTCCGGGCTGACGACCCCGATGTTTTCGCCTTCTGCGCCAATGAGGCGGATGTCGGATCCGCGAATGCGGTCGTTTACGCGCGGTCCAGTGTCTCGTTGCGGCGGCGCGTTGTGTGGTCTGCGGGCTATGGCTGTGTCTCCTACGTGCAGTTGTGCATGAGCCTTAGAAACTACCTGTGGCGCATGGGTTCTTCAAGCGGATATATCAGCGGAACGTAAGCGGGTCTGGGCCGATTTTTCGTCAAACGGCCCATTGTGCTTTCGCTCTTGCGATTGCTGCGCGACCATCCCATATGACGCCCGCTGCATGGCAGCACAGTAACAAAACTGGGGAATAGTTATGAAGAACGTACTTTGGATCGTTATTGCGGTCGTGGTGATTGGCGGGGGCTACCTGCTGATGACCGGCCAGGACGAGGAGGCGGCACCCGTCGCCGAGGAAGCGACCGAAGAACCTGAAGCCGCGGTTGAAGAAGAAACAACCGAGACGCCGACCGTGGAAGACGCGCAAGAGGCCGTTGAAGACGTGGTCGAGGACGCCACGGAAGCTGCTGAAGAGGTTGTCGAGGAGGCCACCGAGGCCGTGCAAGAGGCCACGGAAGCGGCCACCGATGCAGCATCTGACGCAGTTGAAGCTGTCAGTGACGCAGCTGGTGACGCAGCTGAAGCCGCTGTTGACGCCGCCGCAGACGCCGTTGGCGCAACAAGCGACGTGGCAGACAGCGTGGGCGAGGCGGCATCGGATGCAGCGTCTGATGCTGTGAACGCGGTGAGCGACTCATTGGGCCTCGATTCTGGCGACAGCACGCTGCCCGACGTGGGCAACGACACGCAAACGGGCGTGAACGGCGAATAAACCAACGCTTTAAATTGGCGGGGACTTATGGGCTTAAGCCCGCCGCGCCGTCGTCAGGCCCCACCCTGGGCCTGACAAACCTGCTCTTTTTGTCACTCATTCAAAGCGGTTCGATATCACCTTCGGCCCGCAAGGCGTGAAACTGAGCTTCCCACTCTGCGAATGTTCCTGCTGCAATCGCCGCGCGCATTTCTGTCATAATCTGTTGAAAGTAATGCACATTGTGCCAGCTGAGCAGCATGCCCGCGATCATTTCGTTGCTGCGGTAGACGTGGTGCAGATAGGCGCGCGAAAACTGCTGACAGGTGGGGCAAGCGCAGGCTTCATCGAGGGGCCGCGGGTCATCGGCGTGACGGGCATTCTTGACATTCACGACCCCGCGCCGCGTAAATGCCTGCCCCGTACGGCCAGATCGCGTGGGCAACACGCAGTCCATCATGTCGACGCCGCGCTTCACCGCGCCCACGATGTCATCGGGTTTGCCCACGCCCATCAGGTATCGCGGTTTGTCCACCGGCATCATGTCGGGCGCATAATCCAGCACGCCAAACATCGCCTCTTGCCCTTCGCCCACGGCCAGCCCACCGATGGCGTAGCCGTCAAAGCCGATCTCTTGCAGCAATTCGGCGCTTTCGGCGCGCAGATCCTTTGTGACGCCGCCTTGCTGAATGCCAAACAAGGCGTGGCCGGGGCGATCCCCGAAAGCGTCTTTTGAGCGCTTGGCCCACCGCATCGACAGGTGCATGCTGTCGGCAACTTCCTTTTCTGAGGCGGGCAGGGCGGGACATTCATCGAAACACATCACGATGTCCGAGCCCAGAAGCCTTTGAATTTCCATCGATCTTTCCGGACTCAATTCATACTTGGACCCGTCGATATGGGATTTGAAGGTCACGCCGTCTTCCGTCAGCTTGCGCAAACCGGCAAGGCTCATCACCTGAAATCCGCCGCTGTCGGTGAGGATGGGGCGGTGCCAATTCATGAATTTATGCAACCCACCCAGACGCGCCACCCGTTCCGCGCCCGGCCGCAGCATCAGGTGATAGGTGTTGCCCAGGACAATATCAGCCCCGGTCGCGCGCACGCTGTCGGGCATCATCGCCTTGACCGTGCCAGCTGTGCCTACGGGCATGAAGGCCGGCGTTCTGATCTCACCGCGTGGCGTCCGGATCACACCTGTTCGTGCGGCGCCATCCGTGGCCTTCAAATCAAAGGAAAACTGCACACATCTTACCCTGGAGTGGTTGTTTGCCCCTCCTTAATCCGGATGCAGCAAACTTGCAAAACCAAGGGTCAAGCCCAATATGTATACCAATGCATACCAATGAGGGAACAGCTTGAATGGAACAACTCCTGATCGATTTTCTGTCGTCAAACCTGATCTTTATCCTGATCGCGGTTCTGATTTTTATCACGCTTTTCAAGGGGGTGAAGATCGTTCCTCAGTCGGAGCAGCATGTGGTGGAACGCTTCGGCCGCCTGCGGTCCGTGCTTGGGCCGGGCATCAACCTGATCGTGCCTTTCCTCGACGTGGTGGCGCATAAAATCTCCATTCTCGAGCGTCAGCTGCCGACAGCCAGTCAGGATGCCATCACCAAGGACAACGTGTTGGTGCAGGTCGACACCTCTGTTTTCTATCGCATTATCGAGCCGGAAAAGACGGTGTACCGCATTCGCGACGTGGATGCGGCGATCGCGACAACCGTGGCCGGGATTGTCCGGGCAGAAATTGGCAAGATGGATCTCGATGACGTGCAGGCCAATCGCGCCCGCCTTATCGAAACGATCAAGGGTTCCGTGGAATCCGCCGTGGATGATTGGGGGATCGAAGTGACGCGCGCGGAAATTCTTGATGTGAATCTCGACCAGGCCACCCGCGACGCGATGTTGCAACAGTTGAACGCTGAACGCGCCCGCCGCGCGCAGGTGACGGAGGCCGAAGGTCAGCGCCGCGCCGTCGAACTGGCTGCCGATGCGGAACTGTATGCGGCTCAGAAAGCCGCGGAAGCGCGCCGGGTGGAAGCAGATGCCGAAGCCTATGCCACGGGTGTTGTGGCCAAAGCCATTGCCGATAACGGGTTGGAGGCTGCACAATATCAAGTGGCATTGAAGCAGGTGGAATCGCTGACGGCGCTGGGGGCGGGGCCATCGTCCAACACCGTCGTGGTGCCTGCGAACGCCATGGAGGCTTTTGGCAATGCCTTCAACATGTTGAAAGGGAAATCATGATGACCGAGCTTTGGACGCTGTGGTGGGTATGGGCCAGTGCGGCCCTCGGGCTGGCCATTCTCGAACTTCTGGTGCCCGGGTTCATCTTTCTGGGCATTGCGATCGGGGCCGCGATCGTAGCCGTGCTTGTCGGGATCATGGGTGATCTGGGTTTGACACCGTCCTTGGCACTTTTCGCCGGGACGTCCCTGATCAGTTGGATCGCATTGCGTCGGGTGTTCAAGCCCGCTGATGACCAGACCCGCGTGGTCCATGAGGACATCAACAAGTAACATGCACCGGTCTGGACGCGCGCGCCCGGATTTCTTATATATTGTGTCAGGATTATTCTGGAGCCTTTATGCCCGACACCATGCCCCCAGACGATAGCGAGCTTCTGATTGCGCCCTCCAGCGTGGATCACCCGCTTTACGAGCAGGTCGTGGAAGCGATCCGATCCGTCTATGATCCTGAAATTCCAGTGAATATTTACGATCTGGGCTTGGTGTATACCGTGGGTATCGACGACGAAAACGCGGTCTCCGTGATCATGACCCTCACGGCGCCGGGCTGTCCTGTGGCGGGGGAAATGCCGGGCTGGGTGGCAGAAGCGATTGAGCCGCTGCCAGGAGTCAAGCAGGTGGATGTGGATCTGACATGGGAACCGCCCTGGGGCATGGACATGATGTCGGATGAGGCCAAGCTGGAACTGGGGTTCATGTGATGTTTGCCATTCCCGGAAAACAGGCCGTTACCATGACAGAGAAGGCCGCCGCCCAGATTGCGAAGCTGATGGCCAAGGGTGACACCAAGGGCTTGCGCATCGGCGTCAAGAAAGGCGGCTGTGCGGGCATGGAATATACGATGGATTACGTATCTGATGTCGACCCTATGGATGAGGTGGTCGAACAGGATGGCGCACGAGTGATGATCGCGCCGATGGCGCAGATGTTCCTGTTCGGAACGGAGATTGACTACGAAACCTCGCTTCTGGAATCGGGGTTTGTGTTCAAAAACCCCAACGTGACAGAAGCCTGCGGTTGCGGCGAGTCGATCAAGTTCAAAGACATGTAACTTTGGGCGACAGTCCCTTAATTTCAAACAACAAAGAGGTGGCCTGATGCGGCGAAAAATGGCAGCGGGCAACTGGAAAATGAACGGCTCACGGGCCGCTTTGGCGGAATTGGATGTGATCGCTGCGCAGATCTCTGATCTGGACGTCGATACGCTGATCTGTCCGCCGGCGCTTTACGTTGCTGAGGCCGTGGCGCGAGCCGAGGCCGCAACTCTGCATATAGGTGCCCAAGATTGCCATTTTGAAACATCTGGAGCGCATACTGGGGATATCTCTGCTGCCATGATCGCAGATCTTGGGGCAACCCATGTCATTTTGGGGCATTCCGAGCGCCGCGCGGACCACGGAGAAGACAGTGAAGACGTGCGCGAAAAGGCGCGCGCGGCGCTGGAAGCAGGTCTCACCGCGATCATCTGTGTTGGCGAATCCGAGGACCAGCGCCTCGCCATGAACACGCTCGACATCATCGGCGGGCAGCTGGCCACCTCGGTGCCGGATGCCAGCACAGCCGCCAATACGATCATCGCCTATGAGCCGGTCTGGGCCATCGGCACCGGGCGCACCGCCACCACGGACGAGATTGACGAAGTTCATGATTTTATCCGCGCGAGCCTGATCCGGCGGTTCGAGGATGAAGGGCAGGGGATCCGCCTGCTCTATGGCGGGTCGGTCAAGCCTGGCAACGCGGCGGAGATATTCGGGACCGACAATGTGGATGGCGCGCTGGTGGGTGGGGCAAGCCTCAAGGCGGAGGATTTTGTGCCTATCATCAAGGCATTAGACGCTTCCTGAGCCTCGCTTCTTTTGGGTCGTAAACACTCATATCACGCCGTCACAGCGGCAGCATCGTAGTCGATTTGATCTCTTCCATCGAAAGAAGCGCGGTCACGTTGTAGACTTTCACCTCGGAAATCAGCGCCTGGTAGAATTCATCATAAGCCCGGGCGTTGGCCACGCGCACCTTGAGGATGTAGTCGATATCTCCCGCAAGCCTGTGCGCCTCCTGCACCTCGGGCCGCTCATACAGAGCCCTCAGGAAGGACGCCTGCCACTTCGCATCATGCTCTGACGTGCGGATCAGGACAAAGAAACAGGCCTCAAAGCCAAGCGCCTCTGCGTCCAGAAGGTAGGTCTGCTGCTTGATCACGCCGCCTTCGCGCATCTTGCGAATCCGGTTCCAGACGGGCGTTTTGGAACTGCCCACCAGCTTGGCGATGTCATCCAGCGACAGCCCGCCATCGCGTTGCAATTCGTTGAGAATTTTCCGATCCAGATCGTCAAGACGAACAGGCATTCCTGATTTCCTTTCAATATGGAACGAAACCCACGTTCCGGTAACAGAGAAAAACAAATGTCCTTATTTGCGCGCTTATATGGCGTCAAAACGGGAATATTTTCTATATTGGGGTCCAAGTCAACCGCGAATGGACAGGTCTCGTGAAACACTTTCCCATCTTTGTGGCCCTTGAGGGTAAACGCGTCGTTCTCTCTGGTGGTGGAGAAGCGGCGGTGGCCAAGCTGCGCATGATCCTCAAGACCGAGGCACAGGTGACCGTTTTCGCGCCGGAGGCTGATCAGGAGATTCTTGATTGGGACGCAGAAGGCCGGCTGACTTATGTGCCCCGTAGCTTGACGACAGGGGATGTGGTCGGGGCGACATTGTTCTATGCGGCGGACGAGGACGCATTTGAAGATGCCCGCACCTCGACCATCGCAAGGGTGGAAGGGGCGCTGGCCAATATCGTCGACAATCTGCAAGACAGCCAGTTTATCACGCCAGCGATCGTGGATCGTGACCCCGTGACCGTTGCCATCGGCACCGAAGGCGCGGCCCCGGTGCTGGCGCGCGCGATCAAGGCAGACATGGAAGAGCGCCTGCCTGTCACGCTGGGCGCGCTCGCGCGCATCGGAAAAGCCTTTCGTCACGCGGTAGAGGTGCTGCCCTTCGGCCGCCCGCGCCGCGATTTCTGGCGGGATTACTATTTCAACGCAGGCCCGCGCGCGATGGAAGAGACAGGTGAAGAGGGGATCAATGACGCGTTGGAAGCCCTTCTGGTAAAACACAAAAAACGGGAAAGGCGCGAGGGGCATGTGGCCTTCGTGGGCGCGGGTCCGGGTGATCCGGAACTGCTGACACTAAAGGCGCGCAAGGCGCTGGATGAGGCGGATGTGGTGATCCATGACCGCCTCGTCAGCGCGGAGATCCTGGAACTTGCGCGGCGCGAAGCGATCATCGTTGATGCGGGCAAGAAGGGGTTTGGCCCCTCCACAGACCAGAATGAAATCAACGGTCTGATCGTCGAACATGCCCTCGAGGGCGCGCAGGTTGTGCGGCTTAAAGGTGGGGATCCGACGATGTTTGCCCGTCTGGATGAAGAAATTGCGGCCCTGGATGGGGCCGGGATCACGTGGAACATCGTACCGGGCATCACGGCGGCTTCTGCCGCCTCTGCGGCGATTGGGCAGAGCCTGACGGAACGGGGGCGCAATTCTTCTGTCCGGTTTGTCACGGGCCATGACATGAAAGGCTTTGCCGAACATGACTGGCGCGGGTTGGCCAAACCCGGCGCAGTGGCGGCGATTTACATGGGCAAACGGTCTGCGCGGTTCGTGCAGGGGCGGCTGTTGATGTATGGCGCAGGGCGCGATCTGCCTGTGACCGTGATTGAGAATGCCACGCGGCCCGATCAGCGCGTTCTGGCCACGCGACTGGATCGCTTTTCGCAGGATCTGGAGGAGGCGAATTTGTCGGGCGCGGCGCTCACCTTCGTCGGGTTGGAGCCACGCTCCGCACAAGCCAAACTTTCTGAGCATAACCAGAATATTATCGGTCAGGCTTAATGCGGAACACCCGTGCTGCTGCGGGTAATTCTGTCAACTTCTCTGGACACGTCCATGGCGATCTGCCTAGATACAGGCAAATTACGCGCATGACAGCCAGAGAAATTCGGTTTCAGACCCCCCATGACAGACACCACAGCCGCGCCCAGACCCGCCAAAGCCATGCCTGATGTGCAGGAAGTAAAGTCCGTAACGCATTGGACTGAAAAACTTTTTTCCTTTCGCGTCACGCGGCCTGCGTCGTTGCGGTTCCGGTCAGGTGAGTTCGTGATGATCGGGCTCATGCAGACCGACGAAACGACGGGCCGTGAAAAACCGCTGTTGCGTGCCTATTCCATCGCAAGCCCCTCTTGGGACGACGAGTTGGAGTTTTATTCAATCATCGTCCAGGACGGCCCGCTGACATCCCGATTGCAGCATATCCAGCCCGGGGATGAACTGATCCTGCGGCCCAAACCCGTGGGCACGCTGGTGCACGACGCGTTGCTGCCCGGCAAACGGATCTGGTTCTTCGCTACGGGAACAGGGTTTGCGCCCTTTGCATCACTGTTGCGCGATCCGCAGACTTATCATGACTATGACGAGGTGATCATCACCCATACCTGCCGCGAAGTGGGTGAGCTGGAATACGGGCGTCGCCTCATCGAAGAGATCCGTCAGGACGAGATGCTGGAAGAGCTGATCGGCGAAAACTTCCATGAAAAGCTGCGCTATTACCCCACCACGACCCGTGAAGTGAGCCCGAAGATGGGCCGCATCACCGATCTGATGCGGTCAGGTGACGTGTTCGAGGACCTGGGTGTCGACCCCATCAATCCGGCGCATGACCGGGCGATGGTTTGCGGCAATCTGGCCTTCAATCTGGAGATCAAGGATTTGCTGGAAGGGTACGGGTTGCGCGAAGGCGCCAATTCGGAGCCTAAGGAATACGTCGTGGAGAAGGCGTTTCTGGATTAACACCGCGCCTTTGGTCCTTGTTCCCAAACGGCTTTCCGGCGGTTGCATTCAATTTGCGCTTCATTACGGCTTTTGTCCTCTTGAGGCGCAGGAAAAGCCCGGTCATTCTGCAAGCATACGAGTCAGTTGAAATGCATGGGCGCTTGCCCCATTTCTTAACAACAGATGGAGAAAACCGGTGGCTGCCTCATGAAGGGGCCTGAGTTTTCTTGCCAATAACAAGGATAAGAGCATGCAAGATCCCCTTAACACGTCTTACCCAGTGCTGCCGTTGCGCGACATCGTGGTCTTTCCCCACATGATCGTGCCACTGTTTGTCGGGCGGGAAAAATCCGTGCGCGCGCTGGAAGAGGTGATGCAGGACGACAAACAAATCCTTTTGTCGAGCCAGATTGATCCGGGTGAGGACGACCCTGCCGCAGAGGGTATTTATCGCACCGGCGTACTGGCCAATGTGCTGCAACTGTTGAAGCTGCCCGATGGCACTGTGAAGGTGCTGGTGGAAGGTGTGACGCGGGTCAAGATCCTCGAATACCTTGAAAATGACGATTTCTTTGAAGCTCGTGCGGACTATCTGGCTGAAATGCCGGGCGATGCCGCAACCATCGAGGCGTTGTTGCGCACGGTCACGGATGAATTTGCCCGTTATGCCAAGGTGAAAAAGAACATCCCTGAAGAAGCGCTTTCGGCCGTCACCGAAAGTGAAGAGCCCGCGAAGCTGGCTGACTTGGTGTCCGGGCATCTGGGCATCGAAGTGGCGCAGAAACAGGAACTGTTGGAAACGCTGTCGGTGTCTGAA
Organism: uncultured Roseovarius sp.; assembly: GCA_964389425.1. Taxonomy (GTDB): domain Bacteria; phylum Pseudomonadota; class Alphaproteobacteria; order Rhodobacterales; family Rhodobacteraceae; genus Roseovarius. The sequence goes on from CAYMEC010000062.1 coordinate 11,829, forward strand.
CGTCTGGAGAAGGTCTATGGCCTTATGCAGGGCGAAATGTCCGTGCTCCAGGTGGAGAAGAAGATCAAGACCCGCGTCAAATCCCAGATGGAGCGCACGCAGCGAGAGTACTATCTGAATGAGCAAATGAAGGCCATTCAGAAGGAACTGGGCGACGGCGAAGAGGGTGAAGGCGAAGGTGCTGAGCTTGAGGCCAGGATCGAAGAGACCAAGCGCAGCAAGGAAGCGCGTGAGAAAGCCGAAGGTGAACTCAAGAAGCTCAAGAACAT
>CAYMEC010000062.1:12119-21018 GCA_964389425.1 uncultured Roseovarius sp.
CGAGGCCACGGTGGTGCGCAACTATCTTGACTGGATGCTGTCGATCCCGTGGGGCACCAAGTCGCGCGTGAAGAAGGATCTGAACAAGGCGCAGGCGATCCTTGATGCGGATCACTTTGGTCTGGAGAAGGTCAAGGAGCGGATCGTCGAGTATCTGGCCGTGCAGCAGCGGTCGAAGAAGCTCAAAGGCCCGATCATGTGCCTCGTCGGCCCGCCCGGTGTGGGTAAGACATCGCTCGGCAAATCCGTTGCGCGCGCCACGGGGCGGGAATTCATTCGCATTTCGCTGGGCGGTGTGCGCGATGAAAGTGAAATTCGCGGCCACCGGCGGACTTACATCGGATCCATGCCCGGCAAGATCATTCAGGCGCTGAAAAAAGCGAAGACGACGAACCCGCTCATTCTGCTCGATGAGATCGACAAGATGGGGCAGGATTTCCGGGGTGATCCGGCGTCAGCGATGTTGGAAGTGCTTGACCCCGAACAGAACGGGACGTTCACCGACCACTATCTGGAGGTGGAATATGACCTGTCGAACGTGATGTTCCTGACCACGTCGAACAGCTACAACATGCCCGGGCCGTTGCTGGATCGGATGGAGATCATTCCGCTGGCGGGCTACACCGAGGACGAAAAGCGCGAGATTGCAAAACAGCATCTCATCCCCAAGCAGATCAAGAACCATGGGCTGAAGGCCAAGGAGTTTGAACTCAGCGATGAGGCGCTGACGGACATCGTGCGGTATTACACGCGCGAAGCCGGTGTGCGGAACCTAGAGCGGGAAATTGCGAAAGTTGCGCGGAAATCCGTCACCAAGATCATCAAGAAAGAGGCGGAGGCCGTGTCGGTCACGCCGGACAATCTTGATGACTTCCTTGGCGTGCGCAAACATCGCTTTGGTCTGGCCGAAGAGGCCGATCAGGTGGGCGTTGTTACGGGTCTGGCCTATACTTCGGTCGGGGGCGAGCTTCTCAATATCGAAGCGCTGCGCCTGCCGGGCAAGGGCCGGATGAAAACGACCGGGAAGCTGGGCGACGTGATGAAGGAAAGCATTGATGCGGCGTCCTCTTATGTTCGGTCCATCGCGCCCGATATCGGGGTAAAGCCGCCTCGGTTCGAGAAGTGGGATATCCACGTCCACGTCCCCGAAGGTGCGACGCCCAAAGATGGGCCGAGCGCCGGTCTGGCGATGGTGACCTCCATCGTGTCGGTTCTCACAGGGATTCCGGTACGCAAGGACATTGCCATGACCGGTGAGGTCACGTTGCGCGGCAACGCCTTGGCCATTGGCGGTCTGAAGGAAAAACTGCTGGCCGCACTTCGGGGTGGCATCAAGACCGTGCTCATTCCGCGCGAGAATGAAAAAGACTTGGCCGAGATCCCCGACAACGTGAAAGAGGGGCTGGATATCATCCCTGTTGACCATGTGTCGGATGTCCTCAAACACGCCTTGGTCGATGCGCCGGAGCCGGTGGAGTGGGACGAAGCCGCTGAAGAGGCTGCCGCAGCAGAGGCTGCGCGGGCCAGCGGCACGGACGGGTCCAGCGCAATCACGCATTAAGCGATTGGACAGGGGCGGCCTTCTGGGCCGCCCTTGTTCTTTAAAGAGACGAAAACAGCGCCCCTGTCAGGGGCGTTTTTGTTGTCCAGACCAAGCTATGCTTGCCGTCTGCGCTGCGTCTCGGCAGGCCGACCGAAGGTGCCTGACATGCCAAAATCAACGGAGCGTTGGCCAAATCGGCGTTATTGGATATAGTGCTGGGCAAAGTGCACGAAAGCGGCACAACAAAAACAAAACGCCAGAGGAGCAGTCATGGCAGTCAAAGCATCCGCAAAATCCGCAGGAAAAGCGCCTAGAAAACCGGCGCCCAAGTCAGCGGCGAAATCCACCGCGACCTCAAAGACGTCAAAGCCCAGGAGTGACGCAAAGACGACTTCCGCGAAACCGGCCAGTAAGCCCCGTGTTACGTCCCCCGCGAGGACATTGCCCAAGACTGCTGCGGCCAAACCATCCCTTTCCGTGGTGAAAGACGGGCAAACGGTAAATCCGGGCCTTGAGCTCAAGAAAAAAGAGCTGCTGGACGAGGTTGTCAAACGCACAGACGTGAAAAAGAAATTCGCCAAGCCCGTGCTGGAGGCGATGATCGAGGTGCTGGGCGAGGCGCTGGCACAAGAGCGGTCGCTCAACTTGCAACCCATGGGCAAGGTCATGCCCAAGCGCACCAAGCAGGCCGGATCAAACCGCGTGATCACGGCGCGCATTCGTCAGTCAATGACGGCGAAGGTGGACAAATCGGACACCCCAATCGCGTCGAAAAATCCGCCTGTTGCGAAGCCCGCAGAATAGCGGTAACAGACCAGCCAACGGGTGATTAGCTCAGTGGTAGAGCGCTTCGTTCACATCGAAGATGTCAGGAGTTCGAATCTCTTATCACCCACCATTTCCCCCTGAGACTGTTTCATGCCGGTTGTTCCGAAAATCTGGTTCCTGCGCCATGGCCAAACCCAGTGGAACAAGGAACAGCGCCTGCAAGGGCGTCTGGATTCGCCCCTGACGGAGTTGGGTCTTTCGCAGGCTGCGCAGCAGGCGCAGATCATGGCGCCTGTTCTGGCCGCAAAACCCGACCTGACTTGTCTTGTTTCACCGCAAGGCCGGGCGGCGCATACCGCTAGGATCGCGCTGGGAGGCCGGGCGTTTGGCACGGATGCGCGCCTTGCCGAGGTGGCCACGGGCGAATGGGAAGGCCGGTTGCGGTATGAGCTGCCGACCGGCGGGCGCAATGATCTCTTTCTGTATACCGCCGCCCCCGGTGGGGAAGGGTTTGACGCGCTGGAGGCTCGGGTGCGGGGGGTGCTCAATGACCTGACCGGCGAGACGGTGATCGTGTCCCACGGGCTTCTGGGCAAGGTGCTGCGCGGGCTGACGCGCGGACTCAGCCGGGAAGAGATGGGCGAGCTCAGCAACAAACAGGGCTGCGTTTACGTGTTGGAAGACGGACGGGAAACGGTTCTGGAGGACTGAGCGCCGCATTCTTTAAAAGAATGCGGCCGAAGTCTTTCAAAGACTTCGTTGGCGTGTGCTTTTAGCCGTACCCGCGCCCTTCAAACCGGGGCAGCATGGCGGAGAAGTCTTTGCCCATCCCGTCCTCGTTTTCAACGAACTGCGCGTAAAGCTCTTGCGCGGCGCGGCCCAGAGGCGTGTCGGCATCCGCTGATTTCGCGGCATCCATGGCAAGGCGCAGGTCTTTCAGCATCAGTTCGGCGGCAAAGCCCGGGCGGTAGCCATTGTCGGCGGGGGATTGCGGCCCGACGCCGGGGGCAGGGCAGTAGGCGTTCATCGACCAGCTGTAGCCCGAGGAGGTGGAGACCACATCAAACATCGCCTCGCGCGCGAGACCCAGTTTGTCGGCCAGTGCGAAGGCTTCGCAGGTGACGATCATCGTCGCGCCGAGGATCATGTTGTTGCAGATTTTCGCGGCCTGCCCGTTGCCCGAAGGGCCACAATGGACGGCCTTTTGCCCCATGATGTCAAAGAGCTCCGAGGCGATCTGGAAGGCCTCTTGGTCGGCGCCGAGCATGAAGGTGAGCGTGCCGCCCGCGGCACCCGCAATGCCGCCGGAAACAGGCGCGTCGAGGGCCAGAACACCAGCTTCCTTGGCTTCAGATGCAACGGCGCGGGCGCTGTCCACGTCGACGGTGGAACAATCGAGGAGGACGGCGCCTTTGTTCATCACAGGGATCACCTCTGCGGCGACGGCGCTCAGGATCGCACCATTGGGCAGCATCGTGATCACCACATCCGCGCCTGTGGCCGCCGCAGCGGCACTTGCCGCCAGCGTGACGCCCTCGACGCTGACCTCAACCGTGTCGAATCCGGTTACCTCGTGACCGCCCGCCGAAAGGTTCGCCGCCATCGGCGCGCCCATATTGCCGAGCCCGATAAACCCGATTTTCATGACGCCTCTCCCTTGTTTGCAAACGTCAGTTTATTTGCCCCCAGAGGCATCAGCATTTGGGTCACAGCCAGCGAAATGGGCGTCTCCAGATCATGCTGCCATTTGGGGTCGCGATCCTTGTCTATCACAGCCGCGCGAATGCCTTCGAGGAAATCGCCATGTTCCATCGCGCGGTAGGTGAAGCGGTATTCCAGTTCCAGCGCGCGGCGGATGTCGGCGGCAGGGCCGCGCAACCGATGGATGATTCCAACGCCGACCGCCATGGACAGGGGTGAGTTGCGGGACATCTGCTTCAGCGCGCTTTGGGCAAAGTCTCCCCCGTCGGCCTTGAGCGCATTGGTGATGTCGCGCAGGGTCTCACCGCCGAAATTCGCGTCGACGTCGGCCTGAAGGTCGGGCAGGGTGCCTGTCGGGGCGTCGGTTGCGGCCTTGTCCAAGGCAGTGATGTCGCCGGTGGTTTCCAGCGTGGCAATCACATCTGTCCACTGATCCTGCGGGATGAAAGTGTCGGCAAACCCTGCGTAAATCGCATCGCCGGGGCCCATGCGCGCCGTGGTGCAACCCAGATATTCGCCCATCCGTCCCGGCGCGCGGGCCAGAAGGAGTGAGCCACCCACATCCGGCACCAGCCCGATCCCGCATTCGGGCATTGCGATCTTGGAGCTTTCGCAGACCACGCGGTGAGAGCCATGGCAGGAAATCCCCACGCCGCCGCCCATGGTGAAGCCCTGCATGAAGGCGATATAGGGTTTGGGGTATTCGGCGATCTTGGCATTGAGGCGGTATTCGTCGCGCCAGAAGGTCTGGCCGAAGGCGAAATCGCCGCGCATGCCGCTGTCATAGAGATCTTGGATGTCGCCACCTGCGCAGAAGGCCTTGTCCCCCTCAGCGTCGATGATGACCAGTTTGACAGTGTCATCTTCGGCCCAATCGTCAAGCGCGGCCTCAATCGCCAGAGACATGTCGTATGTCATGGCGTTGAGGGCTTGGGGCCGGGTGAGTGTGATGCGGCCAGCGTGGCCTTTTGTGCGGATGTGGATGTCAGGCATGGTGGGCCTTCCTAGAACAGTCTTCATTATATGCGCAACAGAGTGGCTTTGGCTGGCCCCGGTCTGGCGATCCTGACCTATCAAAAGTAGCGCTTTATCGTCGGGTTCCCGGACTCCATTCGAGCAACAGCCTGCGATTGCCATTTCGCCAGGCCCTGGAGGGGGCCTGACGAAGGCGCGGCGGGCTTCGCCCTTGATTCCGCGCCCGGGGGATCAAGCCTCTGCCAGTAGACTGCGCGCCACGATCATGCGCATAATCTCATTCGTGCCTTCCAAAATCTCATGCACCCGCACATCGCGGACCAGTTTTTCGATCCCGTAATCGGCCAGATAGCCGTAGCCACCATGCAGTTGCAGACATTGGTTGCAGATCCGGCTGCCGGCCTCGGTGACGAATTTCTTGGCCATGGCGCAGAATTTCGTGGCATCCGGCGCGCCTTGGTCCAGCTTCCATGCTGCCTGCCGCAGGAATGTGCGGGCGGCTTGCAACTCGATCTCCATATCCGCCAAACGGAATTGCAGCGCCTGGAACTGGTCGATGCTTTGGCCGAAGGCCTTGCGTTCTGACATGTAGGCGCGCGTGGCATCGAGGGCGGCTTGCGCGGCCCCCACCGAACAGGCGGCAATGTTCAACCGACCGCCGTCGAGCCCGGCCATGGCATAAGAAAATCCGCGCCCCTCCTCGCCCACCAGCGCGTCGCCCGGGATCTTGCAGTCATCGAATTGCACCTGCCGGGTGGGCTGGCTTTTCCAGCCCATCTTCTCTTCCAGCCCGCCAAAGGACAGGCCCGGCGTGCCGTCTTCCACGTAAACAGTGGAGATCCCCTTGGGCCCATCGCCGCCCGTGCGCACCATTACCACATAGGCGTCCGAATACCCGCCACCCGAGATGAACGCTTTCGTCCCGTTCAGCACATACCCTTCATTGTCTCGCTCGGCGCGGGTCTTCAACGCGGCGGCGTCGGAGCCAGAGCCGGGTTCGGTGAGGCAATAGCTGAGCACCGTCTTAAGCGACATCACATCCGGCAGCACGCGTTCCTTCATCTCGTCACTGGCAAACGTGTCGATCATCTTTGCGCACATGTTGTGAATGGACAGAAACGCCGACACGGATGGGCAGGCCATGGACAGTGCTTCAAAGACCAGCGTGCCTTCCAGCCGCGACAGCCCGGTGCCGCCGCGATCCTCGCTGACATAAAGTGCGCCGAAGCCAAGTTCCCCGACCTTGGGCCAGAGATCCTTGGGGATCGTGCCGTCACTTTCCCATGTGCGGGCGAAGGGGGCGATGTGCTCTTGCCCGAAGGCATGGGCCATGTCGAACACCGCCTGCTGTTCTTCATTCAAACCGAAATCCATGGGGGATGATCCTTTTACCGGTGAATTGAACGTATGTTAAATTAATCGAACCCAGTCCCAGATGGCAAGGGACGACAGGTCTAGCGAAATTCCTCCGCCGGGCGCAAGAGATGCAGGTAATAGGCGGGCACCTTGTCGATGTTCACCACGCCGGTTTGCCGAGCGATCTCCAGCACTCTGCCACAGCTGTCGCCCAGATGCTCATAGACCATCCGCATCGCCCGGCGTCCTGTCACTTTCTCTCGCACAGTGCGAGAGGCATAGCCTTCCCAGATATTGGACTGGAAAGAGGTGTCTTGCGCCAGGAAATTGAACGAGCACGACATGGAATCGCGATGAGTGACCACGGCCATGATGCCTTCTTCCTGCCGCATCACCAGACCGCGGAATTCCGCGGTGTAGGTTTGGGTCGACAGACCTTTCGCTCTGAGCGCACTGCGCGGCTCAAACCCGCGCAGAAAAGTGTAGCCATCGGCGCGCTTGATCAGGACAAGCCCCATGACGAATTGATTTACATCCAGAAAACTTTGCCGCGCGAAGCGGTAGAACCCGCTGGGAAAGACTGTCTCAGGCACATCCACGGTGGTGCGGCCAAAAAATCCTTCCAGCATGGGATGATTGATCAGTTCGCCATAGCCGTGCTGCACGCTGTCCAGAGGTTCCAGCAAAATCCGGGCATCCACATCAAAAAATGCGCAGATGCGGTAAAGCACATCGGGCCGAGGGAAACTTTCGCCTGACAGGTAACGATTGAACTGCGTGCGGTTTATCCCCAACTCGCGGCAGACTTCCGAGACGGACCTGAACTGTCGCGTCAGGCGGCGCAGATTGTTTCCGAAAACCTGGCGCAGTTCTGCAGGGTTTTGGGCGGCTTCTGACATTTGTTCGGGCCCGTTTCGTCGTTGCAACCCAACCCCATGGTCCAATTTCTTTTGAAAAATCAACCCTGTGACGTTTGGTTTGAATCTTTTCGTTTAGTAGTTGTGTCGCGGTCGAAAGTTGACGCCAATTAGCGTCAGTATAGGTTGAAATTGTCACAAATTGCAAAAGGAATTATCGGCTTTCTCTTAGTACCCTGAGGAAAAGACGTCATGAGCGTCGAAGCAAAAGTTGGGGAAGCCATGTACGGTGTTGTTCTTTGGAGTGACCGTCACAAGAATTGCGCGGTCATTTGGTGCGAAGATCATGCGAGCCTTGCCTTTTTCAGAAATGACTGTGCGACGGTGACTGGTGGCCATGATTTCGGTCCTGGTGACCTTGTGGAATTCGAGGTGCGTGAACAGGATGACCTGCGTTTGGCCGTATCGCCGAGTGTTGTTGCTCAAGATCATTATCCCGGTCTGGCGGATGAGTTGATCCGTGCCGGACAATCCGCCATTGCCCCGAAGCCCATATCGCGAAAAGCCGCAGGTCTTCCCGGTCGGGAACGAGACGCGGCGCATGTTTTGCCGTTTCCAGACCAGTTCGGTCGATGCGGTGCGGCCAATGCGGATGTCACAAGATCCGGTCGAAAAGTCGGGTAAGGCAGCTGCCATCCATCGTGACTTTTGAAACAATTGAACCGGCAGCGTGCATCGTGACGTTGGGGAAATGTTTCAGATTGATGTGATATGCAACGGTATACAGTCGATTTACCCAAGATCCATCACGCTGGCGTGTGATCCATGGACGCGCGCCGGTGGAGTGCCGATCTCTTGGTCATGTTCAACGCCGCAAACGCGGATCCAAACGAGGGAAATGACCCATGGCTTACACGACAATGACCCCCGGCCTGAGCGCCGATACCCAATCCATCAAGGCAGCACTGATCGCTTTTTTTACCGCGGGGGCTGCGGCTTTTATCGCTTTTGATCTTTTCGGTCAGGTGCTGTCGCCGATGTTCGGCTTTGCCACGCTGGCCCCTGTCGGTCTGGCCAATGCCACGATCAGCGCGGTCTTCGGGTCGGGCTACCGCCCGGGCGCCGAGGCGCTGCACTTCTTTGCCGGTCTGGTGGCGTACCCGCTGGGATGGCTGATGATTGCAGAACCCATTCGTGCCAAGATCACGCCGTTCGTGCCGTCGCTGGTGGCGGCTGCGATCTACGGCGTCGGCCTCTGGGTCTTCGCGCTCTACGGTATGGCTCATCTGGTGGCCGGCAACGCGCCGTTCCTAGGCTTCACCGGTATCACCTGGGTGGCACTGGTTGGTCACGTCCTTTTCGCGGTGGTCTTCACGGCGGTCTGGAACGGGATGCGCAACCGGGGCTAAGCCCGACCTTAAAAAAGCAAAACCGCGCCTCGATCGGGGCGCGGTTTTTCGTTGAGGGGCGCGAATTCTTTAAAAGAATTCGGCCGCAGTTTTTTAAAAACTGCGCGGTCGGGTCTCAGGTTCCACGCAGGAGAGCGGCCACTCCGGTGCGGGCGATCTCGGTCAGGCCAAGGGGGCGCATCAGATCCGCAAAAGCGTCGATTTTCTCCGGCGGGCCGGTGATTTCGAAGACAAAACTGTCGAGCGTGCTGTCCACCACATTGGTGCGGAAGATATCCGCGAGCCGCAGT
>CAYMEC010000063.1:0-20382 GCA_964389425.1 uncultured Roseovarius sp.
GATCGGTGGCGTGTCAGGTGCGCTGTAGCCGGCCTCGGTGGCGTTTTGCGCGGTGCGGACCATGCCGAGTGTGGCCAGCAGGGCGTCGTAGAACGCGATGGAGCTGTCCAGATCATCGGTTCCAACGCTGACGGCGATGAGCATTTGATCCTCCTTCAGGGCTCGGTGACCATTGGTGGAACGGGTGCGCGCGCGTGTCAAACGCGGGATCTGGCCCGCATGAGCCGGTCCGCCAAGGTACGGGATGGGAATTCGTGGCACAGGGCGCGAATCACCTCGGTATCTCATGGGAATTGAGGTTTTTCCGGCGCGTTTTGCGGGTGTAAAACCGTGTGAAAACGGGATGTCGGCTAGAAATTTCCAAAAAAGTGGGATTTTGAGGGAATTCACGGCTTGGCGGCTGATTGTCTATATATTGTGTCTAATCTCCACTCAAACGCTATTTAAGGTACGAAATCGGCGCCAATTGGCACATCATGTTGATTTCGCCACCTTCGGAAAACAAGATGCTGTGCGAATTCCCGTAGAAAGTTATTGATTACCATAAATTCCCATGTAATACCTTTCTACACGATGAGGACGGGATCAAAAGGGGCGATCCAAAAAGACCCCAACGACAATCCCAAGTCAGGTTTCATACAGGCACCCGCTTTCATCGAAACGAAGAGATCCGGCGCGCGGGCGAGCAGACATCCCCCCAGGTGGCGCGCGCAGCTGGACTACCCGCTTCGCGGGACGAGGGCGGCGGATTGGACAGTGGCAGCAGTCTAATCCGCCGTTTCGTATTCTAAGGCTCGGGAAGGGCTGAAACGAGGGGGGGAGGGATAAGGAGCCAGGGGACAGTGGTTCGCAGGTTCAGAGGTGAAGGGCTCCACAAGGTGGATGCCAAGGGGCGGGTGTCTATCCCGGCCCATTTTCGCCGCGTGCTTGAGGCCAATGATCCCGGCTGGACGGACGGTTTGACCCCTGAGTTGGTCATCGTTTATGGCGATCATCGCCGCAAATACCTGGAATGCTACACGGTCAAGGCCATCGACGAGGTGGATGAGAAGATCGCCAACCTGCCCCGCGGTTCGCGCGAGCGGGCGATGTTGGAGCGGCTTTTCAGTGCGCAATCCGTGCATACCAATGTGGATGAGACAGGGCGGCTGGTGCTGCCTTTGAAGCTGCGGGAAAAGATCGGGCTGACGGTGCCGGGTGAGGCGTTGTTCCTCGCTGCCGGTGACACGTTCCAGATCTGGAAACCCGAAACCTATGAGGCCGAGGAAGAGGCGCGGACGGAAGCCTGGCTGGATGAATTGCCGGACGATGTGGATCCGCTGGTCTTCCTTGATGGACCGCCGGGAGGGGCATGACAGATGTCTGCTGCTGCCGCCATAGAGACACCGCATGTTCCCGTCCTTCTTGAAGCAATTCTAAGTCGTGTGGCCCCTGTTGAGGGGGTTTGGATTGATGGCACGCTGGGCGCGGGCGGGTATACGCGCGGGTTGCTTGAGGCGGGTGCCGCGCGGGTTGTGGGGATTGATCGCGATCCGCTGGCGATTTCCATGGCTGGAGAGTGGGGCGCGGCCTATGGCGACCGCTTGCGCGTCGTGCAGGCGCGGTTTTCCGAGATGGATGCGCAAATCGAGGGCGCGGATGGCGTCGTGCTTGATCTGGGTGTGTCGTCCATGCAGCTGGATCAGGCGGAGCGGGGCTTTTCGTTTCAGAAAGACGGGCCGCTCGATATGCGCATGGGGCAGGCCGGGCGGTCTGCGGGCGATATCGTGAATGAGGCCAGTGAGGAGATGCTGGCGGATATCCTCTATCTGTTTGGGGAAGAAAGGGCGAGCCGACGGATTGCGCGGGCGATTGTGAAAGCAAGGCCGCTGGAGACGACGCTGGAGCTGGCGGATGTGGTGTCGGGCTGTTTGCCGAGGGCCAAACCCGGGCAGGCGCATCCGGCGACGCGCAGTTTCCAAGCGCTGCGGATTGCGGTGAATGAGGAATATGCCGAACTGGTTGACGGGCTGGAGGCCGCCGAGCGCGTGTTGCGTCCGGGCGGGCAGCTGGCGGTGGTGACGTTTCATTCGGTCGAGGACCGGATCGTGAAGCGGTTTTTGCAGGCCAAGGCTGATGCCGGCGGAGGTGGCAGTCGCCATGGGCCACAGGAGGCGGCGCGAGAGCCTCAGTTTGAATTGAAATCCCGGAAGGCGGTGGCGCCGAGTGCCGAAGAGGTGGCGGCCAATCCGAGGGCGCGCTCGGCCAAGCTGCGGTTGGCGATAAGGACAGCGGCAGCGCATGAGGCTGTGGACCGGCGCGGGCTGGGGATGCCGGAATTGAAGAGGGCGGTGTGATGTGGAGGCGTCAATCAGCAGCGCATGGGCGCGGAATCAAGGGCCATCGGCCCGCCGCGCCTTCGTCAGGCCCCACACGTCGCACCTATGGTGCGCCACTTAAGGTTGGCGCGCTTGCAGCGCGACGCCTGGCGAAAAGGCAATTGCAGGATGTTGCTCGGATGTTGTCCGAGACCCCAACGATAAAGCGCTGCCGTTCGCTGGTCGTGATCGCCAGACCGGGGCTTGACGAAGGCGCTCTGTTGGGTTGGTATTTGAAAAGGTTTGTGTGATGCGTACGATTTTTTACGCCCTGACCGTCGCTATCGTCATTTCCATGGCATTCTGGGCCTATCATGAAAACTACAAGACCCAAGAGGCGCAGGCGCGCACGGAGCAGTTGCAGCAAGACATTGCCGGCGCGCGGGAGCGGCTGCGGATGCTGCGGGCGGAATGGGCCTATCTCAACCGCCCGGACCGGCTGCGGGATCTGGCGGAGATCAACTACAAGTTCTTGGAATTGATGGAAATTCGGCCGCATCAATTTGGCCGCGTCGGCGATGTGTCGATGCCGGTGGAAGAGCTGGAAATCATCGATTTGCCCTTGGAAGAGCTTGAGATCATCGAGCTGCGCAGCGAAGGGGGACAGTTCCCATGATCCGCACACCGTTGCGTCCTTTGGCGCGTATTCTCAAGGCCCGCGAAGAGGGGGAGAACCCTGACGCGATTGAGCGTGAGAACATCCGCGCGCGCCATGACGAGTTGCAGACCCGGGCGCGTCGTCGTGCGCAGGGGCGGCTTTTCGTGCTGGGGCTGTTTTTCATGTTTGCATTCGCCACCATCGGCGTGCGGATGGGAACTTTGGCGCATTCGGAACCCGCAGAGCCCCGCACGGCCGCATCGGGCGCGCATATTCTGGCGCAGCGGGCAGATATTGTGGACCGCAAGGGGCGCATTCTGGCGACGAATTTCGAGACCTTCAGCCTGTACGCGCATCCGCAGGAGATGATTGAGCCCGAGATGGCGGCGGATGCGCTGGTGAAGATCTTCCCGGATCTGAACCGCGAGCGGCTGGTCAAGAATTTCACGGGCAAGCGGACCTTCGTGTGGGTGAAGCGCAAGTTGAGCCCCGAGCAGATGCAGGCGGTTCATGACATCGGCGAGCCGGGGCTGCGTTTCGGACCCCGCGAAATGCGGCTTTACCCCAATGGCGCGCTGGCGGCCCATATTCTGGGCGGCACCAGTTTTGGCAAGGAAGACGTGCATTCGGCGGAAGTCATCGGTGTGGCTGGCGTGGAGAAGCGTTTTGACGAGCGTCTTCGAGATCCGGCACTGAGCCATGAGCCGCTGACCTTGTCGATTGATCTTTCAGTGCAGGCGGCGGTCGAGCGGGTGCTTGATGGCGGCATGACGATCATGAATGCCAAGGGCGCAACGGCCATCTTGATGGATGCGGAAACCGGCGAGTTGATTGCGTTGGCAAGCCTGCCTGACTTCGACCCCAATGACCGCCCGGCGCCGCCCACTGAAGGGGCACCCGATGACAGCCCGATTTTCAATCGCGCGGTGCAGGGGCTTTATGAGTTGGGGTCCGTGTTCAAGATTTTCACCGTGGCGCAGGCGATGGATCTGGGGTTGGTGAACCCGTCGACCATCATCGACACGCGCGGGCCGATCAAGTGGGGGAAGTACAAGATCCGGGATTATCGCAACTACGGGTCTGAACTGTCGACGACGAAGGTGCTGGTCAAATCCTCAAACATCGGCACGGCGCGGATTGCGCAGATGATCGGGGTGAACCGGCAGAAGGAATTCTACGGGCAGCTGGGGCTGCTTGATCCGTCGCCGGTCGAACTGATCGAGGCGCCCAAGGTGAAGCCACTGACGCAACGCTGGTCTGAATTGACGCTTATGACAATGTCTTACGGGCATGGGGTGTCGACCTCTCCGCTCAACCTGGCGACGGCGTATGCGACGATTGCCAATGGCGGCTACACGGTGAAGCCCACGTTGCTGCGCCAGCCGCGCAATCAGCGCGGGCCGCAGGTTCTGTCAGAGCAGGCGGCGGCCCATGCGATGAAGATGTTGCGGCTGGTGGTGTCTGATGAGGATGGCACGGCGTCTTTGGCCGAGGTGCCGGGCTATGCGGTGGGCGGCAAAACGGGCACAGCCGACAAACCCCTGACACGCGGCGGGGGCTACTACGAAGACAAGGTGATCGCCACGTTCGCCAGCGTCTTCCCGGCCCATGATCCAAAGTATGTTCTGGTGGTGACGCTGGATGAGCCATCGGAAAATTCCGGGTCGGAACCGCGCCGGACCGCCGGGTGGACGGCGGTGCCAGTGGCCGCAGAGATCATCCGCCGGGTGGCCCCGCTGATGGGGCTCAGGCCCGAGATTGAACCCGTCACGGTCACTGGTATAACAGAGGTGTCGCAGCAGAATTGACGTGAGGGCAGCAGGGTGGCGCAGGTGAAATCTTTGGATCAACTGGGCCTGACTGCCATGGGCGGCAAGCGGGCTGAGATCACGGGGCTGGCCGTAGACAGCCGGGAGGTCAAGCCCGGTTTTCTGTTCGCTGCGTTGCCGGGCACGAAGGTGCATGGCGGGGAATTCATCACTTACGCGCTGCGCATGAGTGCAGGGGCGATCCTGACCGATGCGGCGGGCGCGCAGATCGCGGCTGAGGATCTGGCGGCCTCGGATGCTGCGCTGATCGTGGCCGAGGATCCACGCCAGACGCTGGCCTATGCCAGCGCGCTCTGGTTCGGGGCGCAACCGGAAACGGTGGTGGCGGTCACGGGTACCAACGGCAAGACCTCTGTCGCCAGTTTCACCCGCCAGATTTGGGAGCGGATGGGCCTGGATGCCATCAATATTGGTACGACCGGGGTGGAAGGCGCCTATACCGCGCCGCTCGCCCATACAACGCCGGAGCCCATCACGCTGCACCGGATTTTGGCGGACGCCGAGGACCACCTGGTGACCCATGCGGCGATGGAGGCATCATCCCACGGGTTGGAGCAACGGCGGCTCGATGGGGTGCGGCTGGCGGCGGCAGGGTTTTCGAATTTCAGCCAGGATCATCTGGATTACCACGAGACATTCGAAGATTATTTCAACGCCAAGGCAGGGCTTTTTGCGCGGGTGCTGCCGGAGGATGGCGTGGCGGTGATCAATATCGATGACCCGCGCGGCCATGACATGGCTGCGATTGCCAAGGAGCGGGGGCAAGAGGTGCTGACCGTAGGGCGCACGGACGGGGCTGATCTGCACATCGTCGCGCGCAGTTTTTCGCCCACGGGACAGGTGCTGCGGTTCGACTGGCGGGGGTTGGTAAGCCAGGCGGAATTGCAGTTGATTGGCGGCTTTCAGGCCGAAAACGTGCTTCTGGCCGCAGGGCTGGCGATTGGCGCAGGGGCGGACCCCGAGCAGGTGTTTTCCACGCTGCCCGCAATGCGGACGGTCCGGGGGCGGATGGAACTGGCCGCGCGGCGCGAAAATGGCGCGTCGGTTTTCGTGGATTATTCCCACACGCCCGACGCAGTGGCCACGGCGCTGAAGGCGTTGCGCCCGCATGTGATGGGGCGGATCGTGTGCATTGTCGGTGCGGGCGGGGATCGTGACCCCGGCAAGCGCGTGCTGATGGGACAGGCGGCGGCGGAACATGCCGATCAGGTCATTGTCACCGATGACAACCCGCGCAGTGAGGATCCGGCGCTGATCCGCGCGGCGGTGTTGGAGGGCTGCCCTGAGGCCACCGAAGTGGGCGATCGGGCGGAGGCGATCTTGCGCGGCGTGGATGCGCTGGGCGCGGGTGATGCGTTGCTGATTGCAGGTAAAGGCCATGAGACCGGCCAGATCGTGGGGGACGATGTCTTTCCGTTCGATGATGCCGAACAGGCAAGCGTTGCGGTGTCAGCGCTGGATGGGGGCGGCCCATGAGCCTGTGGACGGCGGCAGAGGCCGCTGAGGCCACAGGCGGGCGTGCGACGTCTGACTGGGAGGCGACGGGTGTGTCGATCGATACGCGCACCTTGGAGCCCGGGGACTTGTTTGTCGCGCTGACAGTGGCACGAGATGCGCATGAATTCGTGGGTCAGGCGCTGGAGAAGGGCGCAGCGGCGGCGTTGGTATCCCGGGTGCCGGAAGGCGTGGCAGAGGATGCGCCGCTTTTGATCGTGGAGGATGTGCAATCCGGGTTCGAGGCGCTGGGCCGCGCGGGCCGGGCAAGGACGGATGCGCGCGTTGTTGGGATCACCGGGTCGGTGGGGAAGACCTCCACCAAGGAGATGTTGCGCGATGTGTTGGCCGCGCAAGGGCGGACCCACGCGTCTGTGGCCAGTTACAACAACCATTGGGGTGTGCCGCTGACGCTTGCAAGGATGCCCGCCGATACCGAATTCGCCGTGATTGAGATGGGGATGAACCATCCCGGTGAGATTGCGCCGCTGTCGAGGATGGCGCGGCCTCATGTGGCGATGATCACCACCGTGGCGGAGGTGCATATGGAGGCCTTTGACGACGGGATCACGGGGATCGCGCGGGAGAAAGCCTCGATTGTGGAAGGGCTGGAATCTGGCCCGGATTCTGGCGGCGTGGCGGTCATCAATGATGATATCGCGACGCGGGCGATTTTGTCGGAAGCGGCGCAGGCGGTTGGTGCCACCCAGATCGGGTTCGGCGAGCGGGGGCGCGATTATCGGCTTTGCTCGGTCAGCGTGGCCGATGGGGTGAGCGTGGTGAAGGCGGAGACTGAGGACGGGCCGTTTCTGTTCAAGCTGGCCTCTGCCGGGAAGCATTTCGCGATGAACGGGCTGGGGGCGCTGGCGGCGGCCAAAGCGCTGGGCGCGGATTTGGCGCGGGCCTGTCACGCGTTGTCGGATTGGGCCCCGGTGAAGGGCCGGGGCGCGGTAGAGCGGGTGGAGCTTGATCCCGATCGGCCCGAGGCGGCGCTGATCCTGATCGATGATTCCTACAATGCCAATCCGACCTCGCTGGGCGCGGGGTTTGACGTATTGGCAGAGGCGGCTTCCCGCGGAAGGCGAATTGCGTTTGTCGGGGATATGAAAGAGCTGGGGCCCACGGAAGTGGCCATGCATGCGGGGATGGCCGAGCATCCCGCGATTGAAAAAATCGATTGTGTTCATTGTGTTGGGCCATTGATGGCGGCGCTGCATGACGCGCTGCCCGCCGAGAAGCAGGGAATGCACACGGACACGAGTGCGACCATGGCACCGCACCTGAAGGATCATGTAAAGGCGGGGGATACCATTCTGGTCAAGGGGTCGTTATCCATGGATATGGCGCGTATCGTGGAAGGCCTCCGCGATCTGGGCTGGCGGCGGCCGGATCGTACGGCGCGGGATATGTAAAAACAGGATACCGGGGGTAAACCCTCGGAGCAGAGGGCGGAGAGTAGATGCTTTATTGGCTGAGCATATGGTCCGATGGCGGGGATGTCTTCAACCTTTTCCGGTATATCACCTTCCGGGCGGGGGGCGCGTTTCTGACCGCACTGGTCTTCGGGTTTATCTTCGGCAAGCCATTGATCAACGTATTGCGCCGCAAGCAGGGGAAGGGTCAGCCCATCCGGGATGACGGCCCTGAAAGCCATATGGCCAAGACCGGCACGCCGACGATGGGCGGATTGCTGATCGTGGGGGCGCTGGTGACATCCACGCTGGTTTGGGCGCGGCTTGAAAATCCGTTCGTGTGGATCGTTTTGTTCGTGACGCTGGCCTTCGGGCTGATCGGCTTTGCGGACGACTACGCAAAAGTGTCCAAGCAAAGCTCGTCGGGTGTGTCGGGCAAGCTGCGGCTGCTGCTGGGATTTGTGATTGCGGGGATTGCCGGGGTCTGGGCGACGGCCTACCACCCGGAGACGTTGCAGAACACGATGGCGTTTCCGTTCCTCAAGGATGCGCTGTGGAATATGGGGCTGTTGTTCATACCCTTCACGATGTTTGTCATCGTGGGCGCCGCCAACGCGGTGAACCTGACCGATGGGCTCGATGGTCTGGCGATCATGCCGGTCATGATTGCGGCAACGGCGCTGGGGATCATTGCCTATGCCGTGGGCCGCGTGGATTTCACCGAGTATCTGGAAGTGCATTACGTGCCCGGGACAGGGGAAATCCTGGTTTTTGTCGCCGGGCTGGTGGGCGGTGGCCTCGGGTTTCTGTGGTACAACGCGCCGCCGGCGGCCGTGTTCATGGGGGACACCGGGTCACTGGCGCTGGGTGGTGCACTGGGCGCGATCGCGGTGGCCACGAAACACGAACTGGTGCTGGGCATCATTGGCGGGATTTTTGTGGTGGAGGCTTTGAGCGTCATCATTCAAGTCGCCTATTTCAAAGCCACGGGCAAACGCGTGTTCCTGATGGCGCCCATTCATCACCATTACGAAAAGAAAGGCTGGGCCGAGCCCACCATCGTGATCCGGTTCTGGATCATTGCGCTGATCCTGGCCTTGATCGGGTTGGCCACGTTGAAGGTGAGATAAATGCCCCACGCGGACCTTTGCTTTTCGTCTGATCTGAGCCTTGATCCCAAGGCGGTGCTGGAGCGCATCGAAGAGGTGATTCAAGCCCATGACCCGGAGTCTGGCGCGTGCAAGGGGCGAGCCTATCCGGCGGCGGTGTTCCATCACACGCATTTTCTGGCGCGGGTGTCGCTGTTGGCGAAACCGCACAGGGACACCGCATTCATTCTGGCGTTGAGCCGGGATCTGGAGGCGGCCATCAAGGCGCTGATCCCCGAGCCCTGTGCTTTCACACTCGATCTTTCGTTTTCATCGCAGATCTACGTCACCAACGCCCATGAGGGCGCGGGATGAGTGCGCCCGTCAAGGACCGGGCCGCGATGATCGCGGGCATGGCGCCGGTCTTGAGCGAGACAGTTTGGCATTTCTGCACAGGGCAGGGCATCAACCCGCGCGGGGCCTTGGCCGTTTTTGAGGAAGCGGAAGGCACGTCCTTTATTTTTGCGGAGGCGGCGGCGGCTGAGCATGGATTCGAATTGAACCAACCCATGGCGCAGATCACGCTGTCGGTGCATTCGGCGCTGGATGGTGTGGGTTTGACGGCGGCGGTGGCAGGCGCGCTTGCTGATGCGGGCATCCCGTGCAACATGGTTGCGGCGTTTCATCATGATCATGCGTTTGTCCCCTGGGGGATGCGGGATCAGGCCATGGCGGTTCTGAAAGCCGTCGCGGAGGGTCAGGCGTGATCCCGGTGCGCGGATCAGAGGGTCAGACGGTCGCGGTACTGGGATTGGGCCGGTCCGGGTTGTCGGCGGCAAAAGCCTTGCACGCGGGCGGCGCAGAAGTGTTGTGCTGGGATGACAGCCCGCTGGCGCGCGCGGCGGCCGAGGCGGAGGATTTGCGGCTGCGCGATCTGTCCAAGCAAAATGCGTTTGAGGATGTGGATTTGTTGGTGGTGTCACCGGGCATCCCGCATCTGTATCCCGCGCCCAATCCGATCATTGCCCGCGCGATGGCGGCCGGAGTGCCGGTCGACAATGATATCGGTCTCTTTTTTCGGTCGCTTGCGGGTGCGGACTGGGCGCAGTTTGAGACCCCGCCGCGCGTGATCGCGGTGACGGGGAGCAACGGGAAATCGACGACCTCGGCGCTCATTCATCACATCTTGCAATGCGCGGGCAAGCCGGCGCAGCTTGCCGGCAATATCGGGCGCGGGGTGCTGGATATCGATCCGCCCGGCGATGGGGGCGTGGTGGTGCTGGAATTGAGTTCCTACCAGACCGAACTGGCCCGCGCGCTGACGCCGGATGTGGCTGTGTTTACCAATCTTTCCCCGGATCATCTGGATCGTCATGGGGGTTTTGGAGGATATTTTGCCGCCAAGCGACGGCTGTTTTCCGAAGGCGGGCCGGATCGTGCTGTGATCGGGGTCGATGAACCCGAAGGTGTGTTCTTGGCCGGACAGTTGGCGCAAGGCCCGAGCGATGATCGGGTGTTGCGGGTGTCGGTCGAGGGCAAGTTGACGGGACCTGGATGGAATGTTTTCGCGCGCAAGGGGTTTCTGTCTGAGTACCGCAAGGGGCGGCAGGCCGCGTCCATTGACTTGCGCGCGGTGGCGGGGTTGCCCGGCGCGCATAACCATCAGAATGCCTGTGCGGCCTATGCGGCGTGCCGGGCGCTGGGGATTGCACCACGGCTGATTGAGGATGCGTTTCATTCCTTCGAGGGCCTGCCGCATCGCAGCCAGATCGTGGCCAAGCGCGATGGCGTGGTCTTCGTCAATGACAGCAAGGCCACCAATGTGGATGCCGCGCTCAAGGCGCTTTTGGCGTTTGACCGGGTGCGTTGGATTTGCGGGGGGTTGGAGAAAGAGGGCGGTGTTGCCGGGCTGAAGCCGGGGCTGCCCCATGTCGTGAAAGCCTATGTGATCGGGCGGGAAGCGGCGTCTTTTGCGCTCCAGCTGGGGGATGTGGAGGCCGAGGTGTGCACCACCATGGACCGCGCCGTGGCGCGGGCGATGCAAGAGGCCGAAGAGGGCGACACGGTTCTGCTGGCACCCGGGGCGGCAAGTTTCGATCAGTATGACAACTTTGAACAGCGCGGCGATGATTTCGTGGCCTGCGTGTTGAAAGGGCTTGCCTGAGAATTCGTGCCTCCGGCGGGAGTATTTCTGGCCAATAAGAAGGCGTGGGGACCGGGGCGGGAAATGCTTCCCTCGGGGTGCGGCATCTGCTAAACTGATGTGATAGCCCCCGCAAAAGAGGGGCATCTACAAGGCAGAGCGGCGGTAGACATGACAGAGATGGTGTATGGCGCAGTCCCGGCCCGGGATGGTGAGCCTGTCCTTCCCAGGTGGTGGAGGACGATCGACAAATGGTCGATGACCTGCGTCCTGATCCTGTTTTGCATTGGGATTTTGCTGGGGCTGGCGGCCTCGCCGCCGTTGGCGGAAAAGAACGGATTTGATCCGTTTCATTACGTGCAGCGGCAGGCCGTTTTTGGCGGCATGGCGCTGACGGCGATGTTCATCGTGTCAATGATGAGCCCGCATCTGGTGCGGCGGCTGGCGGTGCTGGGATTCATTGCGGCCTTTGCGGCGCTGGCGATGTTGCCGTTTTTTGGCACGGATTTCGGCAAGGGTGCGGTGCGGTGGTATTCGTTGGGCTTTGCCTCGCTTCAGCCGTCCGAGTTTCTCAAGCCGGTTTTCGTGGTTGTGGCCGCGTGGCTGATGTCCGCGAGCCAGCAGATCAACGGTCCGCCGGGCAAATCATGGTCCCTCCTGATCGTCGTGGTGATCGTGGCGCTTTTGGCGATGCAGCCCGATTTCGGGCAGGCCTGCCTGGTGCTGTTTTCCTGGGGTGTGATGTATTTTGTGGCGGGCGCGCCCATTCTGCTGCTTGTCATCATGGCGGTGATCGTGGTGATGCTGGGCAGTTTTGCCTACTCCAATTCCGAGCATTTCGCGCGCCGCATTGACGGGTTTCTGAGCCCCGATGTGGACCCCAACACGCAGCTGGGGTTTGCCACCAACGCGATCCGCGAGGGCGGCTTCTTTGGTGTGGGCGTGGGCGAAGGCGAGGTGAAGTGGAGCCTGCCGGATGCGCACACGGATTTCATCATCGCGGTGGCGGCAGAGGAATATGGCCTCGTGCTGGTCCTGTGCATCATCGCGCTTTATGCCACGGTCGTGGTGCGGTCGCTGAGCCGCCTGATGCGGGAGCGGGACATATTCATCCGGCTTGCGGGGGTGGGTCTGTTGTCCGTCTTTGCGGTGCAGGCGATGATCAACATGGGTGTGGCCGTGCGGCTGTTGCCGGCGAAGGGGATGACCCTGCCGTTCGTGAGCTACGGGGGGTCCTCGCTGATTGCGGGGGGTATTCTTGTGGGGATGCTGTTTGCGTTCACCCGGTCCCGGCCGCAGGGTGAAATTCACGATATTCTCGGAAAGTCAGCGCGGTGAGCACCCAGCCGCTTCTCATCATCGCGGCGGGCGGCACGGGCGGGCACATGTTTCCCGCGCAGTCGCTGGCGGAGGTGATGTTGAGGCGGGGCTGGCGGGTGAAGCTGTCGACCGATGCGCGCGGCGCGCGGTATTGCGGGGGGTTTCCCCATTCCGTGCAGGTGGAACAGGTGGCCTCGGCCACGTTTGCGCGGGGCGGACTGGCGAACAAGGTCGTGGCCCCGTTTCATATTCTGGGCGGTGTTTTGGGCGCGACGCTGCGAATGCGGCGGGAAAGGCCGGATGCCGTGGTGGGCTTTGGCGGCTATCCCACGATCCCGGCGCTGGCGGCGGCTTGGGTGCTGCGGCGGCCTCGGATGATCCATGAACAGAACGGCGTGCTGGGGCGCGTCAATCAGGTGTTTGCGCGCCGCGTCGATCGCGTGGCCTGCGGGACGTGGCCCACGGTCTTGCCCGATGGCGCGCAGGGTGTGCATGTGGGCAATCCGGTGCGCGCGGCGGTGCTGGAAAAGGCGCAGGCGGCCTATATTCCGCCGGGCGATTACCCGATGTCGGTGCTGGTGATCGGCGGGTCTCAGGGGGCAAAAGCGCTGTCTGATCTGGTGCCGGAGGCCTTGTCGATGTTGCCCGGAGAGATCCTCGCCAATCTGCGCGTCAGTCATCAGGCGCGGGAGGAGGATATGGAGCGGGTGCAGGCGTTCTATGCCCGCCACGGCATTGCCGCCGAAGTACAGCCATTTTTCCGCGACGTGCCGCGCCGCCTGAGCGAGGCGCAACTGGTGATCAGCCGGGCGGGGGCGTCTTCGGTGGCGGATATTTCGGTGGTGGGGCGGCCCGCCATCCTGATCCCGTTTCCTCATGCGACGGCAGATCATCAAACCGCGAATGCGCGGGGGCTGGAAGAGGCGGGTGCGGCCGTTGTCGTGCAGGAAAGCGCCTTGACGGCGGCCGGGCTGTCAGAGCAAGTGGCCGGGATTCTGGGCGCGCCGGACAAGGCGGCGCAAATGGCTGATGCCGCCCTTTCCGTCGCCAAACCGGATGCGCCGCAGGTGCTGGCCGATATGGTTGAGGCGTTGGCATTGAGGCAGGAATTGAAGGAACCAAAGGCATGAACGCAGCCACCAAACTGCCGGGCGATGTGGGGCCCATTCATTTCGTGGGCATTGGCGGGATTGGCATGTCGGGGATTGCTGAGGTGCTGCTGAACCACGGCTACGTGGTGCAGGGGTCGGATCTGAAATCCTCCAAGATCACCGAGCGGCTGGCGAAGATGGGCGCGGACGTGTTCGAAGGTCAGCGGGCGGAAAACATGGCGGATGCGGAGGTTGTGGTGATTTCGTCCGCGATCAAGCCGGACAACCCCGAACTGGTCGAGGCGCGGCGCATGGGCCTGCCCATCGTGCGTCGGGCCGAAATGCTGGCGGAACTGATGCGGCTCAAATCCAACATTGCTGTAGCAGGCACGCATGGGAAGACCACGACCACGACGATGGTGGCGGCGCTTCTCGATCATGGGAATTTCGACCCAACGGTGATCAATGGTGGAGTCATTCACGCCTATGGATCGAACGCGCGGGTGGGCGATGGCGAATGGATGGTCGTGGAGGCCGATGAAAGCGACGGCACCTTCAACCGGCTGCCTGCGACCATTGCGATTGTGACGAATATTGACCCTGAGCATATGGAGCATTGGGGTGATTTTGATGCGCTGCGGAAGGGTTTTGACGATTTTGTCGGCAATATCCCTTTCTACGGGCTGGCGGTGTGTTGCACCGATCACCCAGAAGTGCAGGCGCTGGTCGGGCGGCTGACGGATCGGCGGGTTCTGAGCTTTGGGTTCAACGCGCAAGCGGATGTGCGGGCGGTGAACTTGCGCTACGAGGCGGGCGTCGCGCATTTCGATATTGCGCTGCAACAGGACGAGATGGTGATCGAAGGCTGCACGCTGCCGATGCCCGGGGATCATAACGTGTCGAATGCGCTGTCGGCGGTGGCGGTGGCACGGCACTTGGGCATGCGCGGGGCGGAGATCCGCGAGGCGCTGGCGAATTTCGGCGGCGTGAACCGGCGCTTTACCCGCGTGGGCGAGGTGGATGGTGTGACGATCATCGACGATTATGGCCATCATCCGGTGGAGATTGCCGCCGTCTTGAAAGCGGCGCGTCATGCCTGCGAAGGCCGGGTGATCGCGGTGCATCAGCCGCATCGTTATACGCGGTTGTCGAGCCTCTTTGATGAGTTTTGCGGCTGTTTCAATGATGCCGATGTGGTGGGCATTGCGGAGGTTTTTGCCGCCGGTGAAGACCCGATCGACGGGGCAAGCCGGGACGATCTGGTGGCGGGGCTTATCCGTCACGGCCATCGCGAGGCGCATGCCATCGATGATGAGGCGGGGCTTTATCAACTGGTGCGCGACGTGGCGCGGGAAGGGGACATGGTGGTCTGCCTCGGCGCGGGCACGATCAGCGCCTGGGCCAATGCGCTGCCCGAGCGGCTGCGCGGCAAAGGGGCGGCGTGATGGCCGTCTGTTCCATCTTTTTGACGCATTGTGTTTTTAGGAACGCTGCCCTGTACAGCATGGAGTCGCTTACATGAGCCTGTCACTGATCCTTGCCTGCATTTGGGCGCTTCTTGCCAATGTTCTGGCGATGCTGCCCAGCCGCGACAATCACTGGCGCCGGGCGTATGTTCTGATCGCCGTGGGCATCCCGATCCTGGGCTATGTGACCTATCAGAACGGGCCCTGGTGGGGATTGGCCGTGCTTCTGGCCGGGATGAGCGTGTTGCGTTGGCCGGTGATTTACCTCAGCCGTTGGGCCAAGGGACGCTTGGGGTTCGGATAAGAGATTTCTTGCCTCCGGCGGGGATATTTTCAGCCAGAAGAAACGCCAGAGTGTTTGCTTTTTCTGGCCAAAAATATCCCGGGGGTTTTGGGGGCTGGCCCCCAAGATGACTTTGGTGCTGGGTTTGACCGGGGTTGTTCAATGCGCCGCGCTGGCTTAGCACGTCCTCATGACACATATGCCGCAACCCCGGGGAAAACTGTCCCAAAATCGCGATCTGGCGTCGCTCACGTGGATGCGCGTGGGTGGACCGGCGGATTGGTTTTTCATGCCGGCGGACCTGGAAGATCTGGCGATGTTTCTAAAGAACCTGCCGGCGGAAATTGATGTGTTCCCCATGGGCGTGGGCAGCAACCTGATCGTGCGCGACGGGGGGGTGAGGGCGGTGGTGATCCGGCTGGCGCGCGGCTTCAACAGCGTGGAATTTGACGGAACACGCGTGGTTGCAGGCGCGGCCGCACTTGATGCGCAGGTGGCGAAGGCGGCCGCGGATGAGGGGCTTGATCTGACCTTTCTGCGGACCATTCCGGGGTCAATCGGCGGGGCGGTGCGAATGAATGCGGGCTGTTACGGGACCTATACGGCGGATGTGTTCCAATCTGCGCGGGCAGTGACCCGGGCAGGTGAGATCATCACGCTGACGGCGGAGGATCTGCAATTTCAGTATCGGCAGACGGAGTTGCCAAAGGGGTCCGTGCTTTTTCAGGCGACGTTTGAGGCGCCTGAGGGCGACCCGGAAGAGCTGCATGCGCGGATGGAGGAGCAATTGAAGCGCCGGGATGAAACACAGCCCACCAAGGATCGCAGCGCGGGGTCGACCTTTCGCAATCCGGCGGGGTTTTCGTCAACCGGCAAGGCCGGAGACGTGCATGACCTCAAGGCCTGGAAAGTGATTGATGATGCCGGCATGCGCGGGGCAACCATTGGCGGCGCGCAGATGAGCGAAAAGCATTCCAATTTCATGATCAATACTGGTGACGCAACCGCCGCGGACCTCGAAAATTTGGGGGAAGAGGTGCGAAAAAAGGTTTTTCAAGACAGCGGAATAGAGTTACAATGGGAGATTATGCGGGTCGGGCAAAAGGCAGCCGAATAAACCCCCGCAAGGCTGAGAAAAACAAACAAAAATCATCAGCCAGGATAACGAGCAGCCCTTCAGGTCAATTTAGGGCATTTTTTGAAGCACCAGGATAGGTGCGAGAATAGCGAGCCAGAAAGGCTCGGGAAATTGAGGCGAGTGTGGGACAGGCAGGCGGTTCCCAACATGTTGCGGTCATTATGGGCGGCCTTTCGGCAGAGAACGAGGTGTCTCTGTCCACGGGTCGTGAATGTGCCGAAGCGCTGCGACAGGCGGGATTTCGCGTGACCGAGGTCGTGGCAGGACGGGATCTGGCCCATCGGTTGACCGCACTTGCCCCGGACGTGGTCTTCAACGCGCTGCATGGGCGGTGGGGTGAAGATGGTTGCGTGCAGGGCATGCTGGAATGGTTGCAGATCCCTTATACCCATTCGGGCGTTCTGTCCTCCGCCTTGGCGATGGATAAGCAGGCGACGAAAGACGCCTATCAGCGGGCCGGGTTGCCCGTGGCCGAAAGCGTGATCGCGGAGGCCGACCGCGTGCGCAAAGAGCATGTGTTGGAGCCGCCCTATGTGGTGAAACCCAATAATGAAGGGTCGTCTGTTGGGGTGTATCTGGTGCAGGAGGCGGCGAATGGCCCGCCGATGCTGTCTGAAGACATGCCCGATGAAGTGATGGTCGAGGCGTTTGTGCCGGGCCGGGAGTTGACGACCTCCGTGCTGGGCGACCGGGCGCTTACGGTGACGGATATCATCACCGAGGGCTGGTATGATTATCACGCCAAGTACGAGGTGGGCGGGTCGCGCCATGTGGTGCCCGCCGTGGTCCCGGGACCGGTGTTTCAAGCCTGTCTGGATTATGCGCTGACGGCGCATGAGATCCTGGGGTGTCGCGGCCTGTCGCGCACCGATTTTCGCTGGGATGAAGAAAAGGGGCTCGACGGCCTCATCCTGCTGGAGACCAATACCCAACCCGGCATGACGCCCACATCATTGTCGCCCGAGCAGGCCGCTGCCGTGGGCATGGATTTCCCCGCGCTGTGCCGGTGGTTGGTGGAGGATGCCTCATGCCACAGGTGACGCGGTCTGATAAAAAGTGCGATCCGTCGCCATCGCGCTGGTCCTATCGGTACCAGCGCCTGATGCTGACGCCTTACTTCCGCATGCTGTTGCGGGTGGGCGTGCCGTTTGCCTTCACGTTTGGGCTGGCCACGTCCTATTTCGGAAATGAAGAGCGGCAGGAACAGATCGCGCTGGCGGTGATGGACGTGCGCCAGCAGATCGAAACGCGCCCCGAGTTCATGGTCGAGCTTCTGGCCATCGAGGGTGCGAGCGAGGAGGTGGAAGAAGACATTCGCGAAATCTTCCCCTTCGATTTCCCGATCTCCTCTTTCGATATCGATATTGACCACGTGCATGAGATGATCACCGGCCTGCCGGCGGTGCGATCTGCCGATGTGCGCATTCGCAAGGGTGGCACGATGGTGGTGACTGTGTCCGAGCGTGAGCCCGTCGCTGTGTGGCGGACCTGGGATGAGATTGCGCTGGTGGATGCCGAAGGTGTCGTGGTGGATGAGCTTGAAGCGCGGTCTGATCGTGCGGACCTGCCGGTGATTGCGGGCGAGGGGGGCAATGAAGATGTGCCCGGTGCCATGGCGATCCTTGAGGCCGCCGCCCCCTTGGGCGGGCGCGTCATTGGCCTTGTGCGCATGGGGGAGCGCCGCTGGGACGTGGTGCTGGATCGTGATCAACGCATCCTGCTGCCAGAAGAGGGAGCCGTGCGCGCGCTGGAGCGCGTGCTGGTGCTGGATCAGACGCAAGACATGTTCGCGCGTGATCTGTCTACCGTGGATATGCGGCTGGCCGGGCGGCCGACCGTCAGAATGAACCAACCTGCCGCTGACACGTGGTGGCGGGTGCGCAAACCGATGCTAGGGATCGACCACTGATGATTGAGCTATATGACCGACAAAGAGCCATGCGGAACATGCGCAAAGCTGCGATCCAACGCGGTGTCGTGGCGGTGCTGGACGTGGGTACCTCGAAGATTGCCTGCCTCGTGCTGCGCTTTGACGGGACGGAGCGGCTGAATGACCACGATGGCGTGGGATCGCTTGCGGGTCAGGCGGGGTTCCGGGTGATAGGTGCGGCGACGACGCGGTCGCTGGGCGTGCAATTCGGGGAAATTTCCGCGATGCGCGAGACGGAACGCGCCTTCCGAACGGTGATCAACGCCGCGCAGAAGATGGCGCAGGTGCGGGTGGATCATGTGATCGCCTGTTTCTCCGGTGCCTCGCCGCGATCCTATGGCCTGGCGGGCCAGGTGGAGCTGGAAAGCCCCATGGTGACCGATCAGGATGTGAGTCGCGTGCTGTCTGCCTGTGATGTGCCCGACTACGGCGAAGGGCGTGATGTCCTGCATGCGCAACCTGTAAACTTTGCGCTCGATCATCGGTCGGGCCTTTCTGATCCGCGCGGACAGTTGGGCCAGACGCTGGCCACGGACATGCACATGGTTACGGTGGACAGCAGCGCGGTGCAGAACCTTGCCTATTGCGTGCAGCGCAGTGATCTGGAACTCGCCGGGATTGCCTCGTCGGCCTATGTCTCTGGGATTTCGGCGCTGGTCGAGGATGAACAGGAACTGGGCGCGGCCTGCATTGACATGGGCGGGGGCAGCACCGGCGTGTCGATCTTCATGAAAAAGCACATGATTTATACCGACAGCGTGCGCATGGGCGGGGATCATGTGACAGGTGACATTTCCATGGGGTTGCAAGTGCCCAAGACCATGGCCGAGCGGATCAAGACCTTCTACGGCGGCGTTGAGGCCACGGGCGTCGACGATCGCGACATGATCGATATCGGCGGCGAGACGGGCGATTGGGAACATGACCGGCGCAATGTGAGCCGGGCCGAAGTGATCGGCATCATGCGCCCGCGCGTGGAAGAGATCCTGGAACTGGTGAAGCAGACGCTGGACGGGGCAGGGTTCAATTGCCTGCCCAGCCAGCAGATCGTGTTGACCGGCGGCGCAAGCCAGATCCCCGGATTGGACATGCTGGCGAGCCGCATCCTTGGGCAGAATGTGCGGCTGGGGCGGCCCTTGCGGGTGCACGGTCTGCCGCAGGCGGCGACGGGGCCGGGTTTTGCCTCTGCCGTGGGCATGTGCCTGCTGGCGGCGAATCCCCAGGATGAATGGTGGGACTTCGAGATCCCGACAGACCGTTATCCGGCCCGGTCTTTGCGCCGCGCGGTGAAATGGTTCAAGGACAACTGGTGAACCCAATATGTGCGCAATTCGGCGAAATACCGCGTATGTGGATAAAAAACAGACCATATTTGGTGGTTTTTCACCCTGTTTTTGGGGTTTTTCGCGGATTTTAGGGTGACGAAAGGGCGCGGCATCGGTAGGATCGCGGTAATTTTAGGCGAAGGAAGCCCGATTCCACGGGCCAGCAGCAGGCGGAAGAGCACATGACATTGAACCTCACAATGCCCGGACAGGAAGAGCTGAAACCAAGGATCACAGTCTTTGGTGTGGGCGGCGCAGGCGGCAATGCCGTCAACAACATGATCCAGAAAAACCTTGAGGGCGTGGATTTCGTTGTCGCCAACACGGATGCTCAGGCGCTGAGCCAGTCAGAGGCCAAATCGCGCATCCAGCTGGGTGTGAAAGTGACCGAAGGTTTGGGCGCGGGCGCGAAAGCGTCCATCGGGGCGGCCGCTGCGGAAGAAAACATCGAACAGATCGTCGATCATCTGGCGGGTGCGCATATGTGCTTCATCACCGCCGGGATGGGCGGTGGCACAGGCACGGGTGCAGCACCCATCATCGCGCAGGCCGCGCGGGAACTGGGCGTGCTGACCGTGGGTGTTGTGACAAAGCCTTTCCAGTTCGAAGGCGGCAAGCGGATGCGCCAGGCCGAGGATGGCGTCGATGCGCTTCAGGCTGTGGTCGACACGCTGATCATCATTCCCAACCAGAACCTGTTCCGTCTGGCCAATGAAAAGACGACCTTCACCCAGGCGTTCAGCATGGCCGATGACGTGCTGTATCAGGGTGTGAAAGGCGTGACAGACCTGATGGTGCGTCCTGGCCTTATCAACCTCGACTTTGCCGATGTGCGGGCCGTGATGGACGAAATGGGCAAGGCCATGATGGGCACGGGTGAGGACAGTGGCGAAGATCGCGCCATTCAG